>CP144143.1:2400000-2714042 GCA_028485475.2 Chitinophagaceae bacterium C216
CAGTCCCCATGCAGCATCAATAGAGATGTAGGGGTCGTATCCCAGCACCTCCATACCTAAATTTACTGCAGCATTGGAAATAAGTACTCCAATCGCACCCAATCCGATAACCCCCAGTACTTTTCCTTCAATTTCCGGCCCTACAAACTGAGCTTTTCCTTTCTCTACTTCTTTAGCTACGTTCTCAGTAAGAGAATTGGCCCAGTTGATGCCGTCTACAATTTTTCTAGAAGAAATCAGCATAGCCGCAATAGCCAGTTCCTTTACAGCATTGGCATTGGCACCAGGTGTATTAAACACCACAATACCTTTTTCGGCACATTTATCAATAGGAATATTATTTACACCTGCTCCGGCACGGGCAATACTCAATAAGGATTCTGGAAACTCCACTTCATGCAAAGACGCGCTTCTTACCAGAATCGCATCCGGATTAGCAGCATTGTCATCTAATACATATCCTTCCCCAAATTTACTGAGGCCTTTGGGAGAGATTTTATTTAAAGTTTTTATGGTATAGCTCATTCTCTTGTATGTTGATTAGTCGTTAAAGATTATTTATTCTCCATTTCAAATTTCTTCATGAATTCCACCAGCTTCTGTACTGCTTCCAGCGGGGTAGCATTATAAATGCTGGCGCGCATACCCCCTACGCTACGGTGTCCTTTCAGTTGTACAAATCCGGCAGCTGTAGCTTCTTTAATAAACTTAGCATCCAACTCTTCATTACCGGTAACGAAAGGAATATTCATGATAGAACGATCTTTACCTTTTACAGTACTCTTAAAGAGCGAAGACTCGTCTAGGAAATTATAAAGTGTGTTGGCTTTTTCATTATTGATTTTTTCCAATGCTTCAACACCTCCCTGTTCTTTTACCCATTGCAATACTAGGCCCATGATATAAATTCCAAATGTGGGCGGGGTATTGTACATACCATCACTATCAATATGCACTTTATAGTTGAACATGGTAGGTGTGAATTCCATAGCATTTCCTACTAGGTCTTCCCTTACGATTACCACAGTCACACCTGCAGGTCCCAGATTTTTCTGAGCTCCGGCATAAATAAGGCCGAACTTGGAAACATCATATGGTTTAGACAAAATATCAGAAGACATATCTGCTACCAACGGAACATTGCCGGTATCCGGTAAGGTGGCATAACGAGTTCCATAAATAGTGTTGTTGGTAGTAATATGGAAATAATCCGCATCCTTATCAAATTTAGAAGGATCCAGCTCAGGAATATAGCTGAAGGTTTTATCTTCTGAAGAAGCTACCACGTTTATTGTACCATAACGCTTTGCCTCCTTAATAGCTTTTGTAGACCAAGTACCTGTGTTTACATAATCCGCTTTTTTATTTTTATTCATCAAGTTCAGCGGTACCATCGCAAACTGCGATGAAGCGCCCCCTTGTAGAAATAATATCTTGTAATTGTCCGGCACACGCATCAATTCTCTCAATAAACTTTCTGCCGACTCAAAAATGGCTATAAAGTCCTTCGAGCGATGGCTCAATTCCATTACGCTCATACCACTTGTACCATAGCACAGCAACTCGCTTTGTGCTTTCTTTAAAACCTCTTCCGGAAGAGCAGAAGGGCCGGCTGAAAAATTGTAAACTCTTTGCATTGCCAATTGATTATTGTTTAAAATTGTGAGGCGCAAATTTAAACTTATCTAACCTAATTACCATCCTGTTCCGTTAGTTTTTAAAAATTATGCACATTTAATTAATAAAACTAACAGTTGTTATTGCCTCAATTGCTAATCGTATTGAAAATTACATGAATAGATAGTTCCCTAAGACAGAAATGAAAAGATTCTGGGCAGGAAGATGATAAGACCACAAATAAAAGCTGTAATGGCCGCTAATAGTACTGCAGCAGCGGATAAATCTTTTATCAACTTAATTTGCTCATCCAGAGAAGGTGCTATCTTATCACATAGTTTTTCAATGGCTGTATTAACCAGCTCTGCCACAAGCACTAATCCAATGCAAATAATAATTAGGGCAAATTCAACACGGGAAAGCGATACGACAAACGACAGTATCATTGCTGCAACCGTCGCTATTAAATGAAAACGCAGATTTTGTTCAGAGCGTAGAGCTGTTTTAAGTCCGGCCCATGCATAGCACAAACTCTTCCTAAACCTGGATATGGAAAAACGGCTGCTCATACATACAAACCTACATCAATCTTCTCTTTCTAATTATTTTTCTAAGAGCGAATTGGCTCGCGGCCTATAAATTTGTTCTTACCGGTTAAGAACCCGATGGCTTTTTCAATATTAGCTTGTACACTCGTTTCGGTTTTCAGATTAGCAATATATCGTACTATTTCCTTCTGTAGAGAAGGGGGAAGCTGCTCAAATACATGTTTAGCCTTTTTGTGCTGATTCAGTGCTCTGATAAAATCGGGATGGGGTGCAATAGTACGCGGTTCAGGGTCATACTCGACAAAAAGTTCCACCGCCTCCCCTACACGTCGTGGAGAGTCTTTGAGCATAACATTGTTAACATAAAGCCGCCAAGCACCCTTAAACTTAACCAGTGTTTGCCGGAAAGGTTTCCCATTGATGGTTCCTCTTATAAGAATAGGTCCTTTCTCTTTCTGCGCTTGACGAAAAACACCTTCCCAAACCGGCTCCGGAAGAGAAACAAAGGGATTAATCCCTATAATATCAATTACTGCTGTAAAAGTTGCCTTTTTGATACTTTTCATTTAAAAGTGAAATTAGGGAAAGTATACATTATCCCCATCGAAATTCAATCATTTTAGTCCTCACTTTTATTCTTCAAGGCCATGAGCAAATTATAAGCTCCTTTTATTACAAAAGATTGATTTGCTAGCTGATCTGGTATACTCACGGCAGTATACGCTTCCTCCTCACTACCTGTCGCAACTTCTATCATTTCAAAAGCATAATTTCCCTTTGATATAAAAACGTATTGTTTATTTCCATAGCGCACCACTGCATCGCTGGGCAGCACCGTAGCGTTTTGAGCGTTCAATTCAATTTCAGCATTCATAAACATGCCGGGCAATAGCGATTTATCGTACCGATCGAAATGACAATGCACCTCTACAGCATTTTGTTCCGATAGATTTCGACTAATTAGAATTATATCGCAGTCATATCTTTTTTCCGGATGCGTATTGGTATAAGCTACCAGCTTTTGACCAATAAAAAGTTTATCCACATCTTTTTCGAACACGGAAAGCGCGAGATGAATATCATCAGGATTGATTAATTCAAAAAGCACATCGTTCGGATTTACATACTTGCCAATATTCACATTCACAGCTGACACATATCCTGAAATAGGTGCATAAATTCTGATGCTTTTAGAAATATTATCTGCAGTAAGCGTATTCGGGTTAATACCAATCAGCCTTAATTTTTCTTCAGCAGCCTTAGCAGCAATCAATTGCGACTCATAATTAGCCTTAGCTTGTTCATATACCTTATCGCTACTGGCTTTACTCTCATTCAACTCTTTCTGGCGATTGTATTCATTTTTGTTTAGCGCCAGTTGCGCCTTCAATGTTAGATAATCCTGTTGCAACTGTATGTACTGAACATCCTCTAATACTGCCAACACATCACCTTTGTTGACATGCATCCCCGGTAATAAGTTAGAGTGCTTGAGGTAGCCGCCCATCGGCACACTTACCGATACTAGGCTTTGTGGCGGAACATCAATCTTACCGCTCACCTTCAGCAAGGACGAAATACTTTTCTGCATCAGCGATCCGGTATCAATCCCTGCATTCTTATATTGCTCCGGAGTAAGCACCACCATATTTTCCTCAGCAGGCTCATTGGGAATATCAGCTTCCTGTTTTTTTTCACTACAGGATAATAAAAACAATACGATGGGTATAAATAAAAAATTCCTTTTCATCTTATCGTGCTACTGATTAATGTAATAATAAAGTTCGGCTAATGCCAGATTTCGGTTTTTAATGGTTTCAACATAATTGATCTGAATTTCTGTTGCCTGATTTAGTAACAGCACATATTCCAGATAATTAATCTCTCCATTTGAAAACTGCTTGTTAGCTGTTTCAACTATAGTTTCGGCATGCTTCAATGCAGTGCGCTCATAATATGCCACCATTTCTTCCTGTCTTTTATACTGCTCTAAAGCAGACCTATAGCCACTCTCCAGATTTTGCAGTTGCACCTCATACTGAGTAGCTGCAATTTTTTCATTGATCGCGGAAGCCCTTATTCGGGCTTTTTGACCGCCATTAAACAAAGGGATTCCCAGTCCTATCTGCCCCGAATGAAAACGCAATGCTCCGGAATACCATTTATCATCAGCACCATTCCCTTTCATCCCTATTAAGAAGTAACCCAAAGTAAGTTCAGGTAATAATTTGGATCGCTCGAGCTTAGTAGTTGCCTCAGCCAATTCTTTTTGCTGCTGCCAATAACGCACTTCAGGATGCATCGGCAAGTGTCCCACCTCATAGGCGAGCAATCGAGGAAGAGCAGTGTTTGCTTCAGTTGGCACAAAAGGGGTTGTGGTATTGAGCAACAGTTGAAATTGTAGCTGTACTACTGCCACATCTTGTTCCAGCTGTTTTAATTGTAAAGCAATTTGTCCGCGCTGATTTTCGGCGGTGGTTTTTTCGAGCACATTACTCTCACCGGCCTTAAACCGAAGGGCAGCTTTATTCATGAACTCACTAAAGATGCTATCATTTTTGAGAAGTAAGTTTTTCTTTTGCCGTAGATAAAGTAACGTAAAAAACACTTGTGTAACGTGTTTTTTCAGCTGCGCTTCCTGTATACCCACATGAAGTACACTACTTTTCCATTCCTCATTCAGTACTTCCTTTTGTCTAGAATATACCGTAGGGAAATTAATTGTCTGCGATATACCCAGTTTAGCGTCTGTATAAATACTATTCATTTGGCCATACTCTCCTACCAGATTTGTAGCGGGTATATTTGCTCCGGACTTAATTAATTGCTGATGATACTCCCTTTTCAACCGCTCATTCTTTACAGTGAGATTATTGGCCAAAGCTGTATCTATGGCCTGTTGCAGCGTAATGGGCACCTGAGCTTGCGTTACAAAACACAGTAATAATACAAATACAAATACAACTGCAATCCCTTTCTTTCCTTTTAAGCGAAATGCTTTCTGATGCGTCATGATATACAAAATGGGTAATACAAATAATGTGAGAAAAGTAGCTATGAGTAAGCCTCCAATAACCACTGTAGCTAGTGGTCTTTGCACTTCAGCCCCCTCTCCCGTACTTATGGCCATGGGTAAAAAACCTAAAGATGCCACAGTGGCTGTCATCAACACGGGACGCAAACGAATTTTCGTTCCCTGTACTACAATACGCTTCAGGTCTTTATAACCTTCCGCTCTAAGACGATTAAACTCTGCTATAAGCACGATACCATTGAGCACCGCCACACCAAACAATGCAATAAATCCTACGCCGGCACTAATGCTGAACGGAATACCGCGTATTGCCAGAGCCAGGATACCTCCAATTGCCGACAACGGTATGGCCGTATATATTAACAATCCCTGCTTTACAGAATGAAAGGCAAAGAATAGTAAGAGAAAAATCAATGCCAGCGCTACCGGCACTGCAATCAGTAATCGAGCTTTGGCTTCTACTAGGTTTTCAAAAGCACCACCATAAGTAACATAATATCCAGAGGGGAATTTCACTTGCTGCTGCACTTTTTCCTGTAGTTCATGCACGACACTTTGCACATCACGACCGCGCACGTTAAACCCTACAATAATTCTGCGCTGTGAGTTTTCTCTCTGAATCTGATTAGGACCTTCCTCAATTTGTACATTCGCTACGGCACTCAAGGGAATTTGTGTTCCCTGTGGTGTAGGAATTAAAAGTTGCTGTACATCCGACAAATTTCTACGTCGTTCATTTTTTAGCCGCACTACTAAATCAAAACGTTTTTCACCTTCGTATACCACCCCACTGATCTGGCCCGCAAACGCGGCATTGATAACACTATTAATGTCATTCACATTTAAACAATATCGGGCGATGGCTGCACGATTATAGCGCACGGTAATCTGCGGTAAGCCTGAAACAGACTCTACATACACGCCTGAACTTCCTTCTACGCTATTACAGATTCTTCCAAGTATATTGGCATAATAGGCTAGCGTATCTAGATTTTCTCCGAATATTTTACACACCACATCCTGTCGGGCTCCGGATATGAGCTCATTAAATCGCATTGCCACAGGATACTGAAAACTGAAAGTAACACCGGGTATCACTTCCAGTGCTTGACTCATCTTGGCTTCCAATTCATGATACGTACGTGCAGATGTCCATTCTTTTCGATTTTTTAGCACAATTATCATATCCGAAACATCGATGGGCAATGGCTCGGAGGGCACTTCGCTAGTTCCTGTTTTCGCAACCACACGCTGCACTTCCGGAAACTCTTTCAATAAAATACGAGAGGCTTTGGAAACTGCGTCGATGGAGGTTTCCAAATTACTTCCCGGTAGTACTCTGGTTTCAACTGCATAATCCCCCTCAGGTAATGAAGGAATAAACTCACCACCGAAACGCGACATTACCCATAACGCGAAAAGAAATAAAGCCAATACCGTAACTAATACCTGGCGCTGAAAACGCAATACTTTAATGAGGTATTTTTGATAAAAGCGCTCAAGGCGGTTCATGAAGCGATCAGCGAACGTGGGCTGATTTGAAATCTTTTTGCTCAATACCAAAGCACTCATCATAGGAATATATGTGAGCGATAACACAAAGGCACCCAGTAAGGCAAAAGCAACTGTCTGCGCCATAGGCTTGAACATTTTGCCTTCAATGCCCTGCAATGTAAATATGGGTAGATACACAATCAGAATAATCATTTGCCCAAATACAGCACTGTTCATCATTCTAGAAGCGGAATAGCCAACTTCCTGATCCATTTCTACTTGAGATAATCGGGCAATATTTCTGAATCGGTTACTATGCGATAAACGATGCATTACCGCTTCTACAATAATCACAGCCCCATCTACGATTAATCCAAAGTCTAATGCGCCAAGACTCATCAAATTTCCACTCACACCAAAAAGATTCATGAGAATGATGGCAAAAAGCATGGACAGTGGGATCACAGATGCTACCAGTAGGCCTGCTCGCAGATTACCCAAAAACAGCACTAACACAAATACGACAATTAATGCGCCTTCCATCAGATTTTGGCTAACAGTACTGATAGCGTTATTCACCATTTTAGTGCGGTCGATAAAAGGCTCTATAGTTACACCTTCGGGTAATGTTTTCTTAATTTCCTCAATGCGCTCTTTTACGTTTCTGATAACCTCATTACTATTCGCTCCTTTCAGCATCAATACCAGAGCGCCCGACACTTGTTGTTCGCCATTATAGGTAAGCGCACCGTAGCGGGTAGCATTCCCAAATCTTACTTCCGCCACATCTCTTATTAAGAGTGGAAGGCCATCAGGCAAATTCTTAACAACGATATTTTCAATATCATGGATACTGCCCACCAATCCTTCACTTCTTATAAATAAAGCTGTGGGGCCTTTTTCGATATAAGAACCTCCCGTATTCTGATTATTTCTTTCAAGGGCTTCAAATACGTCCGCAATGGAAATCCGGTAAGCAAACAGCTTCTCGGGCTCTACAGCTATTTCATATTGCTTTAGCAAACCGCCAAAACTGCTCACATCAGCCACTCCTTTTACTCCCAACAGCTGTTTACGTACAATCCAATCCTGGATGGTACGTAATTCCATAGCACTGTATTTTTTTTCATACCCCTTTTCAGGACGAACTACATATTGATAAATTTCACCCAATCCAGTAGTAATAGGCGCCAGAAAGGGCGATCCAAAACCCTTGGGCAATTCTTCCTGAACTTGTTGCAAACGCTCAGCAATCTGTTGTCGCGCCCAATATACATCCACATCATCTTCAAACACCAGCGTAATTACCGACAAGCCAAAGCTGGAATAACTACGCAGTTCTTTTAGATAGGGTATATTACTGTTGGCCTGCTCGATGGGAAAAGTAATCAGTCGCTCTACATCAGTAGCCCCTAATGCCGGTGCTACCGTAATCACCTGCACCTGATTATTGGTAATATCCGGAACCGCATCAATAGGCAGCCGCCTTAATTCATAAATACCAAAGCCAACGAGAGCAATTATAAAAATTCCAATAATTAGCTTGTTCTTGATAGAAAAATTAATAATCCGATTCAACATTGCCTTTCCGAGTTAATCATTGAAAAATCTCATCATGTGAAAATATCCACATAATCAAATAGAAAAGCTGCACGCTTTTCTTCAAAAGAAATGAGGGAATGATTAACTAGATACGGGGAGGTTGCCAAATGCGGCTCAGATAAGAATTGGAATAATCATCCTTATCATGGATTGGTGTTTTAGTATCAACACCCTCCACTATAATTTCGGATAAATATAGACATTGAGGTAACACATCCGTTACTACATGAGAAGTGTTAAAGTCTCCTGACTTAAATGGAAGTTTTTGATGATCCCCATGCTGATCATCGGGATGTTCAATCTGTCCTGAGTAATGTGCTGCCAGAAACTCGGCAAAAGTATAATTATCCCACTCTACATGCTCCAAATAATGATGAAATAGAGTTGGCAACCGCAATAATTGCCCAAAAGCTGTATTGGCAGTAAGAAAAATCCCTAAAAGCAATATTGCGATTACTTTCTTCACACTGTAAAAGTAAAAAAATCTTGAGGATAATACCTAAAAATAGTATTATTTCTGATTTTAACAAAAGGATTAAGCGCTGCCCTAGCATAGCATACTACATCTGTTCCTAACGAAATTATTTTACTAGTCGGCGTTAATAGGAATATATTCTACTTTCATTTAACGATGTTTTATAAAACAACAACCTATCCATTTTTAAACCGGATTCCAGTAATCGCCACAACCTCATTATTTATGACGAACTAGTTCAGCTTGATAAACATCTTATCAAAGTTGAGAATGAGTACACCAAACTGATTGATAACATCCTGCCCTATGTTTCCATATACATTTTCTTCGTCATTAATTGGTTCTTTAACTACTTTCACTTTGTCAAGATGAGCCTTCTTATCCAATATGGTAAATGTATAAGGAATAGAAAAACCTGAAAAAGTTTTAACCCCGGCAGCCCCACCCAATGAGAAGTCCTGAGGTTGATATTTCCCATCAATATCCTCTCGATGTGCTTTGTAAAACTTACTGTACAACATACTTTCATCGGCTCCACTATCGAATGTAAAATGCATACCATTGATATGAATCATAGGCTTTAACCCATCCAGTGCCATGTTAGATGAGGCGGTGTAAACAGTTTCTTTTTCGGGAATAATAAAATACTGATCGCGAGTAATATGAATTTCTTTAAAAGCATTCATCACAGGAAATCCTATTATTCCATTGATCCTATAATCGATAGGCTGAAAATACAATGCTTCATCCGGCAATACTAGAAAAACAACATTCTTTAATTCAATTGCTCCAATATATAACGAAGGGCAAACAGCCAGATCAGCAAGAATCTTTTCTCCGGTTATCGTACCCACTTCTATATTCGCCGGGATCAGCTGCATACGCAACTTTTTCGCAGTTGAAACAGTAACAGTAGAAATATTTGCTCCGGTGTCAAAAACAAAATCAACACTGTCCTGTTGATGATGAGCCACCAAATTCTTCAAACCCGCCTTATCAATTTTCAATTGCATACGGGTAGTAGCCGGTATATTAACAACCTGCTTGGGAACATCTTTTAGTTTAGTCCAGATAAGATGACTATTTTTTAAATCATTCTGTTCCTGAGGTTCCAGTAATGTAGTGTACCGTTCTAATATCGTTTCAATAGCTTTCGCTGCCTTTTCATACTCAAACAGTTTCACAAAATTATCCGACCGGGTACGATACAACAGAAGAGCTATCGAATCAGGAACCGAAGTCGGTGTAGCAAGTAAAGCGTCAATCATCACATTAGATTGAGCTGGTTTATTGAAAGCATTATGCAAAACTGCTTCAATATACTGTCGCTCCTGGCGGGTATAACTATTCTTCTGAGCCTCGTAAATTTCTTTTGCTAGAAAAAAATGCTTCGATTTAAGTGCTGTAAAAATATCGGTTTGCGTTTGTGCTCCTACTTGAATACTAATAAAAGAAAGTAGGATGAAGATAAGCCTCATATGATTAATATTAATTTCAACTAAAAATGCAATAAGGTTCAAAATAAGGAGAATTGACTATACTTTTTAATATCGAAGCCTTATCAATTAAATAATTGCCATGGGTTAATTTTTTTGATCAAAAATCCTCGCTCAGGGGAATGCAACCAGTCAAGATTGCCTTTATCAGCATAGGAAATTGTTCCTTAACCCTATTACGGACATCTATTGCAGAAAGTTCATGATTTTTCACTTTTCGCGCCTTGTCACTATAACAATCACAACCGTTAAAGAGAAAGGCTAACACCATATAAAGATTCATCATTATAAAAACACCAGAAACCCATAACCAAAACTGAGTAAATAAGACAGTAAATAATACGGGGGACGCAACCAATACTGATTAGGCACAGTAAATACACGCGTTACATACTCATATGCATAGTATTAAGGTTGATTAGACTCTGCCTTAATACCGCCACGCTTTCCAGGCTTGAAAACGCTTAGTAGGGTAGCTAATATTAAAGCCAATACATCATATACTGCCCCATATATCAATCTTCCTTCCGCGCCACCTTTTCCGTGCAACATTGTATCCATTCCGTCTCGTAAGATAAATGCACCAACAAGGATCACTGTAATAATCAGTAAAAATTTAACGGTCACCCATGGATATCTTAGCAGCTTCCATTTTGTGAGATAAGTCAACCACAGTCCTGACAATAAAGCCAGAAAACTGAGAGGTACACCAAAAACAAAACCCAACATTTGCAAGATCTCATAATGCGTTTTTATTACCAGAGGATCAGTCTGTTGTGATGCTTTTATGGCAATTGCCAAATAGCCAGCCGAATCACCTAATAAGGCAACTGAAACAATAATATGCAAGCTAAGAGCATATTTAATAAGATTACGACGCGTCATAAAACTAAATAGTTAAGCAATCATTGAAATCATTTGAAATCCGAAAATCACGTGCTCCCCTTTTAGTAAGACGCTAGAATCCTTGGAATACTTTATAGTTGTCTATGAAATTCGGTTTAAAAAATCGATCAACTAAGCTTAACTGTTTCCATCTCTTAATTTCACTAGCTGTCTTTGCAAGGTCCGTTTTTCCACCACAGAACGGCTGAGTTGGATGGCCCTTTCATAATGATAAACTGCTTTCTCATTATCAATATCAGTATATAAGTATCCTAATAGCGCATAATAATAGTTATTCTCACTCGACTCTAAACGTTCTGTTTCTTCAATAGCCATTTTCTTACAGTAAACCTTGGAATAAGCAAACAATCGATTCAAGACCGTAATCGGTGAATACTCTAGCAGCACCAGCTGATTGTATAATTGTAAGATTCGGTTCCATTTAGATGCGTCAGTGGTCGTATGCCAATAGGCAATACCGGCTTCCAGATGGTACTTTGAAACTTCCGCTCCCTCCGTAGCCTGAATCAGATAATAATGCCCTCGCTGTATTAACGACTGATCCCAAAGCCGTACATCCTGCTCTTCAAATAATATAGTTTCATTGTGCTCGTTCATTCTGGCTGGGAGACGAGAGCTTTGATAGCACATCAGCGCTAGCAATGCATTAGCAGCAGGTGTATTAGTGAGACGGTTTTCGGTGAGCAACAATGTGAGGCGCATCGCTTCCGAACACAATTCAGCTCTAATTTGTGTGTCATGAGTAACGGAATAATATCCCTCATTATACAATAGATACAGCGTCTTAAGTACCGTATTCAGTCGTTTCTGAATAGCAGTTCTATCCAATGCTACAATATTAAAACCGTCATTACGCAAATACTGCCTTGCGCGCTGTAAACGCTTTTTAATGGTTTCGGGTTTAGATAAAAAAGCACGAGCAATTTCTTCCATGCTGAAACCACAGAGAATCTGCAATGCTAGGCATATTTGAGATTCAGGTGTATTTACCGGATTGCATACAGCAAATATCATTGCCAGAAAACTATCTTCGATGTAACGATGATCCCATTCCTGTTCCGGTATCGCTTTCTGCTCACTATTTAAAAGGGCTGGCTTCACTTTCTGCTCAAATACTGAAAGATGTTTATAATAGTCTTTCAATTTGTTTTTAGCAACTGTATATAACCACGCTACCGGATGCTTAGGAATTCCATGAACAGGCCAGTGTTCAGATGCTTTCAAAAAAGTATCACTGGCAATATCTTCAGCCAATTCAATATGTTGCAAACCGAAATGACGGCACAATACGGCCGTCATTTTCGCATATTCCTGTCGAAATAAATGCGGTAAAAGTTCCTGAGGTGATTTCAAGATCAATCTCGTTTTAAAACTTCACGCACTTCAATATTACCCCCTACCTGATCGAAAATAGGATTAGCCTTGGCGATTTCTACCGCCTCATCAATCGATTCGGCTTTCACCACCACATAGCCACTAACAAACTCTTTTATCTCCGTGTAAGGTCCGTCAGTTACCACACCACCGGGTTTGACTACCTTAGCACTACCCGGTATAGGTAGCAGGGTGTTCCCTTTATCTACAAGCTTTTGTTGGGCTGCTACGCCAGCTAACCAGTTCATACGCTCCTGCATTTGTTCGGGCGAAGGCTTAAAATCACTGATATCTTTTAATCTGAAGATTAATGCAAACTCTTTCATACGTTTCTTTTTTATGGTTCGCTTATATAACGACCCAATTCTTGCAAGGGGGACAGTTTCTTATTTTTTTTTGATAAAGATTCTCAACAGCTAAATGTTACTCTTCCAGATTTATAATCATTTTTTCCAATACCCTAAGCACTTGCAGATATTCTTCATCGGAAATCTGCTGCATAACTCGCCGCCTGAAGGCTTCCTGCCTTTTCAAACATGTGTTATGCAAAACCTTTCCCTGATCGGTTAATATTAACAAGTTTGTTTCTTCTAACAAGTTTCTACTCTTCAGCTCCTGAATTGCTTTATCGACAGTCTCTTTATCAGCGAATTCCTCGAGCGCTGCATATAGGTTGCTCCTATTTGCTTGCTCCAGCACATACACTGTATTAAGTAATTGCCATTGCAGTCGTGTAATATTTACCGATTCATGTATTCGACGGATGCCTTCCGTAAGTAGATTGTCCAATTTTTTCAAATAATAACCTATCTGTAGATGTTGCTTCATATTTTCCGGCGTTTCTCTATAGGAAAACGAACCAACAAGAATTATACTTTAAAATAGACATTCCTGACCGCATAACAGCCTGCACTTTTTAAAAGGCATACTACTGCCCCTTGCAAAAAAATACGAGCTGTGACAACAGTATGTCAGCAAGGAGTATAATTTTTTCTTTATATAATAAGCTGATATTTTTGCCAATAACATGTTGTTATGCAACATAAATACAAGATTTGACATTTTGTAATCAGCATATAATCTAACTATATGAAACAGCTATTTCTCAGTTCGTCATTTTGTGATATTGCCGAACATCTTCCTGCTTTTTACCCCAAACCTCTCACTGGTAAGAGAGTAGCTTTTATCCCTACAGCAAGTGTAGTAGAAGTTTACACAAAGTATGTAGATAATGACAGAGCAGCTTTAGAACAGTTAGGTCTTATTATCGAAGCATTATCCATTGAAAATAATTCTAAAGTAAAAATACAATCTACTTTATCCGATTGTGACATTATCTATGTATCCGGAGGAAACACTTTTTATCTGCTGCAGGAGCTAAAGAAATCCGGAACGGACTTACTTATTGCAGAAGAAATACGCAAAGGGAAATTATACATTGGCGCATCGGCAGGTAGCATTATTCTAGCACCGGATATTGCCTACTCCTCTCTGATGGATGACCCTACAAAAGCGCCTGAACTGCAGCACTATCACGGATTAGACATCATTGATATTTATCCCCTACCGCATTATGGCAATGCTCCTTTTAAGGAAGTAGCAGCACAAATATATCAGGAATACCACAATCGCCTACCCATAGTTCCTATTAGCAACACACAAGTGATAGAGGTGAAAGGAGATGAATGGCAAGTAAAAGGAATCCCCTCCTAAAGGGCTCTCTTTTCTCCACAATTTACAGCCAATCATTCTTCATCATAAAAAAATAGACCAATCAGTTTATTTTATATATTTGTATATATCATTCACTCATCAATGATGTCAAAATCAGAAAAGACCCGAAAGTTTATTATTGAACAGACAGCTCCACTGTTCAATGTTAGAGGATATGCAGGCACTTCGTTAAACGACGTTATGTTAGCTACAGGCTTGTCAAAGGGATGCATATATGGCAACTTCGAAAACAAGGATGCTATTGCTTTGGCAGCTTTTGAATACAATCATCAACGAGTGACTGACCACATGAAAAACCGAATTCTAGCCACAGATAATTCGATAGAACGACTATTAGTATACCCGCGTACTTATCGTCAGTTCTTTCGATACCCCTATTTGCAGGCAGGATGTCCCATACTCAATACTGCCACTGAGGCGGATGATACGCACCCGCAGTTGCGTGAAAGAGCCGCAGCCGCATTGGATTTTTGGAAAAAGTCTATAGAAAATCAAATCAAGCGTGGTATCTCCCGTGGAGAAATATGCACCAGCACGAATCCCACTCAAATTGCAGTACTCATGATTGCCATCATCGAAGGGGCCCTGATGCAGGCGAAACTTACCCAAAGAACTCGGGAATTAAAAATCGCCATGGATTATCTGGAAAAGATGATTCTGGGCTTGAAAGCCTAATTTTTTTAACGAATAAAAGACCAATCGGTCTATTTTAAATTTTATGTTTATAAAGTGGATTAACCTATTCATCCGTTTTCTCGAAAAAGCATTTGACCGAGACTGGTACGGACATTTGTAAACAAGCGAAAAGAACCAATATTCTTTATATGAACATAACACCCTGGTTTGATAGATCCTTTTCCTTTCCCATTGCCATAGATCAGTTTCCCTTCCTACTGCAAAGACTACAATGCACGGCACTACGTGTGCAAGCACTCACGCAATATCTTCCCGAATGGCAGCTCAATCTAAAACCCGATGGCAAATGGTCCATAAAAGAACATATAGGCCACATGTTAATTATGGAGCCCCTATGGCAGCATCGATTTAAAGATTTAATAAATAAACACACTACTATGACCCCAGCCGACTTAAATAATACAGCCACTCATGAAGCTCGATTTAACCAATATAATATTTCCCGAATCATCAATCAATTCAAGCAGCAGCGATTAAAAACCTTACACCTATTAGCAAAGCTTGAAACCTCCGCTTTTGAATATACACTACTACATCCTCG
The DNA here is from genome assembly GCA_028485475.2 of Chitinophagaceae bacterium C216. GTDB lineage: Bacteria > Bacteroidota > Bacteroidia > Chitinophagales > Chitinophagaceae > Niabella > Niabella composti. Next base: position 2,415,518 of record CP144143.1, read on the forward strand.
CCTACACTTGCCAATGCGTATCACCGACCTGATGTATTTTGTAGCAGAGCACGATGATCACCATATAAACACTATCAAACAGTTTAAGAACTCATAACCCCCACAAAACATATATTATAATTTTTACTCTAAAAGCAACATAATGGAATTAGAAAAACGTAAGTATCCCATTGGAGTTTTTGAGAAACCATCCGTCATTACAGCACAGCAACTAAAAGAATGGATAAAAGATATTGCTCAGTTTCCGTATATACTAAAGGCCACAGTCGCACCTTTAACTGCGGAACAGCTGCAACTTACTTACAGAGAAGGCGGTTGGACAATTCAACAAATTATACATCATTGCGCTGACAGCCACATGAATGCCATTATTCGTTTCAAACTGGCACTAACAGAAGATCAACCTGTTATTAAACCGTATCCAGAAAGCCTATGTGCCGAACTACCGGATAGCAAAAATTTCCCCATTGCTGCTTCGCTCTCCATTTTAGAAGGAGTTCATAGCAGGTGGCATGCTTTATTATAAGAAATGAAGGCACTTGACTTCAACAGGACTTATATACATCCTGAATATGGCAAAAGCTTTCGGCTGGATGAAGCTACAGGAAATTACTCTTGGCATTGTAAGCATCATCTGGCACATATCCAACTAGCCTTGAAATAAGACACCCCTCATCATTATTTTCATATAAAATTGGGCTAACAATATAATTGCAATAAACAATCAACCCGCCTTTAGGCGGGTTGATGTGCGTACTATTATAGAAGAATGTTGATTGCTAATAATGCCATCTCACAAAAGCTTCCATGGCTGCATAACGGGTGAGTCCTAAGTCGGCATACAACTTTGCAGTAGCTGCATTACGCTCTTCTGCTCGCTGCCAGAACTCCCTGTCATCACTACCCTGGAACGGTACACTATCCTTTTGAGACTGATGAATAAAGATGCCAAAACGTTTCTTGCGTACCTGTGCAGGGCTCATTGGTATGGCCATCTCTATGTCCTCGATATTCCACTCCTGCCAGGCTCCCTTGTATAACCACAACCAGCAGTCTTTAATCCATTCGTCTCCCGCTGCCTTGATGCGTTGCAGCGCTTGTAGTACCGCATGGAAACATACCAAGTGGGTACCATGGGGATCTGCAAAATCACCCGCACAGTATACCTGATGCGGCTTCACTTGGCGCAGCAGTTCCATCGTTAATTGAATATCTTCTTCCCCCAGTGGCTTTTTCTCCACTGTGCCCGTTTCATAGAACGGCAGGTTTTGGAAGTGTACATGCTCGGGCTTGATACCTACATAATTACAGGTAGCCTTGGCCTCACAACGACGTATCAATCCCTTAATCTCACGGATAATCGGTGTGTCTACCTGACCCGGCTGTTTCTCCGCAATATACAGGCGAGCTTCATCCAATATCTTCTGAGGAATGTCGGAGTGGATCTGTGCCACTTCGTTAAAACCTACGGCAAAGTCTAAAAAGCGGGTAACAAACTCATCCGTTACTGCAATATTGCCCGAGGTCTGATAGGCCACATGTACTTCATGACCTTGGTCGTGCAGGCGCTGAAAAGTACCACCCATGCTGATGATATCATCATCGGGATGGGGGGAGAAAATCAGACAACGCTTGGGGTAAGGTGTGGAACGCTCCGGATGATTGGGTATCTCTACGCCAGGCTTACCCCCAGGCCAGCCCGTAATGGTATCCCGGAGCATGTAGTATACCTGAAGGTTGATTTCGTAGGCATCGCCTTTTTCCACCAACAGGTCGCCCAAGCCGTTATCGTTGTAATCTTCATTGGTCAAACTCAGGATGGTTTTGCCGGTCTGCAGCGCCATATTTACCACAGCTTTTTTAATCATCTTCGGAGTCCATTCGCACTCACCGGTAAGCCAGGGCGATTTAAAGCGGGTCAGCTGCGAAGCGGCCGCTTCATCCAGCACAAAGGTTACATTGTCGTGATTCTGCAGGAAAGAGGCCGGCACTTGTTCGGTATCTTCATCTTCCACGGCTCTTTTCACAGCCTCGGCCTTGGCCGGACCCCAAGCCATCAGTACGATTTGTTTAGACTTCAGAATGGTACTGATGCCCATGGTAATGGCCATGCGCGGCACTTCGGAAATGTTGGCAAATTCATAAGCATTGGCTAAACGCGTACTGTTGGTAAGATTGACCAAACGGGTTTTGGTGTATATACCCGATCCCGGCTCGTTAAATCCTATATGACCGTTGTTACCAATACCCAGAATCTGCAGATCAATACCGCCTACGGCTTCAATCTGTTTTTCATATTCCAAGCATGCAGCTTTGATTTCACTTTTATCAATAGCTCCGTTAGGAATATGAATATTAGCCGGATCGATATCTATATGATTGAACAGATGGGTGTGCATGAAGCGATAATAGCTTTGCACGGCCTCTCGGCTGATGGGATAGTACTCGTCCAGATTAAAAGTGATGACGTTTTTAAAGCTCAGCCCTTCTTCCTTGTGCATGCGTACCAGTTCGGCATACAAAGTTTTAGGACTGGAGCCAGTAGCCAAACCCAGCACACATGGCTCATTGGACGCCTGCTTGGAACGGATTAAATCGGCGATAAGATTGGCAATATACTTAGAGCCACTTATAACATCCTGCTTAATAACTATATCAATTTTTTCCAAACTATTAATACTTGCATTATACAACTTGATACTCATTGAAATTATTTAAATGATGATATATTAAATGTGTTTTAATTATTAATCAATCCCTAGCAACTCATTTCTGAGTAAAAGGCTCACGCCAATCACACCGGCTTTGGTGCCTAACCTGGAAAACTTAAACTCTGTATCAGTATTAACCAAATTCAGTGAATGCTTATTGATAGATGATAAGATCGGGAGTAATATCAACGACCCTGCACGCGAAAGCTCTCCACCAATAATCACTAGTTCGGGATTAAAAAGATTTAGCATTAGTGCAATCCCTTTCCCGATTTTTTCACCCGCAGCAGAAAGCAATTCAATACAGAGACTATCATCTTTCAGGGCAGCATCCACTATATGTCCTACTTGAATATCGTCGATACATTCTTGCTCGGTTAAGATAGTAGATGTCCCTTTTCGAATAGCTTGATGTAACTGCTGTACGATAGCCGCTCCTGAAGCTTCGGTTTCCAGGCATCCTTTCTTCCCGCAATGACAAATGATTTCATTATTGAAAATGGCCAGATGGCCGAATTCACCAGCAAACCCCGATTTACCTGAATAAAGATCGCCACCGATAATGATTCCCATCCCAATACCTTCATTGAGATTAAGGAACAATACGTTTTTTTCATCCCCTACACACCCTTTGGCATACTCCCCAAAAGCCATAGCACGCGTATCATTCTCTACATAGGTAGGCATTCCAAAGCGCTTTTCCAAAATTTTACTCAATGGCTCTTCATGAAAATTAAAAAAGCTATAACTGTACCCTGTTTTATGATTCACTCTACCAGTGATGGTTAAACCCAGTCCTGCTATTTTGGGAACATATTGATGTTGAGCATTCAAAAAACTGTCAATCAAGCTACAAAGCTCTTCAAAACAGGTTTTGGTGTTCTGTAATTGGAAGGGCACATTTTCATTGAGAACTACAATCTCCTCTTTAAAATTAATCAAAGCCAGATTTACATGATGTCGGTGTACCTCTACCGACATAAAATATCCAGCCTCAGCATTCAGTCCATAAAAATTAGGCTTGCGCCCCACTCCGATAATTTCTTTACCCAAATCGGTAATCAAATTATAATCCAACAACTCCGAAACCACATCATTCACCTTAGGAACGCTGGTATTGGTATACTGCGAAAGTTCAGCAATCGTCACTTTCTCATTACGGATACAATAAGCCAAAATCTCCTTCTGTAGCAATGCATTTTTATACTGCACGCCACTTTCGGACTGCTCTTTTTCCGATAAATCAGCTAGGAAATTTTTGAGGTCTTTCATATGTAAAGGTTATCTATTACTAAATTTTATTAATAATAGCATATTTATAAATATAAAATTAATAATAAAACCCACCAAAAATCCCCATTTTATCTTTCACAGCAAAATAATTAATAAATTTTTTTATTAATTTAGTTTATTTGTGAAATAAATTTATATTTTTGAGTTCCATCATGAAAAAAAATACAAAATTCCTGGTTTTGCTATTAGCGTGCTGCATATGCATGCAAATGACGAAAGCTAAGACCATTGTGGTCGGTAATAAAAGTTTACCTGTATTTACATCCATTCAAAAAAGCGGCGCTCATGTACAACATGCCACTTCTTTAGCGGCAGCGATCAAACAAGCGCGGCAAGGTGACGGTATCCTAGTATTGGGAAGTATTCAGAAGCCTCAGGCACTTACTTCAGCACTACTTCGAGAAATAGCCGTTAAAGACTTAAAAGTCTTTATTGAATATCCTTATTATTTAGCGAACGAGCAACCAGAAATAAAAAAAATCACACTGGAGCGTGGCGTAATTGCAGGAAAGCAAATTCCGCAGCTAGACTCGATGGCGATCCTTTCGATAAACGACCATCCTTTCTATGCCTACCCCGATCAGCCACACACTTATGCCTACATCGCCAAAGTTGCCGGCTTTGATAAAGCAGAATATGGCATTCTAGATACCGAACGTTTTCCCTTTCTATTCCGAAAACAGAACGTACTGGTCTCCGGTATACAGATCAGCAATTGGCTCGATGCAAGGTTTGGACCATTTCACTATTGGGAAACCTTGTGGCAATATATTCTAAACTATGTAGGGATTAATACACCTATAAAGTGGCCCACCACCGCTACCGTACAACCTTCATTTGCGAAAGAAGAAAAGATCACCCGCGCCGATTATCTGAAAGCTGTGGAAAGAGGTAGCGCGTGGTATCTGAACTCAAAATTGTTGATAGCGGAAAATTGGAAGCATTTGGTGGACAGCTTTACAAAGAAAAATGGTGAAGGTGTAGTATTCCCTCCAGTCTCAGATAATATGAATATCGGTAATGGCCGCTATGGTATACTAGAAGGCCATGCCTCCTACATCAATAAAGATGGCAGTCAACCCATACGTTGGTGGATTCGGGGCGACTGTCAAGCCGAAACTGCATTTGCCCTCAGTGCAGCGTCTCGATTATTAAATAAGCCTGAGTATGATTCCATAGCAATTAATTTGCTAAACTATTTATATAAAACCTCCAACCTACGTCAGGGAGAACGCAACGATCCCCAAAGTCCATCATTCGGCCTGATTGGCTGGGCCACTACTGATCCCGACGCCTATTACGGAGATGACAATGCACGCGTATTATTAGGTACTATTGGTGCAGCCACGCATCTGGCTTCGTCCGAATGGAACCATTATATTATAGAAGGTATTCTGGGCAATTTCCGCACTGCTGGTGTGCATGGGTTTCGTGGTCCGTGGTTTAGAGATGCAGCTATGCAAAAAACCACATGGCAGGCTCTTGGCAATCGCAACATTATCAATATTCATCCGCACTACGAAAGCTGGTTATGGGCCTTATACCTGTGGCTCTATGACAAAACGCAATACGAACCCCTTAAACAAAAAGCCAAAGAAGCTATCACCATTACCATGAATGCATTTCCCGAATGGAAATGGACCAATGGTATTCAGCAAGAATACGCACGGATGCTGCTGCCGTTGGCCTGGCTTGTACGGGTAGAAAACACACAGCAGCATAGGGATTGGTTGAAGCTAGTAGCCCTCACCCTTCTCAAAGACATGGATAGTTGTGGTGCCATTAAAGAGCGACTGGGATTTAAAGGCATGGGACGATACGGCAAAATTCTTTCTAATGCCGAATATGGTACCAAAGAAGCACCGCTAATTGCAGAATATGGTGATAAAGTAACGGATCTGCTATACACCATCAACTATGCCTCTTTTGGTCTTAACGAAGCTTATGCCGCTACACAGGATAGCACCTACAAAAATGCCGTGGATGCTATCAGAGACCTGTTTGTAAGAATACAGGTACACGCCCCAACACATCGTGACCTAGACGGATCTTGGTTCCGAGCTTTCGACTTCGGACGTTGGGAGTATTGGGCCAGCAATGCCGACTCTGGCTGGGGTCCATGGGGCACACAAACAGGATGGACACAATCCTGGGTATTGAATGCATTAATTACTGGATTGAAAAATACCAACTACTGGGACACTACGAAAAGCACATTTGACACAGAGGCTTTCCGCCTAACATTCACAGAAACTTTAAACATTATGTTGAAATGAAAAATTAATTCTTATGACATTGTATTCCAGACTCGCAAAACTCATTGTGCCGATTGTGCTATGCCTGGTAGGCGTGGCCTGTTCTCGTGACCCCAAAATTGGAAGTTACGGCGATCCTTCACCGGCTTCGATTTACAATCTCCGCCGTGTTCAGGTTCAAGATCAGATTGTACTAGGAGAAACCGCCATCAGAGCAGTGGTAGTTTCCGACGCTAACGGTGGTAATTTCCCCGGCAACAGATTAATAGTACAAGACCTAACACAGGATGCCGCCATTAACATTGAATTGAAAGAAAGCTCCCATCAGTTTACTAAAAACGATATCGTCGTACTTAACCTAAAAGGAGCCATTCTGAAACGAATTGGAGGAGATTTGTGGGTAACCAATCTATCCTCATCACAAATCACAAGCACAGGCGAGCAACAAAGTCTCATGCCCAAATCCACCAATATTGCAGCATTGCTTGCCAATGCAAAATACTGGGGACCTATGCTGGTTAAATTGGAAAAAATCACTCTCGATAGCGAGAGCAATAAGCTCAACGGCAAAATTTTAATTGACGATGAAATTGCCGAAATGTATGCCTCCTTTGCCAACAACTCCGTATTTGCCACTATCGATAACCCCGGCTTTGTACAATCATTGGTGGGATTGGCGTCATTTACCGATAATGAATTACTCTTCTATCTAAGAGACTTGGAGGACATCAAAGTAGGAGTAGACGAACTACTTGAAGACTTTGAGCTTTCATACAACACCAACTACGATCGAAAAGTAATGACCTTTATCACAGGTCAATGGATTATTGACGGTGGTATTACAGCAAATACAGCCGCAGATCCCAAAAACGGTAGACAAAGTATCCGCCTACAAGGTACTGTGGGTAACAACGTGCGTAACGGTATCATTGAAATGAATTTTGATCTGAAAGGAGTAAAATCCATCTCTGTATCCCACGGCATCTACCCTGCTACAGCCGAATTAGGAAACGTTAATCCCACTGTATTCACTGTAGAGATTTCAAAAGACGGTGGAGCCACTTATACTCCATTAGGTACAGTTGAAGTGGATACCCAATATTCAGGATTAAAAACAACCACATTCCCCGTAAACGCCACCTTTAATGAAGCAGTGCGTTTCCGCGTGGTAAACACTTCCATTCCTTTCGCAAACAACAACAAACCTCGTATTAACATAGATGATATCCACTTTAAATTTTAATTGACTGAAATATGAGCAAACTTTTTAGAAATATATACATCCTATGCTATTGTTTGCTTTTGACGAACATTAGCATAGCTCAAAACGGTACAACAATTACCGGTATAGTAATGGATGAAGAAGGTAAAGCCCTCAAAGACGTAAGCGTTACTATTAATGGTACTGCTGCGGGCACCAAGACCAATGATGAAGGAAGATTCACACTACATAGCAACGCGTCTCAGGGCAGTATAACTTTTTCTTATGTTGGCTATAAAACAGAAGTAAGAACTTTTTCAGGCAATGCTCAGATTAATCTGGTATTAACTGCCGACAAAAAGGCGCTGGATGAAGTAGTAGTGGTAGGTTATGGTACACAGCGCAAAGCCAATTTGACTGGTGCCGTTGAACAAATTACCGACGAAGCCTTAAAAAACAGGCCTCTAACCAACCTGTCGCAAGGCTTACAGGGTTTGATACCTAACCTAAACCTTACACCTCCCGATGGTCGTCCCAGTACTTCTGCAACTTTTAACGTACGTGGGGTAACATCAATCGGACAGGGAGGAGAAGCATTAGTATTGATTGACGGAGTGGAAGGCAATCCTGCACTCATCAACCCACAGGATATTGCATCCATTACTGTTTTGAAAGATGCAGCTTCATCTGCGATCTATGGTGCAAGAGGTGCGTTTGGAGTGATTTTGATTACTACCAAAAATCCGCAAAATGAAAAACTGCAGATCAACTACACTTCTAACTACTCCATCAAGAAACCAACTTATATTCCAGAGTTTGTAACTGACGGGTACACTTGGGCTTCTATGTTTAATGAAGCATTTGCAAGTTGGAATAACTACGCCAGCTATCCGCAAAATGTCAACAAAACGCTGCCATTCTCTCAGGAGTACTTGCAGGAGTTGAAACGCAGGTCAGAAGATCCTTCTCTACCTCGTGTAGAAGTAGATCCTGTAACCGGCCAGTATGTATATTACGATAGTCACAACTGGTTTAAGGATCTGTATAAAAGCAACACACAGTCCATTGATCAGGGCATAACTGTATCCGGTAAAAGCAATAGAACAAGCTATTTATTATCGGGACATTACTTTAATCAACCAGGCCTGTTTCGATATAATTCTGATGATTACAAAATGTATAATGTACGCTCCAAAGGAAGCTTAGATGTATTCCCTTGGTTGACCGTCTCAAACAACACCGACTTCTCCAAAGTAATCTATCATATTCCCATGAACGTTGGAGAAACTGGCGGTATATGGAGAAATATCGTGGCAGAAGGTCACCCCATGGTACCTCTGTATAACCCCGACGGAACACTTACCTACTCCGCCGCTTATACCGTGGGAGACTACGCTTATGGTAAAAACGGAATGGACTATGACAAAAACATATTCCGTAATACAGCATCATTTAATGCAAGATTCTTCAATAATGCTTTAAACATAAAAGGAGATTTTACTTATCAAATTACCAATAACAATGAAACACGCAGACGCGTTCCGGTACCTTACAGTCGTATTCCGGGCGTAATCGAATACCTGGGTAACGCGTATAACGATATGCGTGTTATCAAGCGCAGTACAGAATATATAGCTTCTAACCTTTATGGTGAATTTGAGAAAAAATTCAAAAGACACTATTTAAAAACCTTGCTGGGTTATAACTATGAGCTCAGCACCTATAAACGTGTGGGTACTGAACGTAATGGTTTGATTTACGCTGATGCAGAAGACCTGAACTTGGCCTTAGGCGAATCCATGACAATTACTGGCGGATACGAACAATGGAACATAATGGGAGGATTCTTCAGAGTGAACTATAGCTATGACGATCGTTATCTGCTCGAAATAAACGGCCGTTACGATGGTTCTTCTAAATTCCCTGCACATGAGCGCTTTGCATTTTTCCCTTCCATTTCTGCGGGATGGCGCTTAACTAAGGAGCCTTACTGGAATATTTCCAGAGACCTAATCTCTGACTTAAAACTGAGAGCTTCCTATGGTTCTTTAGGAAACGGAAATATCAGTTCCTATGTATTCCAAGAACAACTCTCCTTGTCTAAAATGACACGCATTATTGAAGGCGTACAAAATCCAAGCACCAGTGCACCGGCTGTATTACCTGCTGGTCTTACTTGGGAAACCGCTACAACAGCCAACTTTGGTCTGGACTTAGGACTCTTCAACAATAAGTTGTTGATTAATGCAGACTACTATCAGCGTAAAACCATCAATATGTTTACTACAGGTCCTGAACTACCTGCGGTATTTGGTGCAGCTTCTCCCAGAGGCAACTATGCAGATCTGATGACTAAAGGTTTTGAGCTTAGTGTAAGCTATCGTGATCGCTTCCTGCTGGCGGAAAAACCCTTCAACTACAATATCAGAGCTATTCTATCCGATAATAAATCTACCATTCTCAAATACAACAACAGCCGCAAACTGTTGAGCGATTACTACGAAGGACAAACACTGGGTGAAATATGGGGATATGTAACTGACGGATTCTTCGTTTCTGAAGAGCAGATTCGTACTTCAGCCAATCAATCGCTATTCCTTTCTACTGCTGCAGGTGTTTGGCGCGTAGGAGATATTAAGTTTAAAGATCTAAATAACGACGGGGTTATCGATTACGGAGACAACACTGTAAATAATCCTGGTGATAAAGTGATTATCGGTAATTCGTCGCCACGATATCGCTTTGGATTGAACCTTTCTGCCGATTGGAATCGTTTATTCTTCTCTGCATTCATTCAAGGTGTAGGAAAAAGAGATTGGTATCCGAGCCGCGGTGCCAACACTTTCTGGGGACAGTATAATGCACCTTACGGGCATCCTCCAGTTTCACAAATAGGCAATATCTGGTCCGAAGATAATCCCAATGCATACTTCCCTCGCTATACTGCTTATTTGGCATGGACAGCAGGTGGTGTACTTCGTGAAGTACAAACCCGTTATCTACAGAATGCAGCATACGTACGCTTAAAGAATATTCAGCTGGGTTATAATCTGCCTGATCAATGGTTACGCAAAGCTGGTATTAAAGGTGCCAGTGTATATGTATCAGGAGAAAACCTTTATACCTACTCACCTATGTTCAAGTATACCAAGAACAATATCGATCCAGAAAACGTTTCGGAGTCCGATCAGTTGCTGGGTGATGGTAACCAAGGTGACGGGTTTAACTATCCCATGTTGAAGAGTGTATCGTTCGGTTTATCAATAACATTCTAAGGTGTGTTATGAAATAGCTCTCGGTATGAGTTATTCCATTCAAAACCATTAAAACAAAAAGCAGATGAAAAATATTATCACAATAATAGGTGCAACAACATTACTCTTTGCATCATGCAATAAATTAGATCAGATTCCTAAATCCACTGTGAGCAAAGAAGCTGTATTCAATAGCGAAGCAGGTCTGAAACTTTATACCAACTCTTTCTACACCTTATTGCCCACATCCAATGACATTTTGAAAGGAGACAATATGGGCGACTTTGTAGCCAGAAAAGATGTTCCTGACTTTTTCCGTGCCGGAGCTTTCGGTCCGGCACAAAGTACAGGGTGGACCTGGACAAGTTTAAGAAACATCAACTATTTCTTGGAAAATAATAATTCTTCTAGTGTAAGTGAGGCTGTGCGTAATAACTACAATGGTATTGCACGCTTGTTCCGCGCGCTATTTTACTTCGAAAAAGTAAAACGCTTTGGCGATGTTCCTTGGATCAATCGCACATTATCTACTAATGATGAATTATTATACAGTGGTCGTGATCCGCGTGCACTAGTAATGGATTCGGTGTTAAATGATCTTAACTATGCTATTGAAAATATATCGGCTGCATCTGAAGCTACCAGAACACGCATAACACGTACTGTAGCTCAAGCACTCAAGTCTCGTATTTGCTTATTTGAAGGCACTTACAGAAAGTATCATACAGAACTAAATCTTCAGTCTACAGCCAATCGTTGGTTGCAGGAAGCGGCAGATGCTGCCCAAGCCGTAATCAACTCCAATTTGTATTCTCTGGCAAATATTACGGATATAGAGAATGGATACCGCAACCTGTTTATCAGCACATCTGTCAATTCCGAAACCTTGCTCTGTATTGCTTACAGTCAAGAGCTGGGAGTATTTCATGATGCCAACTGGTATTATACAAGTGCAACGGCAGGTGATCGCTTGAGCTTTACTCGTAAGTTCATCAACACCTACCTGCGCTCTGACGGTACACCATTTACCGACTTACCTGATTATAAGACTCAAACTTTCATGAGCGAGACTAAAAATAGAGACAAACGTTTAAATCAAACCATCCGCACTCAAGGATATACCCGCATCAACGGAACACAAACCGTAAACGTGCCACCGCAATTCTCGCAAACCTATACGGGATACCAGCCCGCAAAATGGGTAAACCCCGACATGGGCTTGGATGGAGGTTCGCGTAATGCATCCAATATTCCTATCATTCGCTATGCAGAAGTATTACTAAACTACGCTGAAGCAAAAGCCGAATTAGGAACACTCACTGATGAAGACTGGGCCAATACCATTGGTCAGTTAAGAAAAAGAGGAGGCATTACCGGAGGTCTGAGCACTAAACCTACACAAGCTGATAATTATATACGTCAAAATTATTTCCCCAATATATCAGATCCTGTTATTCTGGAAGTAAGAAGAGAACGTGGAATTGAACTGGCATTAGAAGGTTTTCGTTTTTACGACATCATTCGTTGGAAACGTGGCGAGCTATTTACCGATACTTGGAACGGTATGTATGTTCCAGCCTTAAACACAATGATGGACTTGAATGAAGATGGCGTAAACGATGTATATTTCTACACCGAACGTCCTTCCAATATGCAATCAGGAGTAATCTATATTAACGTTGCACCTGAAGTAAATGGACAACCCAATAATATGATTCTGTCCGAGACAAATAAAGGAGAAATTCAGTGGATGAACACCATTCCGAGAGTATGGAACGACCGTATGTACTTATATCCTATCCCGCTGAATGATTTGACACTAAATCCTAACCTCAAACAAAATCCAAACTGGTAATCTTAAAAACAAAAAGAACATGAAATTCGTATTCAATATTTGTTTTTCGCTATTATTAATTTCAGGATATAGTTGTTCAAAAAGCAACAATGATAGTAAAGCCGGCTCTGATTCGAGTAATATCCTGAAAGTAATGACCTATAATATTCATATAGCAAATCCTCCATCTGCCCCTAATGTGGTGGATGTAGAGGCTATTGCCAAAGTAATTAATAATGTAAAACCTGATTTAGTTGCCCTACAGGAAGTGGATCGTTTTACCGACCGTTCCGGTAAAGACCTGGATCAGGCGAAGAAGCTGGCTGAGTTAACTGGCATGGAGTATAGATTCTTTAAAGCCATTGACCGTTCCAACGGTGAATATGGTTTAGCAATTCTTTCTCGTTTTGCCATTGAAGAGTCTCAGGTATTTTCACTCCCTGTAGAACAGGGAACTGGCGCTGAGCTAAGAGCATTAGGTTTGGTACGTGTAAAGTACAAAAACGACCAGGAACTGATTTTTGCTACTACTCACCTGGATCATCTCGCCGATGCCAATCGCGAACTGCAATCCAAAGAAATACTAAAAGCCTTCAAAAGCTATCAGAAATATCCTATTATTCTAGGAGGTGATTTTAACATGAATCAGTCCAATACTACATGGAATACCTTAAAGCTGGCTTTTAATGTACCTTGCACTATGTGTCCACCCACCCACTCGGCTAGCAATCCTCAAACCGCGATTGACTATATTATACTAAACAATGTTGCGAAAAACGTTTTTACTGTAAAATCTTATAACACGTATCCCGAGACATATGCTTCGGATCATTTACCTGTAGTTGTAGAATTGAAATATTAAATATATGACACAAATTGATTTTGGGAAGAGAGCACTCTTGTACGAGAATTATTTATTGGAGAAGGTAATGCCGTTTTGGATGGAGCATTCCATCGATAAGGAATACGGTGGTTATTTTACTTGCCTGGATCGGAAAGGACAGGTTTATGATCAGGATAAATTCATGTGGCTGCAGTGTCGTCAGGTATGGACATTGTCAATGTTGTACAATAATCTCGAGAAAAATGAAGCATGGTTGGATGCAGCCTTAAAAGGTGCCGAGTTCTTAATCAAACACGGTCGCGATGAAAATAAAGACTGGTATTTTGCACTGGATCGGGCCGGTAAGCCATTAGTGCAGCCTTATAATATCTTTTCAGATTGTTTTGCAACCATGGCTTTTGCTCAGTTGTATAAAGCCACAGGAAACCCCGAACATGCAACTATAGCCAAAGAAACCTTTGAGCGGATTTTACAAAGAAGAGATAATCCTAAAGGCAAATACTTAAAACAGATTCCGGAGAATCGCCAACTAAAAGGATTCTCATTACCAATGATCTTATGCAATCTGGTACTAGAAATTGAGCATTTGCTAGAACCCCAGTTAGTACAAGAAACACTGAATTACGGAGTGAATGAAGTACTAAATGTATTTTATAAAAAAAACCTGGGACTGATTTTAGAAAACGTAGCTCCGGATGGAAGCTTTGTAGATTGCTTCGAAGGGCGCCTCATCAATCCGGGCCATGGACTAGAATCTATGTGGTTTGTAATGGATGTTGCAAAGAAACTGAATGACGATACTCTCATTCAGAAATGCGTTGATATAAGTTTGCAACTCCTCAACTACGGTTGGGATCAGCAATACGGTGGTATCTTTTATTTTCTGGATGTAAAAGGGTATCCTCCACAACAATTGGAATGGGATCAAAAACTTTGGTGGGTACATCTAGAATCTTTGATCACAGCACTGAAAGGATATCAATTAACCGGCAATCAAGATTGCCTGAAGTGGTATGAGAAATTACACGATTATACATGGTCGCATTTTGTAGATGAAGAATACGGAGAAATGTATGGGTATTTGAACCGCCGTGGAGAAGTACTGTTGGAGCTAAAGGGTGGAAAATGGAAAGGCTGCTTCCATGTACCAAGAGCACTTTATCAGCTAGCAAAGCTGGCACATACAATTAATAACGACCCTTCCAAAGGGAAATAAAAATAATCTAAATGGAGGTAGATAAACAACAAAATGGTTCTGTGCAAAAATCAGGGTATCTATTACCACTTTGCGCTTTAGCTGTTCTGTATTTCCTAATGGGATTTACAACTGTGTTAAACGACACCTTGGTACCCTTCTTTAAACAGGGATTTAATTTAACATACTCCCAATCATCGCTGGTACAGTTCTACTTTTACCTCACCTACGGCCTTATATCCATACCTGCAGGAAAGCTTGTAGGAGCAATTGGGTATAAAAAGGGAATGGTGGTGGGCTTCTGTGTGGCTGCATTGGGATCCTTCCTTTTTTATCCGGCTTCACAGTTCCACCACTATGCATTGTTTTTGGCAGCATTATTTGTAATTGCCATAGGCATTGTGACGTTGCAGGTTTCTGCAAATCCTTACATCACTGATTTGGGAGCGGAGTCCAGTGCTGCATCACGCCTTACGCTTATTCAGGGTGTGGGTTCCATCGGCACTACGCTCGCTCCTGTTTTCGGGGCACACTTTATTCTATCGCGCTTAGAAGCCGCTCCCGATCAAGCCTCGGGTGTATTGGTAAAGCCCTACTTGATGATTGCATCTACCCTATTATTGGTAGGCATCATTGTGTATTTGCTAAAACTCCCTCAAGTAACTAGTAGCATTAGCCATAAAGATAATAAAGGTATTCTCGAAATCATTCGGCAACATCCTAATCTCAAATTTGGCATCCTAGGTATTTTTTGCTATGTAGGAGCTGAGGTAGCAATAGGAACCTACCTTACTAATTATGTTGCAGATGTTTTGCATATCACAGAACACAAAGCCAATGTATATGTATCTTATTATTGGGGAGGCATGTTGGTAGGCCGCCTGATTGGGGCTTATATATTACGCTTCTTTAAAACCCAAAATGTACTGGCTGTAATCGCTCTTATAGCAATAGTATTGATTTTAGGATCGGTGTTAAGCAGTGGTAATATCGCAGTGTGGCTGATGATTGCAGTAGGATTGTGCAATTCGATAATGTTTGCATCGATATTTTCCCTTTCGGTGAGAGGACTAGGAGCTTCTACCGGCAAAGCTTCTGGGTTGCTTTCTACTGCTATACTTGGCGGTGCTATCATCACCTACTTCCAGGCAGTACTAAAAGATAACCTGACATGGGGCATATCATTCTTAATCCCTGCCCTATGTTATCTTTATATCTTCCTTTACGGTTGGAAATTAAGTCAGAAAACAGCACCTACAACATAACTTTTTTCTTCTAATAGGGTTCAATAGTCACAAGCGAGGCTTTTGCCTCGCTTTTTCACTTCTATTGCTTTATGGGCTTATACCCCTAAGCCTCCCATTACTTCAAGCTCCTGCCCCCGCTGTGGCATGCCATCAATAATAGGCATCGCTTTCATGATAAGAGCCCGAACATTTTCATCTTGCAGCGAATGGTCATGATCCTCTTTGCTATCCCAAACCTCTGTAACATATACGGAATTCTCGTCAGCGGGATCTTTACTCACCGCATAGATATGACAACCTTTTACTTGAGACAACAGTTGAGCAGCCTGCAATAAGATATCTCTTAAAGTATCCACATGACCAGGCTTTGCCGTAATCTTGCCGTGTAGTAAGTACTTAGTAGCCATAATAAAAGTTTGGAGGTAAATAATAAACTGCTTTCTTATTCATTTATTCTGAATAAGTAAGTTCTATTTCGTGAAGTATAGGGATACCATCATACCCCACAAGAGGAATAGAAGGCTTTATTTTCCGAGCGTCTTCTATTGCGTTCAAATGAATGGCCGTAATCGTAAAGCCTCGCTTCTGATAAAACCGTAAAGCACGAGTGTTATCATTAGTCGTAGCCAGCCAAAGCTTTTTATGATGTCCACTCTTATAAAAATCAATAATAGCTGCTACAAGTGCAGTGCTTACTCCGTGTCCTTCCGAAAAACTATCCAAAGAAACGATTTCTATTGCTTCATTCTCTATGGTAAATGTGAGCAAACCCTTAATATCATTATCTTCTATATACAAAAAAGATTCCAGATCAGCCACTCTATGTTTTTTGCCCCGTGAAATCATAAAATCCGAGCCCCACCGCTCCAGAAAAAGTTGTCGGATTTTGCATTTAAACTGTTCCTCCGCTAATTGAATCATAATTTACCGTTCTCAAAACCCTTCTAACGATTCAAATACTCTTCCATTAAACAAATCTACCCTCTTAATATTTTTTCCATCTTCTTTCCTTTAGCTAGCTCATCCACTAGTTTGTCTAGATAACGCACTTTTCGGGTAAGAGGGTTCTCAATTTCCTCAATACGATAACCACATATCACCCCAGTAATTAACTGTGCATTAGGATGTAGCCGAGCCCTTTCAAAAAAAGTTTTGAAAGTTACTTTTTCATCAATTAGCTGCTGCAGATGTTTTTCGCTAAATCCGGTAAGCCATTCGATAACCTGATGCAATTCTTCCTTGGTTCTACCCTTACGTTCGATCTTGGTTACATAATGCGGGTAAACCGAAGCAAACGTCATACTCGCAATACGCTCATGGTGTTTATCATTGTTATTCATAAAATATGTTTTAAAATGCAAGTAAAAACAGTTTCTAAATTATTTCTTCTTTTGGCACTAAGGTGCTAATTAATCGCTACCACTAACCCCACAGATAATATTTGTAAATATGTAGTAAATAATAATAAAAAGAAGAGCCAAAAATTTAGTAAAAGAATTATTATCAATAATAAATGATGATAATTAGATTTATGAGGAAAATCTACTTAAATCCAATATATAATCTGATATTCGACGAACCTCACTTTGAGAAAAAATGGGATCAAGATAGGTTATAAAACCAATCAATTCATCCAAAGTTAAGACTTTAACATGCTGAAACTCCTCTTTGGGTTTTGAGTTAATCATGACGATGATATTCCTCAACGGTATCTTTCTATCACCCCAATGATGTTTTGAAAGACTATGAACAATACCTTGATTTAGGATTCTATAAAAAGCAAAATTTGCACGCTTTACTTGCTGAACAGGAGAATACAAATCTAGATTATGTAGAGACTTTTTGCTCCAGTTTTTCGTTTCAATGAGAAATACCCCCGATGGAGCAACCAAAAGATGATCTATCTGAATAGACTGAATATAATTTTTTTCAAGATGATTATAAATAGGATTATGAAACAACAACTTAAAATCATTTATAAGTACATACTCATCCGACAATGTTTCAAGCGTCTTTACAACTTTAAATTCTCCTAATGCTCCATGGATATAGCTTTCTAGACCGCTTATAATATTATATTTATATTCAAGGCTCATCAAAGACTCCGCAGCACTCTCCATAACAGCATTATCAAAGTTCTGACGAATATATTGGAGCCTATCCATTTTTTCTTGATGAACCTGTACGGATGTCTCAATAAATTCTTCAACCTTTTTATTGATATTCTTTTCCAAGCGTAATACCTTCCACTTATAAAGTATTTTTTGGGGCCATCGGATAATTTTTTCAATTGGACTGGATGCTGAAAAATTCGAAGAAAATATCGTTTTACTTTTTAATTCCAATATTTCCTTTTGTAGTTGCTGCTCATAATTATTACGATCCTTTTCTATTATATCCTCCATATAGGATATATGAGAAATTAACTCCTCTTTTTCTTTTTCAATTTTTCGTTGATGCTGGGAAATAATGTTTTGTCGTAATGACGGAAAATTTTTCTGAAACTGAATAACCTCTCTTAGTGATTTAAATTCAGAAATATTACATTCATGAAGATGTTTCTTTATGGCAGTTAGGCAAGCAACAGAATTGTAAACCTTACACATACTCTTTCGAAAAACAGACGGAATAAATATTAGGTCGCTCCTAATTATTATAACTCCAAGTACTACCTCACATCCATTACTATATCATTCAAATATAAACTTTTAATTCAAAAGTGTATAAAACCGCTAGCCGAATACAAAAGCAAAAAGCCGCTATAATATAGCGGCCTATTTAAAATGCGTTAAGGAATTTACCATTTTTCTACTTCTTCATGGCTGGCGCTAGAAGCACCGCTATCAGAAGATTTAGGTGCCACATTCTCCACCAGTTTTTCATCGTTGCTAGGATCTTCCAGAGGTTTTTCCTCAACGATAGTAGGAGAAGGTGCTACATAACCACCGGTTGCCGGTATGGGAGACTGCTCATCATCATATTCATGATTGAAAGCGTCAAAATCAAAATCCGGCATCAGCTCGGTTTTTACGTAATCCACGGCTTCATTTAAAGCCTTAAGAAATTTATTAAAATCTTCTTTGTAAAGGAATACCTTATGTCTATCGTATCCATTATCATCGAACCGTTTGCGGCTCTCTGTAATTGTAAGATAGTAATCGTTTCCTTTGGTAGCCCTTACATCAAAAAAATAGGTTCTTCTTTTTCCTGCACGAAGCCTTTTGCTATAAATGGCTTCCAGTTTTTTTTCGTTGTTTCCGTTCTCCACTGTTAGAAAGATTTACTTTAAACAAGTTTTTATGAGCAAACAAATATAAGTATGTTTTTGAAAAAACAAGAAATTTGTTATAAATAGTTTAATTTTCTTTACTGGTTTATTTTCCGCCCGTTAGCGTAATAAATTCTTATAAATTACCCCTTTTTGATGGGATTTTGAATTGCATATTTATAAAAAAATCTGCACTTTTCCTTTGGCAAATCATACAAAAATATTCATTATTCAAAAAAATAGCATATCTATTAACAGAAATCCGCCCCCGGAAAGCTATAGTGCTTACCGAAAGTCGGATCTAAAGATATATGTAGATAGCTCTTAGAGGTTGTATCCCAAGCTGATGTAATACAGTCCACCTACTCTCGGATTCCCAAAGGCGCTGTAATAGTACTTATTCAAAACATTGGAACCTCCCAACTTGATGATAATTTTAGCTGGCAGAATACGATAAGATACTTGAGCATCCAGTGTACCATAGGCCGGTATAGGCCCTGAACCAAATGTACCCTGCCAGTCTACTTTATCCTGCCATCTGTACAATACATTAAAGCCAAGGTTTCGAGTAACCGCCTCATTCGACACACTGATATTGTAACGATATTTTGGAGTATTAAAGAACGCAATAAAACCGTCGGGTACATCCTTCAGCACATCACTGGAGAAGTTAGCCGCTAAGGTATAACCCTTATAAAATCTATATTCTCCGCCGATGCCCCAACCGTAAGATGTCACATTCACATCGGTATTGGTAACAAATGAAAAATTCTCAGAGGTAAATGGGCTTGCCAAATCCACAGCCGCATTCGCCGGATTGCCGCTACTACCTCTGGCTACAGCTACACGTGCTATAAAATCTTTAAACCGGCTTCTATATCCATACACATCAATCAACAGCTGTGGTGTCAGCAAACCTCTATAACCTATCTCGAAGGAACTCATCTGCTCTGGCCTTACGGAAGAAAAAGTAGCCTGTTGGAGCAATGCAGGATTAGGCGTTCCGCCGGCAATAGAAGCCCGATAAGCAGCTACACTCTCCGACGTATACACCGGATTTACATCAAATCCGAAGTATTGGATAAAGCTGGGGTCGCCTCCTATCAGGCGGCTTCCGGGTGTATTGAGATTGATCCATTGATCCTGTGTAGACGGAAAACGATATGCGGTTTGAAACGATAACCTAATATTATTCTCGGGCGCTACTCTAAAGACAGCACTAGCGCGGGGTGTAAATCGTTCTTTATAACCATCCCGTTTGTCGTAGCGGATAGAACCGGTTAGCTTCAGTATGTCATCAAAGAATCTTTTTTGCAGTTGCACATAACCACCGTATTCATTAATTTTAATACGTCCGGTGGTATCAGCAAAAATGGTACCTCTCGAGTTTAAGGAGTATACTCTATAAGACGCCCCCACAATAGCTTCAAAGATTTGAATATGCTCCGAAAGATTCCATTGCCCTTCGTAATGATAAAGATCAGAATTGTCGGCAAATTTAGCGCCCCCGTCTTTTATCGAAATTCTTTTAGCTCGAGCCAATGCACTGTCAAACTGAGGTGTTCCCGGTAGATATCGGCCGGCATCGGCGGCATTGCGAGCTGTAGCATGCGCTACCGAATCCGGGGCACCCTGCATTCGGGCTGCAGCATAAGTACCAGAATACAAACCAAACCAATCAGCATCGCTACGCCATTGTCTGTTAATATACAATGCCGCTGTAGTAGCAGTATAGGAATCTCCTGAATTCTCCTGAGTAGTATATGCCCTTAAAAACCAGTTTTTGCCTCTCAGTTCGGCTTTATATTGCCCTATCTGGAAGTTGAGTAACGAATATCTGTCCGCTCCCGTATATACCGATGTTCCTCTTCCCCAATAACCTACCAAAGAAGCTTCGATGTTATTGGTTATTTTATAATAAAGTCCTGCTGAAGTTTTTAAACTATAAGCATCATAATTCACCAAATCCTTTTCCGCATATCCTGTACGACTTACCAACTGTCCTCCAAAAATGTCATTTCTTAAACCAAAGTGAAAAGGTACCAAATTCGTAGCCGCAGGCCGTAAAGGTTCCGGCAATCCGGCAATCAGCATGCCTATTTGGTCTGGTGTTGCATTTGCAGGAAGTGTATTGAAAAGCGCCACAATATCCACTGCACCTCCGGTAGCTTCTAATATGCCTGCTCTAGTTTGTGCCTGAAAAGCTTGTGCAATACTAGCCATGCTGGCACTGGCTTCATCACCGAAGATGTTTACACCATCGTAGTTGGGGTCATTTTCTCTTGTACCTCCCGGCTTTAAAGAGCTGATTACATTATTTCTATTCAAGTCGCGAGTGTCATTAGCTACCCAATCATAAGCTTTCATATATGACGCAGATAGCTTGTAAGCAAACCTGTCTCCTATTTTTTGTCCCCAGCGAATCGCCCAATCGTGGAAAGGTCTTGCCTTGCTTTCAGGATCTCCCAGGTGCATAATTCCCTGTTTCAAGTTCACGCTTAGGCCATCGAATCTAAAAGGGCTTTTACTTGTCATTAGTAACGTACCGCTCATACCTCCCGACCCGTAAAGTGCAGAGGAAGCCCCGGACAAAAGCTCCACATTATCCACATCCATTTCAGTAATACCGATAACGTTTCCAACAGAAAAATTAAGGGCCGGCGCTTGGTTGTCCATACCATCTACTAGTTGATTAAATCGTAGATTACCGCTTCCGTTAAATCCACGTGTACTAAGCGTACGAAAGGTAATACTAGACGTAGTCATGTCTACCCCTTTAATGTTGGACAAGCCTTCATAAAAGTTAGGTGCGGCTGCATTTCGGATGGCAACATGATTAACCCGATCTACCGTTACCGGAGATTCCAAAATTCTTTCTGCCACGCGTGAAGCAGATACTACAACTTCCTGACCTAGATCCAGCTTTCGGGAAAGTAATACAGTGATCGGCTCCTCGCTATTCACTTCTATTTCTTGCGTAGCATATCCTACTGAAGAAATTTGAAGCTTTACCGGCAGCTGCGACACTTTTAATTCAAAAATACCTTTCGTATTGGTATAAGTGCCTTGATCGGTCTCACTTACAATTACGGAAGCATGAGCTACCACCTCCGAATCATCAGCGTTTTTAACTACACCCCTGATCACTTGTTGAGCATAGGAAAAAGCAGGGGTACTTAGCAAGGCTAATAGCACGAGCAATCGTTGTAGGGGTTTCATACGGACTAATTTTGAAGAAATTCAACATTAAGTTAACATTTGTTAGTTTTTCTACAAAAATTTTTAGTATAAAAAAATCCACAAGGACACTCGCAGCCATACTAATTCTTAATTATTTTCGCGGCATGTCAGATTTTAACTTCCCAGAGCAAACCCATTTTTATCGCGGTAAAGTAAGAGATGTATATACGATAAACGATCGTTTATTGGTGATGATAGCTTCAAATCGCATTTCGGCATTTGACGTCATCTTACCCCGACCCATTCCCTATAAAGGTCAGGTACTTAACCAAATTGCGGCATACATGTTAAATGCCACTAAAGATATCTGTAAGAATTGGTTACTAGAAACGCCTACTGCCAATAGTGCTCTTGGATATAAATGTACACCGTATAAAATAGAAATGGTAGTACGCGGCCACTTAACCGGCCACGCATGGCGCACTTACAATAGTGGTAAAAGAGAACTCTGCGGGGTGCCACTCCCGGAGGGCATGAAAGAAAACGATCCATTTGAAACTCCCATCATCACCCCAAGCACCAAGGCCAGTGAGGGACATGATGAGGATATCAGCAAGGACGAAATTATTGCCCAAGGATTGGCTACAGCCGAAGAATGGGCTCAATTGGAAACGTTAGCATTAGCCCTCTTTAAACGTGGTCAGGAACTGGCCGCTAAACAAGGATTGATACTGGTGGACACTAAATATGAGTTTGGCAAACTTAACGGCGAGATTGTACTGATGGACGAAGTGCATACGCCAGATAGCTCGAGATATTTTTATGCTGAAGGATTTGAAGAACGTCAACAAAAAGGCGAAAAGCAAAAACAGCTTAGCAAAGAGTTTGTTCGGGAATGGCTGATCGAAAATAATTTCATGGGCAAAGAGGGGCAACAAGTGCCAGAAATGACCGATGCATGGGTGCAAACGATTTCTAACCGATATATCGAGCTATACGAAAAAGTCATCGGCGAGAAGTTTCAACCACAAGATGTGACCGATGAGGAGCAGTATGAAAAAATTAGTGCTGCATTGAAACGCTACTAAATAAAATCATTGATGCATTTGAATAGAAATAACCCATGCCGAGAATGACATGGGTTGTTTGCTTATAAAAGCGTACTGATTTTATACCTCCTATTTATCCGGAATTTCAGGCTCCACAAGTTTGATAAGTTTTTCCAGCGATTCCTGCCATCCCAAGTAGCACATTTCAGCAGGGATAAAAGCGGGGAATCCATGTTGTTCAATTTTTAACTCAGTACCCACAGATACTTTTTTGAGCTCTATTTTAGTAGTCATAATATCTGGTAGATCAGGCTGGTCAAATTTTTCGGTTACTGTTAATGCTTCATTAGGTTTTACCAGCTCATAGGTTCCGGAGAATTGATGGCTGCTCCCGGTGGTAAAATTATGAAAAGACATCTTGAACCCGCCTTTTTCGCGCACATCCATTTCATGGACATTGCAAAGAAAACCATAAGGCGGATACCATGCCGCTATTGCTAATGGCTCTGTAAAAGCTCTATATACTTTTTCAGGAGAAGCTTTAATTACTCTGTGTAGTGAGATACTATTATTGGACATGACTAATCGTTTAGAGCCTACTCTTTTGGCTTTTCGGCTGCGCCCGTTTATTAAAGTGGTAGCTGCTCCACTGCTTTTCTTAAAGAAGGGCCTATCATTACAAAGTTGAACTTTATATACAACAGATACACGGGGCATACACGACAATTGTAGGGCTGATTACGTAATTGCAAGTCCCCCATTTACATCAGATATGGATACCACTTATTTAGCTATTTTTTATTTTTAATAAATGAAAAGACTAACAATAGTGAGTAGCTTCCTGCTATTAGGCACATATTTTCTTGCCGCACAGGAAGTGCAAATCATCGCAGAGGTGCCTGGCAAAAGTTTTAGAGGATTATCTATTTTCAAAAACACAATATGGATAAGCGGCTCTCAGGGTACTGTAGGACGCTCAGAGGATGGCGGAACCACCTGGCAGTGGCATACAGTAACGGGCTTTGAAAAAACAGATTTCCGAGATATTGAAGTATTGGATGAAAGCACAGCAGTAATAATGGGCATTGCTTCCCCAGCGTACATATTAAAAACTACTGATAGAGGAAAAAGCTGGCATAAAGTATATGAGAACAACCATCCTGATATTTTTCTGGATGCGATGGCTTTTAAAAATAAGAAAGAAGGTATTGTAATCGGCGACCCGATAGATAATAAAATATTTGTTGCCAAAACTAAAGATGGAGGTAATACTTGGCAGGAAAGCAATGTTCTAAACCTACCTCCCACACAACCCGGAGAAGCATTCTTCGCCGCCAGCGGCACTAATATTGTGTGGCATAAAAACAAGTATTACCTAGTTAGCGGCGGTAATGTATCACGCCTTTTTGTACACGATAAAATGCAGCTGTTACCCGTAGCTCAGGGCAGTGTTATGCGAGGTGCTAATAGCATTGCTATACGGGACAATCACATATGGATAGCTGCAGGCAATTACAATGATCTCAAAAATCAGGACAGTGCTTTTGTATACAGTAACGATGGAGGCAAAAGCTGGCACTATCCCCAAACCATGCCCGGAGGGTATCGAAGTTGTGTATGTGCCATTAACAAGAACACTTTAATCACCTGTGGAATTACAGGAGTCGACATCAGTTACGACGGAGGGAAAAATTGGCAATCGGTAAGCCCCATCAGCTTTAATGCATGCGCTTATAGCCAACAGGAAAATGCCGTATATTTAGTAGGTAATAATGGCAAAGTGGGGAAATTGCCATTATAGCTTCCCCACCAGCCAGTTCCGATCAGGTGGTTTCACAGGAAGGTTTGTTTAATGGTGTTTTTCATAGCTTAGCACACCTCTTTTATTGCTTGCGATAACCAAAAATATTACCCCTTCATGTGCATAGCAACGTGAAAATCATCATGTTTCACCCGGGAAAATTCCCGGTATATAATCGCCCTCAGTTTTTTATTTTTATGGTTAAAATCTCCTCATTATGACAAATGAACAATCCAAACAATGTAAAATCGAGTTTTATTTTACAAGGGAAAAAATTGAGCAATTATTAAAGGCAAATCCTCATGCTAAAGGCATTATTATAAGTCAGGAGATAAAAGTAAGACGCACTGCGGAGAACGGCACCCTTAATGTTGTTGAAATTAAAGCCCGTGCCGACAACGGTGCTCAAAAAGGTGGTAGCAGCATTCAAGCGGTATCCAAAGCTGCATCAGATGAAGTGGATGGCTGCCCTAACCCTCCCGGATGTGGTCCCGAAACACCTGATGAACCATAATGGATGGCTCCCGTAATGAAAGGGATAAAGGAAATATTAAATATTTTGGATAGCATAGGACCGGTTGTGGCTACGTTGCTGCTTTTCATCAACCGAAAGAAGTTATCCAGAGAGATGTATCCTATTATGTTTTTCTGCATTATTCAATTATGCTGCAACACCATTGCTACAATAATTGAAAAAGTATTTGACGGGAACAACTATTGGGTGTATAAAATCAACGCCACCACATCCTTCCTATGCCTTTCCTATCTCTTTCTAAAAAAACTGTTTCAAATAAGCAACATAGCGTTTTCACTATTTCTATTCGTATATGCAGTCATCAACATGCTGCTTCTATTTCAGGGAGACGGAATTTCCCAGTTCAACAGCACCAGTGCCGCTATTGAAAGTCTTGCGATTGTAAGCTTTTGCCTTTATTTCTTCTATGCAAGACTGATTAATACATCCGAGGAAATCAGCATTCCCGAGACCAGTATATTCTGGTGCATTGTAGGAATATTTACTTATTATGCCGGGGCTTTTTTTATTTTTATATCGTACAAGTATCTTATTCACAGCGATAGTGCTACGGTAGGAATTTTGTGGAGATTTCATAATATATTGCTGTTCATCTGTTGTGCGTATATTAGTTATGGCGTTTTATGCAAAAACTATCGAACGATATTATCGTAATTCTGAGCTCCTCGGCCTTTCTTTTTCTGATAACATTGTTTATCGTTTTCCTGTTAATGGCATACAAGCGCAGAGATTATAAACATCTACAGGAAAAACAACTATTGGAAGAACATTTTAACAATCAGCTGCTACGCTCTCAAATAGAAGTACAAGAACAAACCTTTATGCAGATCGGGAAGGAACTTCATGACAATGTGGGACAATTGCTAAGCACTTCGCGCATGCTTATCGGACTTGCAGAACGAAGTATGACATCGCCGCCTGATGCGCTGTTCACTGCTAATGCTACGCTTGGAAAAGCGATTAGTGAATTGCGTTCACTTTCCAAATCACTTGATAAAGAGTGGCTGTCGCAGTTTAATCTCATCGAAAACTTGAAAAATGAAATTACTCGAATAAATGCCACAGCCACTATTCACGCTTCTTTACAAGTAACCCATCAGCCGGCACTACCCTCTTCCAAGCAAATTATCCTTTTTCGCATTATTCAAGAGGCTATACAAAATGCTATTAAACATAGTGGCTGTGACAAACTCATCATCAGTCTATCGAAACAAGATGGACACCTTGTAATCACCGTATATGACAACGGGAAAGGTTTTCAAGCAGAAGTATGTGAAAAAGGCTTAGGATTAAAAAATATGGAATCCCGCACACAGCTGCTGGGAGGCAAGATCAATTTTATATCCGAACCCGGTAACACTACCATTACCATACATATACCTGAAAACAAAAATCACTATGAAAACTAAAATAGGACTTGTCGACGATCATCAACTTTTTTTAAAATCTCTGAGTTTGCTCTTAGAAAGCTTTAATACCTATGAAGTTGTTCTGGAAGCTTTAAACGGGAAGGATTTGCAAGAAAAAATAAAAGGCAGAAAAGAGCTGCCCGATATCATCCTGATTGATGTAAATATGCCCGTGATGAATGGCATTGAAACTACTCGATGGCTTACAGAAAACTATCCATCCATTAAACCGGCAGCTTTAACCATGAATGCTGATGACAACACCATTATATCTATGTTTAAAGCCGGCTGTTGTGGCTATCTGTTAAAAGACACCCATCCTAATGAATTGGAGAAGGCTTTAGAAGAAATAGACAAAAAAGGTTATTATAATGCTGATGCCTGTAATATTAACTTCAGAAGGATTCTAATGAAGGCTGATGAGATAGGAGAATTACAACTCACTCCGAAAGAGCTGACTTTTCTGCAGTACGCTTGCAGCGAACTCACCTATAAGCAAATTGCGGCAGCCATGAATTTAAGCGAACGCACCATTGACGGCTACCGTGAGACTTTATTCAAAAAGTTTAATGTACAAAGCCGCGTAGGGCTTTGCTTGGAAGCTATCAGAAAAGAATTGGTGAAATTATAAAATATTTTAAAGTGGATAAACCCAATCTCCATTTATCAAGATAAGCTATTTAGCAGATCCTTGAGTTGGCGCACTGAAGAAGTATTTACCGAATAATGATTATTCTCCGTACTATCGGCAAAAGCTTTTGGGAAAAAGCCCATCTTACTATGCTGTAGCTCACGTAGAGAGGTGTGAAACTCTCGACAGCCGGTCTTTTGAGCAAGAGTTGCTACATTTTCGGCACGCACCCCACTACCCGGCATAATAATAATTCTGCCTGCCGCGATGCGGTTCAGCTCTGCAATCAATTCCACCCCTTCGGGAGCTGTCAACTGTTGACCACTAGTCAGAATTCTTTCACAGCCTATTTCTATCAATTGCTCAAGTGCTCTATACGGATCTACACATCTATCAAATGCACGATGAAAGGTTACTTTCAAAGGGTGCACTGCCTCAACAATCCGGGCCGTACGCTCCACATCTATACTACCATCTCTTTTTAAGAATCCTACTACCACACCATCACACTGAAGTTCTTTACATTGTAGCGCATCTTGATACATACAATCATATTCCTCATCAGTATAAAAGAAATCGCCACCCCGCACCCGTATGATGGGATAAATTAGCGTAGAAGGAAATTGTTCCCGACATTTTTTTATGACCCCAAACGACTGGGTAGTCCCCCCCTCACCCAGATTAGCGCAAAGCTCTATACGATCTGCACCTCCAGCTACTGCATTCTTAGTAGATTCAAAATCAGAAGTAGCAATTTCGAGTATATATGCCAAAATTTCTAAAATTTAAGAGTGTTCAATAATTAGTGAAACCAGCTTTTTACCTCCACCAATTTTTCGGTAGTTACAGTTTTTATGGCATAATTAAAACCTTTATGTAGTGCATAAGCACCCACTACACCATACTTGTTAATTGCAAGGAAAGCTACTTGTATTTTTCGAGCATCCTCTCCTTTAATTTTTACGATACGCTCAATTACTTTCTGGCAGGCCACTTCAGGACCATACCCCTGACGCATATATGCAACTACACTACTAGAGCCTGCCACACGAATAATATCTTCACCCTGACCGGTAGCTGTGCATGCCCCTACTTCTCCATCCACGTACAATCCAGCACCGATAATGGGAGAATCTCCTACTCTACCCCTCATTTTAAATCCCATACCACTGGTCGTACAACTTCCGGCTAGGCGTCCCTGCGCATCTAACGCCACCATTCCAATGGTATCATGATTCCACTCTCCGTTTATCTGAGCTGGTGCAAACGGTCCGTGTGACTGATTCTCCCGGTTAATCTGCGGCTCATATTTCGAATTTCGCAACCACTCCTCATATGCTTTTGCAGCCTCTGATGAAAGTTGTTGTGGCTCTAAAGGGAAACCTTCAGCTACAGCAAATTGCTGAGCACCACTTCCCACCAACATTACATGTGGTGTTTTTTCCATAACACGTCTGGCTACAGCAATAGGATGTTTAATTCTTTCCAAAAAAGCCACGCTACCACAGTTAAACTGATGATCCATAATGCTGGCATCCAGTGTTACAATGCCATCCCGATCAGGATTAGCGCCCAATCCCACGCAGCAATTAATCTCATCCTCAGTTACCATAACTCCTTTTTCAACGGCATCCAGAGCGCTTCCACCTTTGCCCAAAACCTCCCAAGCTCCCTTATTGGCGCGCAAGCCCGCATCCCAAGTAGAAACAACAACAGGACCATTAATAGCGTCGGTTTGGGCAAGAGTTTTGCTCCCCAACACCCCAAAAACTCCCGTAAGTGCACTTAATTGTAAAAACTTTTTGCGATTCATAGGACGTATTTATGGATCGAAAATAGTATTTTAAACATATGTTTGCAATTAATTTAAATCCGAAATAAACAACAATTACTCTAGTTCACTGTTACATAGCTAAAAGATTAATACATGAACATTGAAATTATATCCGGTAGTCCCAGAAAAGAAAGTTTAACCGTAAGAGCAGCATATACTTTACAACAATGGTTTGAAAAAAATACCAGTCATCATATAGGTATTATCGACTGTAGAGAATTTCAGCTTCCATGGGTAGAAAGGGCATTTAATTCTATTGACAATACTCCTGATGAATGGAAACCACTGTTTGAACGCATTTTTAAAGCTGATGCTTTTATCTTCGTGTCACCGGAATATAATGGCAGTTATTCTCCTGCATTAAAAAATTTGGTAGATCATTTTCCCAAACAATTACATAAAGCGCTGGGCATTGTTACAGCTTCGAATGGTGCATTAGGAGGCATGAGAGCTGCTCAGCAGCTGATTTTACTGGGAGCAGGAGTATTTACTATCGTCAGCCCACAACTACTGATTATCCCGCAGATTGATAAAAAAATAGACGCACAAGGCAATTTGCTGGAACCCGCCTTTGAAAAAAGCATCCACAATTTCGCTTCCGAGTTTTTGTGGCTGGCAGAAAAATTAGCACAATAGATGAAATCCACTATTGACGAAATTCGTGAAAGATTCGATAAAGACGTAGAACGTTTCTCCAATTTGGAAACCGGCCAGCAATCCACTATTGATTCCACGATTTCGTTGGAGCTGATTACCGAAGCGGCCAAAAGAGTTGTTCCTCATGCCACCCATTTGCTGGATGTAGGCTGTGGTGCCGGGAACTATACGCTGAAAATGCTTTCCAAGCTACCCTCTTTACATTGTAGTCTCGTAGACCTGAGTAAGCCCATGCTGGAAAGAGCCGAAAGCAGAATCAAAGCCGTGCCCAATGGAGGCATCGAAATTTATCAAGGAGATATACGTACCATATCGTTACCTGAATTATCGTTCGATATCATTTTAGCTGGTGCTGTTTTACATCACCTGCGCGAGGATCAAGATTGGGAAAATACATTCCAAAAACTATACAAATTATTGAAACCGGGAGGCTGTTTATTTATAAGTGATCTCGTAACGCAGGAAGACGAAGCCGTGCACCATTTTATCTGGGAGCAATATGGGAAATACCTCGAAGGCATAGGAGGAGCGGCTTATCGTAACAAAGTGATGGATTATATCGAAAAAGAAGATTCACCACGCTCTCTCACCTATCAGTTACATCTTATGCAAAAAACAGGATTTCAAAAAATAGAGGTTTTACATAAGCATTTATGCTTTGCAGCCTTCGGTGGTATTAAATAACTAGCGATTGTTCATATAAGTCTCTAGTCGCTTCCTAGCTTTTTTAAATACGGAGCGTTTCATATAATATGTCCAGCCAAACAAATAGCCTTTCCAACCGAAATGCTGAGTCATCCAGGTATTGATATTAAAGGCATCACTATGCTCCACAATGATCCCCTTATTGATACGCATAAATGCCTTTGCTTTTTTGATTATTTGACGTCCAGTAACTATATCATTATACTTTGCGGTCCAATTACACGTAATGTATTCTTCATCGATTTCCGTAATGGTTCCGAATGTCAATGAAAAATGATGAACCTCTTTGCAAAACAGTTCCCACATACAGTGCACTTCCTGGCCTTGTAATAAACCATACACCGGATTGCTATAGACGATATCTTCAGCATAACAACTGTTCATAATCGCTGCATTTCTACGGCTAAATGCCTCATAAAACTTTTCTACCACTTGTTTGTTTGTCATACTAAAACTTTTTAAGCAACCGTTTGCACTTACCGTACCGCAATATACTCTTAAAAAAATACTTATCTTGGCACACAATATCTAAAACCTAATTTTTATGCGCAAAATCTGTACTTTTCTCCTACTATTTATTATTGCTTCTCAACTGATTGCACAGGAAATCAGCATCATTCCGAAACCTACCTCTCTAACAAAGAAAACCGGAACATTTGTTATTACTTCTAAAACGCCTATTATAGCTAAAACCCAAGATGATATTAAATCGGCAAACTTCCTTAACGACTACCTCAAAACCTGTTACGGTTTCCAATTACCCATTAAATCTTCAGGTAATAACGGTATCGTTATTACGTCTATCAATACAGCCGACAATAAAGAAGGGTATACCTTAGATGCCGGTCCCAAAGGAATTAAAATAAAAGGCAACTCTCCTGCAGGCGCCTTCTATGGTATTCAGACGCTGTTACAATTATTACCTGTTGAAAAATCAAATGTATTAAAAGTTCCAGCTGTTGCCATCAAAGATGCTCCGGTAGCTGGTTATAGAGGATTGATGCTGGATGTATGCCGTCATTATTTTCCACTGGACTTTATTAAAAGATATATTGATTATATCGCCTTTCATAAAATGAATACCTTCCACTGGCACCTGACAGAAGACCAGGGATGGCGTATAGAAATCAAAAAATATCCAAAGTTAAATAGTGTGGGTTCTTGGCGTAATGGTACTATAATCGGCCGGTTCCCAGGCACAGGGAATACCAATCAGCGCTATGGCGGATATTATACCCAAGAAGAAGTAAAAGAAATTGTAAAATACGCAGCAGACAGATTCATCACCGTTATACCTGAAATAGAAATGCCAGGTCATGCCAGTGCAGCCATTGCAGCCTATCCGCATCTGAGCTGCTTCCCTGAAAAATCATCCTATGAATACTTTATAAAAGAAAAAAACAAACCCGAATATTGGGCTGGAGATACTATAGGCAAACAGGTAATGCAAAGTTGGGGTGTGTATGCCGATGTTTTTTGTGCCGGCAAAGAAAGTACCTTCGAGTTTTTGCAGGATGTATTGGATGAGGTATTACCTTTATTTCCTTCCCAAATTGTACATATCGGCGGTGACGAATGTCCCAAATATAATTGGGAAAGATGTCCTAATTGCCAAAAGCGTATTCAAGAGCTCAACATCAAATCAGACGAAAAACACAAAGCCGAGCACTATCTACAAAGTTATTTTGTACAAAGAATCGAAAAATATTTAAACAGCAAAGGCAAAATTCTTATTGGCTGGGATGAAATACTGGAAGGTGGCTTAGCTCCTAATGCATGGGTTATGAGCTGGCGTGGTGAAAAAGGAGGTATCGAAGCAGCAAAGCAACGCCATAACGTAATCATGACTCCCACAACCTATGTATATCTCGATTATCAACAAGCCCCTAAAGAAGATTCTGTAACCATTACAAATAATCGCTCGCATCTATCATTAGAAAAAGTGTATAGCTGGAAATTATTCCCCGATGCATTAACCGACGAAGAAAAACAGTATATCAAAGGAGGACAAGCCAATCTGTGGGCCGAATATATTTCCAACCCAAGAAAGGCAGAATATATGTTGTTCCCACGCGTATCGGCGGTGAGTGAAACATTATGGACCCCTCAGAGTGAGAAAAACTGGGATGATTTTGTAAAGAGAGTTGAAGTGCAGAAGAAACGCTATAAACTCTGGGGAGTAAACTTCTATGGTAATGATTAAGTTTGCACTCTTAAGGATAATGATTCTACCTCTATAACTGTAAACTGAGCAAAATACAATGAGCAAAGAGCAGAAAAATAGATTTTTGGATAGCCTGGAAAAAATTCCTGTAAGCATTTACCCTGATGTAAAGAGTGGTTCCATTGCTATCGCCCGGATTATCGCCGATTTAATCCGTTCCAAGCAGGCGTCCAATGAGCCATGTGTGCTGGGTTTGGCTACTGGCTCCAGTCCTAAAACTTTGTATGCCGAACTGGTACGCATGCACAAGGAAGAAGGGCTGAGCTTTAAAAACGTCATCACTTTTAATCTGGACGAGTACTATCCCATCAGCCGAGAGGCCGTGCAAAGCTATTATCGCTTCATGCACACCCATTTGTTCAATCATATAGATATCGATCCGGCTAATATTCATATTCCTAACGGAGCTATTGATAAAAGTGAAATCAAAGCTGCATGCTTGGAATATGAAAAACAGATTGAAGCCGTAGGTGGTATTGATCTGCAGATTCTGGGTATTGGTAACAACGGTCATATAGGATTTAACGAACCGGGATCGGGCATATACACCAAAACCCGTTTGGTCAATCTTACCAACAGTACGCGTTTAGCCAATGCTTATGAATTTGCCAACATTTCCGAAGTGCCGCGCATGGCCATTACCATGGGCATCAGTACCATTCTGAAGTCTAAACAAATCGTACTGATGGCTTGGGGTCCGGCCAAGGCCGAGGCTGTGAAAAGAGCCGTGGAAGATGAAGATACCGAACAAGTGCCGGCCTCTTTCCTGCAGAATCACGACAATGTAACCTTTGTGCTGGATGAAGCGGCCGCTTCGCAGCTGACCCGCTTTAAATCGCCCTGGCTTACCGGTGAGTGCGAATGGACTCCGAAGATGATTAAAAAAGCTGTGGTAAATATGGCGCTGCAGACCGGCAAAACCATTCTGAGTTTGACCAATGAAGATTACAACGATAACGGCTTGGGCGACCTGTTGGTGGAAAAAGGCGATGCCTACGAAATCAACCTTCAGGTATACTACATGCTCCGGGATACCATTACGGGCTGGCCTGGGGGTAAGCCTGGCGTAGAGATACCCAATCATCCGGAGCGTTCCACACCTTACCCCAAGCGTTGTCTGATTTTCTCCCCCCATCCCGATGATGATATCATCAGCATGGGTGGTACTTTTCAGCGCCTGCACGACCAAGGTCATGAAGTACATGTGGCCTATCAGACCTCGGGCAATATTGCAGTAACGGATGAGTTTGTTACCCGCTTTTTAGACTTTGCCGTAGGTTTTAACGAAGTGGCACAGATCCACTCCGACATTCCTCAGAAGATATTGGATGAAGCCCGCCTGTATATTGCGGAGAAACAGCCGGGTCAGGTAGACACACCGATTATCCGTGAGATTAAGGGATTGATACGTCGTTGTGAGGCCAAGGCTACCTGTAATTATGTAGGTATCAAGCCCGAGCATGTACACTTCCAAAACCTGCCGTTCTATGAAACGGGCACAGTGGAGAAAAAGCCACTGGGGGAAGAAGATATTCAATTAACGATGGAACTGCTGCGCCAAGTGAAGCCGCATCAGGTATACTGTGCGGGTGATTTTGCAGATCCCCATGGTACCCACTTGGTATGTTTCCATGCGGTACTACAAGCGCTGCAACGCATCAAGGCAGCGGGAGACGAATGGATTAAAGACTGCTGGTTGTGGTTATACAAGGGAGCCTGGCAGGAGTGGAATATCGAGGACATAGAGATGGCCATACCAATGAGCCCTACACAGGTACGCAAGAAACGTTTTGGCATCTTTATTCATCAGTCTCAAAAGGATAGTGTACCGTTCCAGGGTAGTGATGACAGGGAGTTCTGGCAGCGAGCAGAAGAGCGTAATGCAGCTACTGCAAAGTTGTATGCCGACTTAGGACTCACCCGTTATGCAGCCATGGAAGCTTTTGTGAGATGGCATTATTAGCAATCAACATTCTTCTATAATAGTACGCACATCAACCCGCCTAAAGGCGGGTTTTTATTTGATATATCCAACAATGCTTGACTGAAAAAAATGTCTACAAAAAACTCCGCCCCAACAAAATAAAATGAGAATAAAACACGTTAAGATTCCTCAGGAAATATTACTATTGAAGAAGTAAAATGAAAAAATCCGCTTCAAGAGCGGACTTAAAAATTTTGAAATAGGAGGTCTCGAGCGGATTCGAACCGCTGTAGGAGCTTTTGCAGAGCTCTGCCTAGCCACTCGGCCACGAGACCGTTTTGAAGGCTTGCAAAAATAGGGTATTTTTGATAAAATATCATACTATAAATAGAAAAATATGAGCAGGATTGCAGAAAGTGAGCTTATACTGAATAGTAGAGGCGCAGTGTATCATCTCGATTTACGTCCGGAAGAAATTGCAGATACTGTTGTAACTGTGGGCGACCCTGATCGAGTAAAGGAATTTAGCAAATATTTTGATACAATAGAAGTAAAACAACAGCATCGAGAGTTTGTTACACATACCGGAACTATCGGAGGCAAAAGACTCACCGTGCTTTCATCCGGCATTGGACCCGATAATATAGATATTGTAATAAACGAACTGGATGCATTGGTGAATATCGATTTCGAAACCCGCCAGATTAAAGAACAATTATCCAGTATTAACATCATACGCGTAGGCACATCGGGTTCTTTACAAGAAGATATAGGAGTGGATGAATTTGTAGCATCTACTCATGGCCTCGGTCTCGACAACCTACTTAGTTTTTATAACAAGGACAAGGATAATGAAGAAGTAGAGTTAATACAAGCATTCGTTACGCATACCCAATTAAAAAGCGATCCCTACATCACCGGAGCCTCCCCTTCTCTGCTTAAACATTTTACAGACGGATTTCATCAAGGCATTACCGTGACCTGTCCGGGGTTTTATGGCCCTCAGGGACGTGTATTGCGTTTAGGCATTAGCAATCCTCATTTAATTGATCGCTTGACCGACTTCAGATTTGGTCCCCATCGTATTACCAATTTTGAAATGGAAACTTCTGCTATTTACGGTCTCGGAAAACTATTGGGACACCATTGCTTAGCTTTAAATGCGATCGTTGCCAATCGTATCAAAAAAGAATTTACAAAAGACGGTAAAGCTGCCGTTGAACGGTTAATAAAAAAGTTTTTAGAGATATTTGTCAAGAATTTCTGATTCATATTTCATACCACACTGTAAAACATACTAAAGCATATTTATTCTCAACAACAATTTAAAAAACATTCCATCAACATGCATTTTTATAAATATCAAGGTACCGGAAATGATTTTGTGATTGTGGATAACCGCGAAGGGAAATATCACGAGTTATCGCAAGAGACCATTCATAAAATTTGTGACAGAAGATTTGGCGTAGGTGGAGACGGATTTATGCTGCTCAATAATAAAGAAGGTTATGATTTTGAAATGGTATATTATAATGCTGACGGACGATTAGGTACTATGTGCGGCAATGGAGGACGATGTATTGTAAAGTTTGCTTATGATATGGGCATTAGACGCAGTGAATATAAATTTTGGGCAGTAGATGGGGAACATATTGCTACTATACAAAAAGGAATTGTTTCGCTAAAAATGTCGAATGTAAGCACCATACAACAATTCGAAGATCACGTTATCCTCAATACAGGTTCGCCCCATTATGTGAAGCAGGTAACCAACCTTAAAGAGATGAATGTATTTGAAGAAGGGAGAAAAATCAGATACAGCGATACTTTCAAGAAAGAAGGTATTAACGTAAATTTTGTGGAACCTATCAACAATCATAGTTGGCGTGTAAGAACATACGAACGAGGCGTGGAAGATGAAACTTATGCATGTGGTACTGGAGCCGCCGCAGTAGCTCTAGCCTTTTCGAAAGAGGAACCGGGGAAAAACAGTATTGACCTCGAAGTTCTGGGGGGAAAACTACGGGTTAATTATACCAAAAACGAAGATGGCACTTTCAGTGACATCTGGCTTAAAGGTCCTGCTGAAAAAGTATTTGAAGGTACAATAGATATATAAACGGAAAGGATAAAGGATACAAAGCATGATAAAAGCTATCAACCTACGTGTGTATGGTGTGCTTGTAAATGACAAAAAGCAGATATTGGTGAGTGATGAACGGATATATTATAACAACCAAGAAATCACCAAGTTTCCCGGAGGTGGACTGGAATTAGGAGAAGGGACAATAGATTGCATTATTAGAGAATGTAAGGAAGAAATTGGTATTGATGTAGAAGTAGTAGATCATCTGTACACTACCGACTTCTTTCAGCAATCAGCTTTCAATCCCGAACATCAGATTATTTCTGTTTACTACCTCATAAAGCCTCTAGAAACTTTAGATATTCCGGTAAATAATGGTTCCGCAGTATACCCCGAAGAAGTATCGGAAAACTTTCGATTTATTGACTGGTATTACTTTAATGAGGATGTTATGACGCTGCCCATCGATAAAAAAGTTGCGAAGCTTCTGAAAGAAAAATATTAAGCGCCTGTAATATTTCCGGAATCAGATTTGTCGGATACTACATTAGAAGATACAGGTTCGACTGCAGGCACATAATCGTCATCATCGGTATTTACAAACTCATTCATATATATATCATACAATACCATGATGTAGCTCAACAACAATGGACCAAATACCAGACCCACAAAGCCAAAAAGGCTCAACCCTACCAATACACCAATAATAGTAACCACCGGATGTGTATTACCTATCCTTTTCAATAACGTAATACGCGCCACATAGTCTACATTTCCAGTTACAACCAGATGATACAGTAACAAAAGTGTTGCATTTAGTGTGTCGCCCGTCGCATACATATATATCACCACAGGCACCCAAACAATCATAGTACCCACAACAGGAAAGAAGGCACACACCCCTGTAAGAAAACCGTACAGTCCCCAGTCCTTTACACCAAAAATAGCATAACCTATAGTTGCTACTATACCCTGAATAATTGAAATCAACGGAATTCCTAGTGCATTAGCAATAACCACCTTTTTAGTTTCGTCCGATAATATCTTAATATTTCGGCGCTTCAATGGTACAGCTTTAGAAAGATAGCGCTCTATATCGCTCCCATGATAAAGCATATAATACAGCACAAAAAGCATTATTGCCAAATTAGAAACTAAGTTGAGTGTACTATTCAATAATTTGGGCAAAAATGAAGTAACCGTATTAACAGCACTTGATAAGGTATTTTCAGAAACAATGTTAAATCCGGTTCGTTGTTGTATGACGCTAATAGTATGCTTTGCAGAATTAACAATAGCCGAAGGATCGGCAAGTATAGCATTCACTTTAGGACTTATTAAAGTTACTGCTATGGTAATGGGAATGCCCAAAACAATCAAATAAAAAATTATAAATAGTAAGCTAGTAAGCCCTTTCTTCCATTTCCTTTGATATATAAACTTAAAATACTGTTTACGGCTCACAATATACAATGTAATGGCGCCTAACAACCCCGGCAAAAATGCAGTCAGCTCCCTCACCACAGTTATCATCATTACCAAAATAATAGCCAGCAGGAGAATCTGTTTAATACGTTCGTTAAAAAGCTTTTGAGGCATAGGTATAGGCATTAGATTAAAAAATGGGAGTCGCTCGCAATTAATTATAAATATCCACTATATAAATATAAGTAATAATATCAAAAACCTATTTATTTATAAACAATACTACTTATTTAAAAATGCAGCTTCATTACCGCAGTTACCGGCAAATGATCCGACGCATAAGTTTCATTCACTACCTTATGCAGAATTACTGAAAATGCGGATTGGGGTTTATAAGCAATAAAATCAATTGCCTTCTTAGGATTTACTGCCGGAATGGTAGGTTGGCAAGGAGAACAAGTTCTCGTGAATTGATTATCTAACAATTTGATTACTTCTGATCCTTCTTCGGCATTAAAATCTCCCGCCACAATCATAGGTACTGCAATCGTATCGGCAATGGCATTGATTGTTTTGATTTGTAGTAGTCGGTTAGCAGGATTTCGCATAGCATCCAAATGTGTCGAACCAAATTTCATTTTTTTACCTCCCGGAAGATGTACAGTAGCCATCGCCAGCACACGTGGCTCTCCCTGAGAGTTAGCTTCCATAGGCAACTTATAAGTATGGATGTCAGACAATGGATATCTTGATAAAATAAGTACCCCGTAGTCACCACCGTCATGATCTATTGCTTTTGCAAAATGAAAAGCCTTTAAATTAGTCTTGGAGGCAAGTAATGCTGCCTGATTGATTCTTCCACTACGGCCCGTATTCACATCTACTTCTTGCACTGCCACAATATCAGGATCTTCTTGTTTAATTGCGTTGGCTATAGCATCAACATCTATCACACCTTGTTTTGACGGCGGATTGCAATGATGTATATTATAGCTCATAACCTTAAGCGATACTACACCTTTACTAACCTGCGTTTTTGAGGCACATGAGATGATAATGATGTTGCAACATAATGCAAGGACAAAGTAATAAAACCTCATTGTTTTCAGT
Source organism: Chitinophagaceae bacterium C216 (assembly GCA_028485475.2). Lineage (GTDB taxonomy): Bacteria > Bacteroidota > Bacteroidia > Chitinophagales > Chitinophagaceae > Niabella > Niabella composti. The sequence continues at coordinate 2,455,193 of CP144143.1, forward strand.
AATCAGTAATAAAAATATCAACCGTGCTTATCTCGGCATTTCGAGCTTAACAATATTAAGATTATTCTGAAATATTGGGAAAAATATGTTTTAGTGTAATGGCGAGTAATTTATACTACTAGAAAATATAATTAAACGCAGATTTGTAATTTATACACATTAGTATTGGGGAACCAAACTATTGATATAAACTTCAATATTGGTATAATATTTATGCAATGTATTCATTGAAGCATCTGCTGGATCATTCGGATTTAGTCCATTTTTGAGCTCCCAGTCATCGGGGATACCGTCTTTATCCGTATCCAATGGTACTGCTGCACTTTTCAGTACGGGCCAAGCCGATTTTGATGTTTCGTAATCCGTTCCATGAGGGTAACCTCCTTGTACGTCAATAATGCGGCCAGTTCTATTTTTCAAATCTCTTATAATACGTTCATCAAGCGTATCTCTTTTGGGTAAAAAGGCTCCGGCTTTTTCAAGCACCGAAGTATAAGCTTCTGCAGCTGTTTTTAGTGGAAGAGGTTCTACCTGAAATGGCTGCCCCACTACCGCACGTCGTTTATCATTTTGATTGGCGGCTTTATCCATGTGTATGCCTAGCCAATTATTCTTAGAAACTTGAGGAGCCTCATCTACAATATTCCCATTCACATAAAACGCACCCAAAGACAAATGCTTTTGTTGCGGCGTAGAAGGATTAACAATACGATATTTTACAGAAGATTTTGTATCAGGTCCATACTTAAAATAATTATTGACAATATTATATCTTCCTCCTTCTCCTCCATAAATGGAGTTTTTTCCCCAGTTATAGATTACATTATATCTGAAGTCAACCAACTCATCCTTTGCGCCCAAACGGGCACCGTTAAATCGGGGAGTACGACTGTTACAATGAGCAAACAAATTATGATGTGCACTGAAATGGCTACCTCCCCAAATACCACCAAAACCATGCTCTTCAAAATCAGTATCTCCTTCTTCAAAATGATAAGAATAATTCAGCGGCTCATAAATCATGCTCCATTGAATGGTGGTACTATCACCTCTATATATAGAGCACACTTCATCTGTGCTCCAGCTCATGCTACAGTGATCAATTATGATATGCTTTCTGCCGACACCACTTAATGCATCATCTGCACCGGCGCCAGGCGTCTGTCCCTGGTTCTGATACCTATCGCCCATACGCAAGCGAATGAAGCGAATAATAATATTATCTCCGGTTAGATGCACAGGGTAATCCGCAATGCAAATACCATCTCCCGGGGCCGTCTGTCCGGCAATGGTAACATTTCCCGGAATATTCAGTCGGGACTTTAAATGAATAGTACCAGAAACCGCAAATACAATAATACGAGGCCCCTTCGTCATTAAAGCATGACGCAGGCTACCTTCCCCATCATCATTTAAGTTAGTAACTATAAGCACCTTCCCGCCTCTTCCTCCGGTAGCATATTTTCCAAATCCTTCTGCTCCGGGAAAAGCTACCGGTCTGGCATCACCTTTATCCTGACCGGTAGCGAGAAAGGAGCAACTAATTAATATCAATAAAAAAAACGACCGCGTCACATTGGTATTTAAAGCAATATTCATAAAACTATTGTAACCAGCGAGGATCTCCTACCCCTGCAATTTTTAGATCCAGATTAGTAACCGTGAAATCACCTGCATCCGGATTTACAAATCCTGGATTCAAAGTAGTGTATGGACCTGGGTCATTTTTAGCATTAGCCACCGAGCTATTTGTAAAGTTAGGTGCATTATAATAGTTATTGTTACTCCTAGCTACGATATTGGTTGCCGCCTGATTGCTATAGTATCCTTCAGAATTAACAATGAGGTTCTTTGAAAAAGTAATCTGATTAGATGCAAGACGAATATAGAGCATCCGATTAGAGCTACTCTTAGCAATATTGTAGAAAGTATTATTTTGAATATCGATAACACTAGTAACAGACGGGAAATTGGTAGAACCTCCTGCATCCATTCGGAAAATATCCCGTGCGGCCGCACTGTTATACACAGTATTATTGACGAATGTAAATGTGGAGCTCAGTCCATTACGAAAATCTATAAAATCACCACCACTACACTCTATGTTGTAAATTATATTGTTTCTATATAGCACCGAAAGAATCCAGGCTTTCTTATTTACATACATTACCCCTTTTACATAATTGAATATGGTACAGTCTTCTACTTTCAAATCGCCATAGGCTGTATTCATATCATCGTTGTAAACAAGAAACTGATTTCCATCGAGAGCACCGGTACCGTCTATAATCAGATCTTTTAATTGCAAACCTGCACCATTTGAAATACGCAGTACAACTCCTTTGAGCACTGGCTTTTCAGCAGGCTTAGCACCTTTAATGGAAATAGATTTTGAAATAAAGATATCTTGGGCCACATATGTTCCCGGCATAAGAGCAAAGACATCTCCATCAGAAGCGTTTTGCAAGATATTAGTCAAGTCGTCATCGGGAGTAACTTGTATTGCTCCGCCTAAATCAATAGGGGTTGTAAATGTAATCGTTCCTCTAGTTTTAGTTCCGTTGAGCAATCGTGCCGTATAAGTAGTTTCTCCCACCAATCCAGTAATAGTAGCGGCTCCGGCACTTACTTCTTCTGCTGTAACACTATGAGTAATATTTCCTGGTATCAAAACGATCTGAGTAGCTGCTTCTCCGGCCGGCCATCTCAATACTACCGAAGTAGGTTCTATTTCATTTAGATCAACCGGATAAAATATTTGCTCCGCATCTGTTGTAAAAGTAGCGCTCACCCACTTTGAGTCCTCAACGCCTTCTCCTACTGCTTTTACACGTACTACATATCGTGTTTCTCCATCAAGACCAGACACCGTATACGGTACTTGATCCAGCGTAACCCCCTCAACAACCCGAAAAGGAGCTCCGGAGAAGTCGGTACCACTGCTACTTTCATAAATCTCAATAGTATAGGTACCTGCTTTTCCTACTTGTCCCCAACTCAATCTTACAGAGGTTCGATTTACAACGGTGGCTGTAAGCTTAGTAGGAGAAAACAACCTTGAGGTTTCAAGAGAAGTTCTTTCTTTCTCGATAGTTTTGGTACATCCATAGCTGCACACAACCATCGCAGCCAATATTATGGAGCAAAAATTACACGCGTATTTCATAACAGAAGATTTTGGGTGAGGTATTTAGAAGTTATACCCATCATTGTTCAGTTTACCGTTACTATTATCAATAAATACTTGCCAGATAGGCCAGAACTGTTGTAAATTAGGATCCCGAACAAATAGGGCATCCCAATAATTCACCTGATCTCCAGATGCAGTCATAGTCCACCTTTTACTATTGCCATAATTAAGGGCTGCGCCTTCTTCGTCAGTATCACCGAAGTTCAAACCGTAAATAATAACAGTTTCACCATCGTCGGCAGTCTTGTAATAAATATTTCTGGGTAATGAGGCATAAGGCCCGGTTCTATTTTCCAACTGCTCCAGTTTTACTTTAGCTTCATTCAGTTTAGTGCTTAATAAGTTCCATCTGATCAAGTCCGCCTTACGAAGCATCTCTCCTGTAAACTCCAGTGCGCGCTCCTTAACGATAGCATTAAAGAAAGCCTCTTTGCTTACAGTAACAGCAGACATATAAGCATTTACTTTTTCAGGATTATTAGGGAACGCTCTTTCACGAATCATTCTCAAATAAGGGGCTGCAGCCTGAGGACCATCAAGCTCGTTAATGGCTTCTGCTGCCATCAGAATTACGTCAGCATAGCGCATATACATCCAGTTCAGACCGTCATCATTAGAAGATGTAACACGTCTTGGCAACCATTCATATCTGTATTTTCCAAATTGCCATCTTCCTAATGAGGTGGGCACCTGAACACCGTTAGTCCACTCGTAAGGCACACAAGTTACATCACGACGTACATCATCCTTATCATATTCATAATACATAATGGGATTAGGACCATTAGTGCCACCACGGTTTTGCCCTGTATATTTATCAGTAGTAGTGTGTCTTAAACCTAAATCAAAGATCACGCGACCGCGGCCTTCGCTGAACGGAATTTCCCATAAAGACTCAAGCCCTGCCTGTCCGGTTTCAGCACATAGTGTTCTGAATACTTCTTCAAAGCCTAGCAAGCGACAAGTACCGCTATTAATCACATCCAAGCACTCTTGCTTAGCTATCTGATACATTTTTTCGGGAGCTAGATCCGGATCATTACTTCTACGGATTTCATTATTGGCACGTTGAGAATATCCGCCCGCGGCTAATGCGATTCTCGCACGAAGACCTTTGACGAACGCTTTATTCACTCTTTCAGTGGTAGAAGTAGCTGCAGTTTCGTTAGGCCATGCCACTAGTTCTGCGGCCTCCCTTAAATCTTCCAGCAGTTGTTTGTAAATCACATCTCTGTCTGCTCTTGGGAGATAAGTGGTTTCGGTAGTAACCGGTTCAAAACGTGCCGGCACATCGCCCCAACCTTTTATAAGATCGTTATAAACAACAGCTCGCAACGTAAGCATTTCGCCGAGAATCTGTGCTAAATCCCGATTGTTTTTATAGTCACCATAAGTTCTAATACCTCGGATAGCCAGATTTGCTCTTTCTATACCTTCATAAAACTTTGCCCACGCATTATTATCGGTATTCATCTGGCTGTTATTTACATTGGTATTATAATTCGATAGCCAGGCCCTATCATCGTTTATTGACTTGAGGGAGTTATACACTTCACAATCTGTATTGATCCCATAATATACCAGATAGCGACCTCGATAGGAATTGGTTTCACAGAAAGACTGGATTACTCCGGCAATAGCTCCTTCCGCCAGGCTAGGCGTGGAAAAAATTACTGCTTCGTCCAAAGAGGATTTGGTGGGCGTATCCAGCAGCTTCTTACAGGATCCGGTTATTATTACTACCGAAACCAGCAAACATATTTTATATAGTGAGGTTCTCATTGTTAAATCATTTTTGGTTAAACAAGCTATGCATTTCCTATTCACTTTATGCTAGAAAGAGAGATTTAAACCCAGTATAATCATCCGGCTACGGGGGTAGGCTGAATAATCCACACCCGGTGTAAGCGCCGTTTTTCTGCGCGTAGATACTTCAGGATCGAAACCTGAATAATTGGTAATACAGAATACATTATATCCGGTAGCATAGATACGTGCACTTTGTAAACCGGCCTTACGGGCTATAGACTGTGGTAAATTGTACCCCAGCGTGAGTGTACCCAACCTTAGGAAGCTTCCATCTTCCACAGCCCAATCAGTAAATATGTATCGACTCATGTAAGGAGACCACATGGTAGTATTAGCATTCATAGCCGCTAACTCTTCGGGGTCATTAGAAAGCGTCCCGTCTGGCCGCAAATTGGTCCAACGTTTGCCTTCAGCCATGATATCAATCATGTTTCTTCCATGGTATTTGCTGGTAGAAGTGTATTCTACTTTGTTAGCATTGTAGATATTGTTGCCATAGCTCCAGTTAAACATCGCACTTAAGTCAAAATCAAAAATTCTTGCATTGATAGTAAAGCCCCCTGTATGCTTAGGATTGGCATCTCCGATAATTGTTTTATCCGAAACATTCACCACATTATCCCCATTTACATCCTGCAGTTTTAAAGATCCCGGTCTGATCGTACCTACAATGGCACTGGCATCTGGCACGCCTTCTTTTAAAATCCAGCGTCCTGTACTAGGATTGTAACCCTCAAAATCAGAAACCTCATACCTACCGGTACCTTCTAGGCGATATCCGTACATTTTTCCTACAGAACCTCCTACAGCTACCCAATAATCGGTACCCACTTCGGTAGAAGCCCAGCCTGACTCAGCACCAAAGTTTTCCATCAGGCCGAGTGAAATAATCTTATTTCTGTTAAACCCTATATTACCACTAAAACTTAATCCAAAGTTTTTCTTATCGATAGCGTTCCAATTCAACGTAATTTCCAATCCCTGGTTACGGGTCTCGCCCATATTACGATATTGGTTATCATAACCGGTTCCAGATACGGGGAATAAAATCAATAAGTCTTTAGTGCTGTTGCGATATAGATCAATAGTACCGGTTAATACCTGATTTTTGAGTGTGAAGTCCAATCCTACGTTCCGGGTAATGGTAGTTTCCCATTTCAGATTGGGGTTTGCCATAGTTTTGGAAGCTGCCCAATAGCTGTTATAACCATTTACCCATGTAGTGGTACTTACATCAAAAGTCTGCACCATCTGCCCTGAAGGAATATTGTTATTTCCAGCAGTACCATAGCTGAGGCGCAGCTTCAAATCGTCAAACACATTGCGCAACCCACTAAAGATATCTTCTGAAGAAATACGCCACGCACCAGCAACAGAGGGGAAATATCCCCAACGATTCCCCTCGGAGAACTTGGAGGAACCATCAGCACGGAACGTTACAGACAATAAATATTTACTTCTATAGCTATAATTAGCTCTTCCAAAGAACGATAAAAGACGATCATCAGGGTACAAATAATTATCTACCGAGTTCGCAGCACCTTGGGCAGACAATTTTAAAGCATCATAAAATGTAAATGTGCGTGGGAAGCCATGAACCACTGTTGTTAGCATTTCCTGACTCACATTAATAAACTCCTGTCCTACCAAAACATTCAGATCATGATTGCCTGTAAGAAGCTTTTTGAAATCATAACTGAAAGTATTGGTATTACGCATAGCTCTTTTTAGCATCTTCTGCATTTGTATAGCGGGCAACCCCTGATTCTCTGCAGAAGGTACATTTTTTACATAATAGGTAGTAGGACCGTAAAAACGATCATCATCATAGTGATATTCATCCATACCTACTTCAGTCTTAAGCTGAGCATTCTCAAAAGGACGCCATCCCACACTAAGCCCTAGGTTCAGATTGACTCTCCGCTGTCTTCGGTCATTATCGTATACCGCCACTATGGGATTATACATATTGAACGCATCATCGGTTTCTTCCGCATCGGTGAGTCCTCCTACAGGTATAGGCGGATAAATCATGGCATACTTCAATCTTGAATCGGCGGAAGAAACTTCATTTTGCTCGTTCATCCCACCACCCTCAATGGTAGCTTTAGAATACCTCATCGAGAAGTCGGTGGTTACTTTAGCATGTGGTTTAGCATTGAGCTTAAGAGTGAGGTTATCTCGAGTAAATCCTGATGACAACATGATAGCTTTGTCGCTTATATGGGTATAGCTCGCAGCATAACGAAGTTTATCGCTACCTCCATTCATACTAAGATTATGGTTCATAGTATGCCCTATACGTCCAAATACCTGCTCCAACCAATCGTTGGGCTGCGCTTCTGCATACAAGTCAATATCTTGCCAGTTGCCTAAATAACGAGTAAAAGTTTCATCCAGCTTATTATCTAACAAGGCGCGTTCATATTGCCATTTTACATAATCCAGCGGATCGAGTACTGTGAGTTTATTCGCTAGCTTGCGATAACCACCATAACCGTTGTAATTCAGTCTAAATTTTCCTGCTTTACCACTCTTGGTAGTAATGATGATAACTCCATTAGCTCCCCGAGAACCATATATGGCTGTGGAAGAAGCATCCTTTAATACGTCGATAGATTCGATATCACCAGGAGCAATATCCGATATAGAGTTTACAGGAAAGCCGTCTACAATCAGCAGTGGGCTGTTATCGCCGGTAATTGAGCCGCCGCCACGTACCCTAATTTTTACTTCCGCATCAGGAGACCCCTCGGTAGTGGTTACCTGTACTCCGGCCAACCTACCACTCAAAGCTTCCGACGGGTTGGCAACGGGAATTTTTGCTAAATCTCTACCAGACATAGTAGCCACTGCACCGGTTAGATCCCTTCTTTTAGAAGTACCATAACCAATTACTACCACTTCATCTCCTGTGACAATATGCCTCGCCATCACTACATTCACTACAGAAGATGTTACGGTAATGGTTTGTGAGGTAAATCCTGTAGCAGTAAATACCAGCTGTTGTGTTCCTGTACGCGGAACATTAATGGTAAAAGAGCCGGCATTATCAGAAACTGTGGCAGTATTAGTACCAGACAAGGTTACCGTCACCCCGGCTAAAGGAGCCCCTGTTTCATCCAAAACAGTTCCTTTCACTTCACGTGACTGGGACCAAGCCGATATCGTGCAGATAAAAAGAAAAAAAACGAACTGGAAAAGTTTTATCATATAGCGTTTTTTTAGTCGTCAGTGACAAACAATCTGCGCAAGTTTAACCACTTTTTAGCAACACCAGACAGTACAGGACGGATTTATTTACGCAAACGTTTTCATGAACAACGGGCAACACTACACTATTATTTTAAAAGTAAGGGGAAGTAGGGCTTTTGAAACAATAAAGTGCTGCATTTTGCCGAGAGCAGTAATATTTAAAAATAGCACCTCCTATTTTTAACCTTTTGCAGGCAGTAAAGTCAAACACATTACAATCATTTTCTAGTAGTAACATATTTAAAATGAGAGAATCATTACATTTAGTATTTTTGACACCCATATTCAGTAACTAATGAGCAACCTACTAGAACGGCATCAGCAAATTATAGAACTGATCAAAAAGGAAGGAAGTGTAAAGGTAACAGACCTCTGCGCCCTGCTTAATGTGTCTTCCGTTACAATAAGAAAAGATTTGCAGTTTCTGGAAGATAAAAAACTGCTGTATCGTACTCACGGTGGAGCCACACTCACCAATCCGTATATTGCTGATCGACACGTTGAAGAAAAAGTAACATTGCAGGCTGCAGAAAAACAAAAAATTGGCGCTTATGCAGCCAAGCTCATCGAGCCCAACGATTGTATTCTGATTGCCTCCGGAACCACGGTTCAGTATTTTGCAAAAAACATTGTGGCTAAAGAGAATCTCACTGTTGTCACTTCGGCACTAAATGTAGCACTGGAGCTCATTCACCATCAGGGAGTGGAAGTAATACAATTGGGAGGTTTAATGCGTAAAACTTCCGCTTCTGTTACAGGTACGTACGCCGAAGCAATATTAACCGACTTTTCCTGCAGTAAACTGTTTTTAGGGGTTGATGGTATTGATTTAAATTATGGACTTACCACGTCTAGTATGTCGGAAGCACTACTAAACCGAAAAATGATCGAAACTTCTCAAAAAACAATTATCCTAGTAGACTCCAGTAAATTCGGGAAACGCGGATTTGGCAAAATCTGCAATATCGACGATATTGAGCAAATTATAACCGACTCCAACGTCTCAGAACACACCATTAAAACGCTGGAAAGTATGGGGGTGGAAGTAACGATAGTCTAAATAATTAATGCTTATTAGCAGCACGATATTTTATTGGGGGCATTCCAGTAATTTGTTTGAACCTCTTAGAGAAATAATACGGGTCATCAAAACCCAAATTAAGAGCAATTTCCTTAATAGATTTATCCGTAAAATCTAACTGCTGGCACGCCTGCTGAATTTTCATCTGCATGAAATAGTCCATCGGAGCATACCCGGTTTGTTGTTTAAAAAGATTGGAGAACCGTGAAACAGAGTAATTGGTATGAGCACTAATTTGCTTAAGTGTTAACATATCGGTTATATGCTCCTGCATATACAAAATAGCATTCTCCACACAGCCCGGTTTAGTATCGGGGGTGGCAGGATGATGGCGTGAATTATAAATAAACAAGGATAAAAAATGCTGTAAACTGATATTAGCGAAAAACAGATTATCCAAACTAAACCCCAATTCAAGCGTCTTATACATCTTATTAAACACAGTGGGCGCTTCACCATTGTCTTTAACAAGGCGAGGCTTGAAATCCTCCTTCACCGTATGCATTTTATTAAACTCAGGTAAACATTTACCACCAAAATGTACCCAGTAAATGCTCCAAGGGTCATGCTCTGTACTACCATAGGCGTGCTCTACATGCTGCGGAAGTATAAAAAATTCGTTCGGCCCCACTTCATGCTTCTCCCCATCCAACATGTACCACCCATATCCATCTACACAATAGAAAAGAAAATTTTCAGGAAGTCCATGTTTACGTTTTGTATAATGTCCTTTAGCCTTGGGATAGAACCCCAGACTGGCGATATACAGATTATTTAACAATGGGTTTACTATAATATTAGATCGCAATACCGGTTTGGGTATTTCAATTCTTTTACGTCCCACTCCATACCAGATATTTTTATGTGATCCTTGTTTTACTTCCGTCATGACAAACCTTCTAACTTTTCTGAATATGCTGGTTCAGATCTAATCAAAAATAGGTTATTATTAAAAAAGTAAAAAGTACAATATACTTATACATTGCATGACTCCTCTATAACAGAAAGGTTTAATTCCTTATATTCGGGCACTATGAAAATTTTAAAAAGAATTACAAACTTTATTTCATTCCTACCTCATCTTTTGGATATGGGCAAAGTTTGCTTATTGCCTTTAGCACTTTTATTTCACTCATTTGCTCATAGTCAGGTACTACCTGATTCCTACAATATCGTTTGGACTTCTCAAAGCAATAATGCCAGTGAATCTATGCCTGTAGGCGGAGGTGATATTGGTTGTAATGTGTGGGTGGAGAATAATGACTTACTGATGTATTTTTCGAAAAGTGGAAGTTTTGATGAAAATAATACATTTCTGAAAAGTGGTAGAATACGACTTCGATTTTATCCCAACCCATTCAACAATGCCAGCTTTAAACAAGAACTGATACTGAAAGACGGATATATTAAGATTGAAGCTGCAGATAATAATATTCGACTTCAGCTAAAAATATGGGTAGATGTTAAACATCCGGTCATACATATACAAAGCCAAAGCAGTAAACCGTTAAAAGCGGAGCTATTGTATGAAAATTGGCGGTATACTGATCGCTTACAGACAGGCAAAGAGAATAATGCAAATTCCTGGAAATGGGCCAAACATGTAGATGTTGTTACGAAAAAAGATGAAATTCATTACGAAAACGAAGGTATTGTATTTTACCATCGTAATAGTGGTGCTGATGTATTCGATGCAACAGTAACACAGCAAGGTTTGGATTCTGTCAAATCACAATTATTTAACCCTCTTAAAAACCTTACAAGTGGGGGATTTATCAAAGCTCCTCAATTTATACAAGGCTACGTAGATAGCGGCATTTATGTAAACACACCCTACAAAAGCTACAGTCTCATTTCAAAAGCCCCACAAAAACATCATTCTATTGAAATTTTCCTCTACAATGAACAAACGGAAACGCTGAAACAATGGAAGGATGCGGTATATCGACTTGCAAAAAGCTATCGAAGTAATCATCAGCAAACAATCCGGTGGTGGAATCATTTTTGGGAAAGAAGTTTTATTGTTATCGATACATCTCAATCGAACACCGAAAGTTGGCAAGTAGGTCGCAACTATCAGCTATTCCGATACATGCTGGGATGCAATGCCTATGGATCTTACCCTACAAAGTTTAATGGGGGACTTTTTACGGTAGATCCTGTCTTTACCGATAGTACTATAAAAGGCACACCGGACCATCGCAACTGGGGGGGCGGCACTTTTACAGCACAAAACCAGCGGCTGGTATATTGGCCTATGCTGAAAAGTGGTGATATCGACATGATGAAACCCCAGTTTGATTTCTATAATAGAATTTTGCCTACGGCTATACTGCGCACAAAAATTTATTGGGGACATAAAGGAGCCAACTTTAATGAGCAAATAGAGAATTTCGGCTTACCCAATCCTACAGAATATGGCTGGAAACGGCCCGCAGATTTTGACCCCGGCATTGAATACAATGCTTGGTTGGAATACGAATGGGATACAGTGCTCGAGTTCTGCATGATGATACTACAAACCCATTTCTATACAGGAAATGATATTGGCGATTATATTGCGCTCATTAAAAACGCATTGGTATTTTTCGATGAGCACTACCAGTATCGGGGTAAGCTTAGGAGCAACAAACCACTTGATGAAAACAATTATTTAATTCTCTATCCTGGATCGGGTGCAGAAACGTTTAAACTAACCTATAATGCTAGCGCCACCATCGCTGCATTAAAAGCAGTAACAACAGCATTATTAGCCACAGGAACAAAATATCTCACAAGTGAAGGAAAACAATATTTCGAAAAATTTCTATCTCGTATACCTCCCCTTCCCTTTATGAGTTATAACGGTAAACCCACGATTGCTCCGGCCCGGCTTTGGGCAAGGGTAAATAATACCGAATCACCACAACTATATCCCGTGTTTCCTTGGGGGCTTTACGGAATAGGAAGAAGTGGGTTAGATACTGCTATCAACACTTATCATCTAGACAGTTTTGCATTGAAATTCCGTAGTCATATTGGATGGAAACAGGATAATATATTTGCTGCGCGCTTGGGTCTCACAGAAGAAGCGCAACGCCTAACCACTCTAAAACTGAAAGATAGCGGAAGACGTTTCCCTGCTTTCTGGGGGCCTGGATTTGATTGGGTACCAGATCACAATTGGGGAGGTAGTGGTATGATTGGCCTGCAAGAAATGCTACTCCAAACCGTTGACGATACAATTTATCTTTTTCCTGCATGGCCTAAAGAATGGGATGTACATTTCAAATTACACGCTCCTAAACAGACCACTGTGGAAGCGACTCTTAAAAACGGAAAAATCACATCGTTAATAGTATTACCTAAGGAAAGAGAAAAAGATATAAAAATATTATTACAATAACATAGTACTTATTAGCAGCTTAACTTAACCTAGAATCGCCACACAGCTATGGAAGTTCATCAAAATTGATTGAAGGAGGGCTTCCCTTTATAGGTCGTTTAAAACGTGATTGATAGGGAGTATAATGATTGAAAAAACCACAATTCCGTAGAAAGAACTGATTTTTCAATACACCTCCTGCATAATCCATGCGATAGCCTTTCGCTGCAGTATTGTCATAAGTAAAAACAGCCTCATTAAGCTCATGCCATTTATTATTAGCATCACAAATCCACTGATTACCGAACAACACCTGACGTTCCTGGTCTCCCTGCTCTGGAATAAAGTTTTCCAAAAACGAATGCAAGCGCCTCAAATAGGTATCAGTATAAGGGCGCTTAAAAGAAGCAATCAGTTTCCAGCTATTGGTTTCGGGTATAAAAAAATATGCAGTGTAAATAGTATTATTATTGCCATCAGGTTCTCCTTTCAGTAAGAATCGATAAGTAGTTCCTGCTTTCCAATTATAGCGCCAGAAACTCTGCCCCCCCCGATCCTTCGTTTCCAAATTCACCTGTATATACACCCTCCCCTTTCTTCAGCATAATAATACGCTGATCTTCGGGTATACTTTTAGGATCATCGGTATTGTATGGACTCCAGACAGAAAACAATACACGTCTTTCTGTTGGAGAATTAACCTGTATACCAAAATACCCTTCTCCAAAGCCATTCGCCATAAAATAAGACCCCAGTTTGTCTTCACCCTCTGGTACTGTTATTTCATTATAAAACCATTTTGCTTTTATTTCTGAATAAAACGGATAGGACAAGTGCACAGAAGGTCCTCTTCTCCCCCAGTAAAAAAAGTTGCCCTCATTATTGAGAACATAATTTACTCGTGAAGTAATAACAGTCCCTCCTATTTCATAATGCGACACATCCGCAAAAATGTTGCTTGTTTTAGAAAGGCCTTTCAATGTTATCTTAACATAGCCAGTATCCTTGATTTCCCAAGTACCTATCGAATAGAGACGAAAAACATTTCCATCTACTGTTATATCTCTCGGCACATTATTAATAATAACCCTCAAAGAACTCCTACCTTCAGTTTTTGCACTAATTTTTAGATGCAGTTTCCCCGGAGTGCTCACCCTGAAATAAGTATCGAATTGCGTACTAGCATCAGTCCAATTAACAATACCGGTATTCGAAATTACTCTGGAACGCGGTTGAATAGGTTTGCTCCATGTATTTCCTCCTATAGGAATAATTAGTGAAGAATCTTTTATAGGTCTACTAGCTACTAGAGCAATGTGATGATGCACAAAAGAAGATGCGAGGACTGTGCAAAGAATTACTATAAATATTAAAGAGCAGGTTCTTTTCATGGCTAATTTTTAGATTATCCAATTCAGGAAACTTAAAAATAATGAAGAACCTCTTAGAAATGTCACCAAAAATAAATATGCGCAATCGATTGAATAGATTGGGAAATATGGAATTATTGCTCTATTCTAATCCGTCCCGATATGCCTGCTTTCTGCAGAGACTTTCCTTTCAATAACTCTAAATTAGCTGAAGTCCAAGTGATACGCTTTTTTTCAGGCAAGCTAATATCGTATAAAAGACGGTTCAACCAAGTATTAGTCACTGTGATCTCAATATTATTTATCCCCTTTCGGATAGCATCCGAGATATCCAATCGGTATGGCGCTGTCCATAAAGTACCACAGTATTTGCCATTAATAGAAACGGATGCGATATTAAAAACACTATCAATAATAAGATAAATAGGGCTATCTTTATTCACATCAGATAATGAGAATTGTCTTTTATATATAGCAGATCCTGAATAATATTTTATACGAGGATCATTTTTTTCATTCCACAATTGCAATACAGGAAAATCAACAACTTCTGTAGGTCCACCCATCTGCTGATCAAACTGCACTGACCAGTTACTTGATATATCATCAAGCAATGAACTAGTCTGCAAAAACTGATTCTTTGTAGACAATACTTTTGTCTTCTTTCTAAATATAATGAATACAGATTGATGTGTATCCAAGGGAAGTACAATAATGGTTCTACCATTTACAACCCTCCAATCGGACACCGGGGTAATGGAACCCGTTACAGGATCCGCAATCTCAGGAGTATATCCCTTAACTCTGAAGGATAATGTAAATTGAACAGGTTTGCTCTCCTGATTGGAAACAAAATAAATATGTTCATTATTAGTCTTCCTATGAGTCCAAGCAATTTTTTCTTTATTGCCTGTAGCATCCAAATCCCGCTCTACTCCTATCCTTGCAAATGTTTCTTCCATATAAGGTATGTCAATTATATTGCGACTACGCAACAATGCTTTCCATATCTTTTGCAACTCTTCGCTGTTATCTTTAAAACCTATAGGCTCCTTATGTCCTTTATCAATAAGAATAATAGCACCAGCTCTTGACAATTCTAACAATTTTCTTGCAATATGCAAGGACATTAGATGACTATTAGGATTCATTAGCAATTTTCCGGGGAAAACCAAAATAGCATACTCAGCACCAGACTCAAATACCACTTTTTTATTTTTAACTTTAGCGCCCAATAATGCATCAGGATTAAAACAATCATACTTATACCCTCGCAGGGCATCTGTCCAATCTTCCGGATCGGCCATATTAGCCGAATGCTTTACCCCATCAGGAATGGTACGGAGTGGCTGATCTTTATTTTCCAAACGTTTTTGCTCCGATAGCAAGCGTTCCTTACCAAATATTCCAGGCAGCGTGTTCACTAATCGATCAGGCAAAATGGATCTTCGAGGCACTTCCTCTCCTGTAAAAACAGCAATATCAGCAACGGGTTTCCCATACTGAAGCATAGCGGAAACTCTGGTCATATAATCAATCCATGCCCTACTTTGCTTAAACCAAGTCTGATCGCGTTGATAAAAAAGACCGATATTACTGAGTGTCATACCAGGCTTACGATCCAGCCATGGATTATGTGTCGTTACATGCAACACCATTCTATTAATTCCCATAGCAAAATTGCGGTCCCCAACAACCTTTATATTACCGGGATGCTCCGTCCAGGCCATTCTTAAATTAGTAAAAGCCTCTGCCTGCACTATATTCTTTCCATAAATATGCGCTGCACTGATGGCATCCAACATATCATTAGGCTTGTCATGTGTAGGACTATGTAGCCAAAATTCCCCGGTAGGATAATCCACTGTTTTAAAATGTAGTAAACCGTCGCTCACCATGGTAGGAGACACGTTTTCGGCCATAAACTCACAATCTTTTTCAGCAGACAGTTTCCGAAGCGTTTTATAAAAAATATCATTCACTAATTCTGCAATTGTTTCCCTCACATCATGTAGTATCCTTTCGGAAGTGGCGGCATCCTCTATTGGGGTACCCGTCATCACTAATAGATAAGGTAAAAGATCGTATCCTCTGCGTGCTTTAAATTCGGAGAGAAAGTTTTTACTCCAATTCTGACTCCCAGCCTCCCAGCTATCGATATAAAATATTTTAAGCACTTCTCTGGCAAGTCCGGGATCGGTCATTTCAAACACTTTACCAAACCAATTATCAAAATGAAGTTTAATGGCCTCCGCATCAAATTTATCACATTCCAGACCTTTTGCTGCGCCGCCCGTTGCATTAGTATGCCCTGTAGAGGTATGGCCTATTCGCGTAATAATCCAGTTCGCATCATATGGTGGCGTCCAATGCAGCTGTCCGTCTTCATCCATCTTGTCTGTAATATTGATAATCCTGTCGAAAGGTATGGCATCTTCTTTGCGTACGCACAACTCATCTGTATTTGTTGCCACACGCCACACACTTCCATTCTTTGCTTCAATCTGATTAA
This sequence comes from Chitinophagaceae bacterium C216, assembly GCA_028485475.2. Taxonomy (GTDB): domain Bacteria; phylum Bacteroidota; class Bacteroidia; order Chitinophagales; family Chitinophagaceae; genus Niabella; species Niabella composti. Next base: position 2,471,774 of record CP144143.1, read on the forward strand.
TTACCGGCTCATCACTCAAATAGATACCTTTTACCTTCAGTGAAGGTTTCCACTTAGCAGCATCCAAATCCTCAGCGCCCGGCTCCGAACCATCCTTACTCCACAGAAAACGAAAATACATTGCCGTTGTAGCGGGTATAGAAAAAGTATAGTCTTCATCGCTGTCCTGCCAGCCGTGCCTTGGCGGTTGTAATTTAATTATCGTGTCAAACTCGATTCCATTATAACCTGCCAATACCGTCAACCTTAGGGCCTGATAATTATTACCTCCAGTACGTATTTTCAGCGATCGTATCGTAAACGGTGAAGGATATTTATATTGAATCCAACAAGCAGTATCACTTTTAAAAGATTTGGTGTCATCTATCGGAAAAGCAAGGTAAGAAGCTCTTTCTCCTGTACTGGTGATAACAGTAGGTACCAGTACCGTATCACTAAATGCCTGCGCACAATTCGCTGGATAGGCAAATACTGCGACATCCTTATAAAAATTTTCGTTAGCCTTAGGTTGTTCTAATACGATAGGATCGTGTAAAGGTGCTTTTACATATGTTTTTGTCCACACCAGTTTTTGCATGGATTGCTCGGGCTTGATCCAAGGGCCACCAGCCAACGCAAATCCATCACTCATGTGCAGAGACATCTTCATGCCTAGACGTTTGCACTCTCTTAAGGCATGATTAATCATTTCCCACCATTGAGGAGATAATTGACGGGCAGGATGGGGATACGGAATCCGGGATACCGTATCATAAATACAAGCCAGATATACACCACCAATACCGTTATTACGTAACCCTTCGAGATCGGCGGTTATACCCTCTTTTGATACGGCGCCGTGCATCCAATACCAAAGCACCCAGGGTTTAGCTGACTCTGGAGGATTTCTAAATATTGCATCGATTGACGCCCCACTTTGTTGGCCATTTGCTACACGTAATCCCAGTGCTACTAAAACAGCAAGCAAAATTTTAAACCCAATATTCATCAGCAATCATTAAATCAGCGCTAAAGATATTCTTTTTAGCATAAGCATGCAATTTACAACTATCAAATTATAAAATTCCACTATCTAAATATTGGCATCCAGACGGACATATCGGATAGTCCTCTGTTGGCCCATGTAAAGTATGGGATCAGTTTAATCTGTGCGGTGTCCACTGTTTTTGGCACTTCATTATACAATCTACCTTCCCAATGATCAGCTTTCAATACCGGCAATTGAGCCTCCAATGCCATAATGCGAGTGTTAGCAATATAAGTGGGAACAGGTTTAAGATTGGCATCCACAGGCATCATAACATTAAATACGGAGTGCTCGGAGGCATCTGGTGATTCTATGCAATACACGATGGGGCCTCGTTTCACTGCTACTTGATTACGAGTTTCCTCTACGAGCGGATGCGATGCCAATAATGTTACCGGCATATCCAATTCAAGGGCGATTTTATCTCCCTGCTTCCATTTTTTATTCAATGCAAAATATTGCCCGCCTTTTACTACTTCTTCTTTACCATCCCAATAAATACGCGCATTTTCACACCAGTTGGGAATTCTTAGATAAACATTAAAACTTTTATCAGGAGTTTTTGTAAACACGATATTTACGTTTCCATCCCAGGGATAATCAGTCTGTTGTTTTAGTGAAACTTTACTTCCATCAGCAAGTGTAATATCAGCATTATTACTACTATAAATATTAATATAAAACCCCTCCCGGCTTACACTATACATATACTCGCCTACTTCGGCTAATGTGCGTACTAAATTTGGGGGACAGCAATTAGAAATATGAATATATGGCACACGACCTCCCGACCATCTTAGAATATACGGGAAAGTTTTATTATGTGCTAAAGGATTGGTATAAAAATATCCTGTGCCATCAAGGCTCACACCACTCAACACACTATTATACAAAGCAAGTTCAACAATATTCATATATCGCTCTTCTCCCGACAATAAAAACATGCGATAGTTCCATAATACATTCCCTATATTAGCGCAGGTCTCATTATGTGCTGTGAGATTAGGGAGTTGATAGTCGCGGCCATAGGCCTGATGCACACGCTGCACCGTGTCTGGATTGTAGGATATACCATCAACTGACACCCCATCGTACAAAGCCCCACAACCTCCCGTTACATACATCTTAGTATGGACAATATTATTCCAAAGACGGTCTAAAGTTGTTTTCAAGGTTTCATCGCCATTTTCCGCATACAGATCTGCCACACCTGCCATCAGATAATTAGCTCGCACAGCATGCCCTACGATACGCTGCATCTCTCTAAATGGTGCACGGTCACTATTATCATCCGTGCCGTCAGTAGTTCCTCTGATATCAATTAGCTTTTGTAGTAAACTCAGATATTTTGAGTACTGAGTAGTACGATATAGCTCAGCTAATCCCATATAATGTGAAGGGCAGATAGCATTTCGAGCTTGCTCCGGTGTGGCCTTATCATAAAACTCAATCAAAAAATCCGCAGCTTTAACAGCAATGTTTAGCAAAGATTTTTTTCCTGTCGCTCTATAATGCACACAGGCGGCTGTCATTAGATGTCCGAAATTATAAGCTTCGAAACTGAGCCTGTCATCAAACATCTTCACTACACCCGAAGTTTTCTGTTCGATAATATTCTTAGTATATATGTACCCATCGGGCCGTTGAGCTTTTTCAATAACAGCAATAGCTTCATCCATCCACTTATCCAATTGCTCATTCTTAGTTACTGCATAAGCTGCTGCCAACGCCTCTAGCGTTTTGTAAAAATCGCCATCATGAAAAGACGGTCCTCTAAAAGCGCCTTTTTCGAGCCCTGCAGCAATCTTAAAATTTTGAAAGGCGTAACAAACTGTATCGCTCGTATATATATTCCATATTGAAGGAATCATTACTTTATTTAAAATCTCAAAACGATCACGCCAAAAACCTTCTGTAAATTTTATATTACTCCAACCAGCCCCCCAAAGCTTTGCATACGGGCTCCTGTGTGTATTAACTAATGCATCTTGAGCATTCAAATTCCAAATACTCACTATGCTTATTAATATAGTAAGAACAAATTTCTTCATACCCTATTATTATTTTTAGCAATCCCTTGCACACTTAGAATGCTTGATAAGTGATTTGATACCGCTTGTTACTTTCTATTTTCAGCTCATACAAATTATCCCCTCTTTTTACAAAAATGCCATCCTTGCACTTAGGAGGAATTTTACTTTTCAATATCAACTTACCAATACCTACAGGTGATAATACTTGCAACTTTGTAGTACTGCAGTAAACCTCAATATTACCATTAGGCGTCGGTACTTTTCCCTCCATCCACTTTAATCCGCCTAATGCAGGCTCGATGGTATATGTTGCATACCCAGGCGACGTAGGCTTCACACCTAAATAATATTTTCCCAATAAATATAGAGGACTCGCTCCCCATGCATGACACAGACTTTTACCATACTTTCTGCCATACATAGCGTAATGATCTGCTCCGCTTTTTTGAGGATTATATTCTTCCCAGAATGAAGTGGCTCCCAACTTTAACATCCCACCCCAGTAGGATTTCATTTCCTGTGTCACATAGCTTTGTTCGCCTAAAGCACATAGCGCTTCCAACTCATAAAACCTCATATAAGGAGTGGTAATCGGAGGTACACGCTTATTCAACAATACAGAATCTTTAACGAAGGACTTCTGCTCATCAGACAAATAATCAAAGAAGATTGCAAACATATTTGCATACCGTGTCACATGATGAGTAGGGCTCCCCTTGACAAAGCTATGCACAAATGCCTTTTTTTGTTGGCTCCAATAAATATCAAAAAGCTTGTTACGCACATCTCCGGCAAGCTTAGCGTATTGCTGTGCATCTTCTTGCTGTCCTACTATATCGGCAACTAAAGCCATCGTTTCTAGACTACGTGCAAATAACAATTGTTCAAAGCTCACAGCACCTTCCTTGCTCAAACCTTCGGCCCAATCAATAAAAACCCAGTCGCCGGGCAAGCCTTCCAGCAAACCATCTTTATTTCTTCTGCCCAATACAAAATGCATCAAAGATTTCATCCGATCGTAATTGTTACGCACAAAGCTTACATCTCCACTATATAGATAGTAATCATAGATACTCAAGAACCAATAGAGTGTATAATCCATTATAGTATTAATATGGCTGGTAATGGGATCTTTACCACGTAATGCCAGTATGGTACGTTTTACTGTTTCATTATCATTGGTGAGGTAGTAATTCATTAAGTAGCTTTGGTACGCATCACCACTCCAAATCCATCTATCTCTTTTAATACCATCTATAAAAAACTCACGCGTGCTTAAGTGAAATGTATATTTAGCAACCTCATAAATCTGATTAATTTCTTCATCATTGCATCTAAAAGATCCTTTATCTTCCAGATCGGCATATTCATAAAGCATGGAAACTTTCTCAAAATGCACATCCGGGTCCGTGAAGATATTAACATATCGAAAAGCTTTGGACAATTCGAATACAAAATCCCCCTCCTTTTGATCTATATATACCTTATCAAATGTCTCCGTGTGTGCTGTATCCAAAGCTTCTTCACGGCTTTCTCCGTAGTACACTGTAATTTTACCTTTCCCTTTCAGTTTATGCAACTTGATAAAGCCAAATGTCTCCTTGCCGAAATCCACCAATGTACCAGCACCGACAGCTGTCATACTAACGGCATCTTGAGGGCGTACCGGTAATTTAAATTGAGAAGGCAATTGTTCAGGTGTGTTAAAATTCCAATATCCTGCATTTACCCATTTAGTGGTAGATATATCCGATGTTTTGCCTGTTTCATCTATCCACTCCTTATCTTCATATGTCAGTAACCAAGAGCTATCGCTTTTAATCGTTTTTCCTCGGACAAAAATAGCCGGTACCGATTTTTGATTAAAGACTTTAATATTGATCTTGTGTCGTCCTGCCGGCACAAAAATTTTCTGCGGATATCCTTCAAAAGCTTTTCCATCCAGCTTTACATTGTACTGTCCTTCAACATAAATTTCGACTTCTTCATCTGCAGACACATCAAATACCTTGTGAAAATCCACTAAAGGATAATGGTTATCAATTTTCCAGAATACGGGGAAAAACGTTCCGCGCTCTGTACGACGATTCTGCATTTCATTGGACAACCATATCTCATAGTCGCCCGGATACCAGATCCAAGTTTGAGCAGACAGGTTGTTACCCAAGCATAGGGCGGAACAAATAAAACATGCAATTCTTAACAAACAATTCATTCTTCTCATACTAATGAAATATTATATATAGTACAATCATTGCAATCACTAGCGCCGTCCATGCACTCTTAACACGTAAAGTAGTAACGGGTATTTCTTCCTCTATAACTGTAGCCTTTTGTGGAGTAGGGTCTGCAATAGAAATCACCACAGCCAAAATCAGCAACAATAAAAAGATTAAAAAAGATAAAAACAGATAATGGGGCCAAAAGGAATAACTATTTGCCGGAAACACCCATAAATACAATACCCCGATAAATAAACTGATAATAGAGCCCCATATCAAGGTAAAATTCACAGCTCGTCGTGTAAGCGGTTTCCAAAACACTGCCAACAAAAACACTACTGCTAATGAAGGTGCGATAAACCCAAGCACAGCCTGAAATACATCGAAAAGGTTTAATCCTTTAATACTATCAATAGCTATAGCCATAAGAATGGCAAAAAAACAACCTGCAACAACAGTCATTCTGCCGACTTTGATGAGCTGCTGATTATCGGCATTGGGACGAATCTTTTTAGCATAGATATCGGTAGTGAAAACCGTACTTAAAGCATTCAAAGAAGATCCAATCGTTCCTACTAACACTGCAATCAGCACCACTATTACCAACCCGTTCATACCTGGAGGGAATAAATTCGTAACAAGCGTCATATAGGCTTCGTCTGGACTACTCAGATTAGGATATAACACATAACAAACCACACCCGGAATGATAAACAATGGCAAGGACAATATTTTTAACCATCCTATAAAATTCACTCCCAACTGTCCTTGTTCAAGATTACGCGCACCTAACACCGACTGCACCATCGCCTGATCCGTACAGAAGAATGCAATAGCTGAAACTGGATAACCCAACAAAATAGCATACCAAGGATAAGCCTGGTCTGAAGCGGGTCTTATCATACTCCAGTATTCATCCGGTGTTTGTTGTATCAATGCCCTTACCCCTCCTACTTTATGAATACCCATTACACAGAGCAGCAGGGATACGCCAATTAGCAAAATCATCTGAAACACATTTACCTTGGCAATAGCTTTCAGTCCACCTGCAAATGCAAATAATCCAGCAAACAACACCAACACAATTACTGATTGCCACATGGGGATTCCCAATATTTGTCGTACAAGAAAACCGCCTGCAAATAGTCCCAACGACAACCAGGATATAAGAATTTTCACCAATGCGTACCAAGCCAGAATATTGCGAGTGCCCTCACCATACCGTTGTCCCATAAATTCTGGCATGGTGGTTACTTTACTGGCAATATAACGAGGCGCAAATACCACCGCCAACAAAAGCAAAAACACGAAGGCATACCATTCAAAATTACCGGCCACTATGCCTGTAGCATAGCCAATACTGGCAAATGCCAGTAACATTGAAGGGCCTACATTGGTTCCCCACATATTGAACCCCACATTGTACCAGTTAAGAGATTTTCCAGCCAAAAACAGGGTTTCATCTTTTTGCTTCTTCCCTCCAAAACTGGCTTTATATCCTATAAATAATAGTATTACTAGGTAAGTAATTACTATGACATAGTCAATCGTTTGAAGCTTGGATAGAATTGTATTCACGTTAATGCTTCTTTTAAATAATAATTACATGGCGATTTTGAAAAACGCTGCATAGAATGTTACAACCCGACGAGTTGCAAATCCAAACCATACCGCTCTAATATTGCTTTTATTTTTATGGGAGTTCCTTGTTTAAGACTTTCATCCATGGCTTGCAGCAGTGCTACTGTTCCAATTCCTTCTGATATATCGGGATAGGCGGTAAATTCCTGCTCAATCGAATCAACGAAATATTCAAGGTAATTTTGATATTCGCCCGCATGATGACTTTGCCCTTCAAAACGGTAATAGTATTTTAAGGCATTATCACCCCAGGTAATTATTTTTTCCTCTCCGCTCCGGTCAGTAATTGCATAACGCAACTCATGGTAATCGGCTTGACTAGCCCCTTCCGTACCTCGCAAAACAGTACTCATACCACTTTCGCGGTAAGGAGGCTGAATAGGAGATGTATATACGCCGCTCACACGAGCAATTCTTCCATCAGTTGCCTTAAAAATAAAATGCATAGTATCCTCATGCTTCAGACCAGCTTTTTTACCATTAGCGCTGATCATTCCATACCCCATCACCTCTTCTATATTAGGCAAGTACCATCTGACAAAATCTACCGGATGACTTAATCCACCATATAGCCACTTAAAAGCCTCTTCCAAAGCCCAATTCTTTTCTAAAAACCATCGATGATCGGCGTGATAATGACTTTCTACTGTAATAAGTTCGCCAATTTCACCATTTTCAAAATCTTTACGCTGACGCATTGCGGGCTCAAAAAAACGAGAGCTTTGTCCTACAAAAATCTTTTTACCCGTTTGCTTTTGCAATTCCAATAAGGGTTTTGCATCTTTTAAGTTATCAATAAATGGCTTAGTGCATACAACATGCTTGCCATGCTTTAATGCCATACTGATATGCTCAGCATGCAAATGATCAGGCGTATAGATGGCAATGATGTCAATATCCGCATCCTTTAGCATATCTTCATACTGCGTCGTGTAACGGTCAAAATCAAACTCCTTACAACGCAGCTTGCAAAGATTCTCATTGACATCACACACCATTTTCAAATGCAATTTCTTGCTCTGTAGAGCTGCACTCATTGTACTCCTACCCTCTCCCAGTCCTAATATTCCAATAGTTAACATTGCAATAAATATTTAAATACGTTCAATTACTTATTAAGCTTTTTGAAAAACTTCCACACTTCTTTATCCTTTGCGCCTTCTATACTCTCCTGATACTGCGCCATAATTTGGTTCCATTCTACTACCCGAGGATTATTCTCAATTGTTTTGGGATTTAGTTCATTCAAGTTTTTTCCCTTTGGGATGCTGATAACCAACATCAGCTGCCGATCTCTTGTAAAGCAAAGCAGCTGCTCAAATTGAGCATTACAGAAGCCCTTTGCGATTTCGGGCCATTCATCAAACTGCACATCATGATAATGGAAATATTCCTGCTGCTTATCTGCATCTTCCACAAGATTTGCGGTGAGGATTATATGTTCCTTTTCCTTATCAGAGAAAACTTCTTCACCACAATTACTTCTATCAAAATGATAATAAAGATGATAATACGCCCGTATAGTTAGTTGAGGAAACTCTTTTTTCAATTTACCTTCAAAGACCGATAAGTCCTGTATCCTATCAAAGATGACATATCTATTCTTCCATCGATAGATACTATTGGGATTAACATTATTTTGCTTTAAGAAGGCTTTAAGTCTATCCTCATCTAATTTACTTTTTCTATCAACTATTATCTCCACTAATTCTTCATGCTCCTTATTAATAGGCTGGTTTACAGTATGAGCAGTTTTTTCTTTCAATAAATAATGATACTGCGGTTCGAGGCCTGCTAGCTGTTTCACCCGCGCATCCACCTCTGGTCCGTTGTGCTGCCATTGGTTGCCGGGGCCATTATTATTTTGAAGATACTTATGAGAAGGAGTCCAGTTATTTTTAATAGTTATATACGCAGAACCTTCATCAGTATACAAATAAAACCAATGAGAGGGCAAATGGGCGTAGGGGGCTTTAAATACGCTATCAATATAATTTTCACTAATAAGCGTACCGGGTTGTGCACTTAAGGTATAAATACCCGCGCAGTCATAATTCTGTTTCCCAAAATGATGAATACGATTAGCGATAATTCTGTTATCCTTCATCACATTGGGCTGAGGGCTCCATCCCCAGCCTAAACTAATACCCGAATAGTTTACATTCTCAATTTCATTATGTTTAACAGTGGTATTACGCACGTAACCCAAGCCGATGCCCACAGCACCCCAATCCTCATTTGTAGCATCGGTAATTAGATTATTGGCAATTACTATGGAGTCAGTAAATATTCTTTCGTCCTGTGGATTATAAGGCAGATGTATCTCCATACCATCCTCGGCAAACATACCTGCTAATATTGCAGTACCACCGATGTCCTTAAAAAGGCTGCCTTTAATGCTACTATGTTTAACACCTTGTATAAAGTCCAGACCCGTGGATGCTACATGCTGAACTGTACAGGTTTCAAAAGAAATATCATGTGCAAAAGAAACCTCGATAGCTGCCGCAGGACGTACAATCCATGCCTGATTTTCCAACGAAGCCTTCTCCCTAGTACCGGCAGGTCTTAGTTTATAAGCATCCGTCATTGGCATGCCCGCCTGATGCGGAACATGGCCCATTAATGAAGGACGATTCCATGCTACATATTTGAAATGAATACCTTTAAAATAAATATGCTGTACGACAGCATCGGCAGTGCCGGATATTTTTATTAGTTGCTCTTGCACCGGCACAACCACCATAGCCTGGCCGAGATCTTCGCCCTCCCGAGGCCAATAATAAAGTTTTCCAGATGAGTGGTCTGCAAACCATTCTCCCGGTTCATCTAAAAACGAAATGGCATTGCTAAGATAAAAAGCCGAGTTGCCTGTTTCTTTCGATAACCAGGGTGCCGGCCAAGGATGCTCGCTCTGTATACGACTTTCTGGCTGTCTGAAACTCAAGCGTGCGCTATCCCCCAACCGCTGCATATTATTAATGCGCAGAATCGCTATTTCCCACCATTGATGAATGAACATTTCGGCGCCTTTTACTTCTGTAAATGAAGAAGGAGGTGCCGGAATCAAACAGGTTTCATCTTTTTTATCCCAAGTGAGGATACGCTGCATCTCCATGCCGTTAGGCCATCTGGCCCTTACCGCTTTTTTTCCATTCACCCATAATTGACGCACTGGAGGTAGACCATATAATGCATCTGGCAAATCTGCCACCCATACATGGGGCATAGCACTTTTAGACAAACCTTGTACAGGATACTCTAGTTTTTTCCATCCACTTACTATAGCTCCTCCGCTAATAACGACTTCCCCTGAGCCGTCAGTTTGAATGATTGTGGGACTATGTGGTGTTCCGGAATCTTCTGGTCTTATAAATACAGGCTCCTGTAAATAATAGGTACCCGGCCGAAAAATAATATGAATAGGTTGTGTAAGTGCCGCTCCATTCAGACGACGTATCTCTCTTACTTGACGTAAAGCAGCCGCAAGTGAAGCTTTAGGCCGATGTAAAGTTCCTGAATCAGCATCATTCCCATTAGGAGCCACATATACATCCACAGTCTGGGCTATAACAGAAGTAATTAGCCCGACAATAGAAAAGATAAAAAACAGAACATATTGCAACAATCGTTTCACCAGCTAGGATTTACCCGTAAATTTACCGAAGGGCTATTTTTCCTGCATGGTGGTTTTTATTGTTGTGATGTAAAATCTTACTACTTGCTTGCAATATGTCCTGTATAAAAACAAGGAGTGGTTTTGGGCTTAAAATCTTTCCCAGAAGAAAGGAGGCTCTATGCCTAATGCCCGTAGATAAACATATCCTTGGCCACGATGATGAATCTCATTGTCTATGGCATATTGTATTATGCCTATCACCGACATGTTGTAGGCACCAAACAGGCTGATCTCCTCTCTGAAACGCTCCGGCTGAATCTGCGACCATGAGGTATTAATAATATCAGTAGTCTGATCCCAGGACTCGAGTATATCTGCCTTCTCCTGAACCTCAGGCATACACTCTTCTAAAGGGCGAATATTCCCTGTTACAATCTGCTGCATACTTCCTGCAGCAACGGCAATTATTTCTCTGCAGAGTTCAGCAAATGGGCGCATCCCTCCAATGGAAAAGTTAAACAAATCCTTTTCCGGAAAAATTTCTATAACCCTTCTGGTTAGTTTACGATGCCCTTGCCAGGCTACTAGTAATTCATCTTTGGTAAGAATAGGACGTTCAATAGAAATTGTTGTGCTCATAGTGTTATTTTTTTTCACAACAAATTTCAATAGGCCGGGTGACAACCCTTTGTCAGCAAGAAAATCGGCAATATTTTTTATTTCACCTTTTCAAATGGAATATCCGGATTGCCGGTCCACCGATACAATTGAAGGTTACAATACTGTTTTTTTTCTTTAGTAGTACCGTTTTCAGAAATATAGAAATAACCGTTTCCTAATGAATGTATCCCGGTAGCACCCCACTTAAAGTGCCACCCGTATGTATTGGTTTTAACATCATAAGATCCGGCTTTTGCCAATTGCAATACTTTCCCCTTTTCACCATTATCAAATCTCTTTAAAGTTTCCAGTACTGGTGCTTTCCCTCCATCTATTGCAAATAAGCCATAGTTGGGGAAAAGAGTTTTTTTCCCGTTATATACTGCGGCGAGCCAAAATCCCGTGTAAGGATCATATTCCAAATTCTGGATACCATAGGTAGTATTGCCTGTATACACGAAATACTTATTCAACGGCTTATCAGGGCCTATTGCTTCAAAATGATTTTGAGATAAGCGACGTTCATACTTTTTCAGCTCTCGTGGATCGTATTGTAAAATCACTTGATAATCGTTGTCGGACCGCGACGTGTCGCTGTATATACCATAAGCAACATTCAAATAAGTTTTGCCATTTTTCTTACCAAACTGCGGACCAAAAGAGATGCCATCAATGCCACTACAACCATAACGATGTTGCACTTCTTTACCCTTATGCTTTACAGTTGCAGTATAATCATCCAACACCTCTTTCAAATATACAGTTGTTAGCACCGGATCTTTTTCGGCATGCATGCCGGGTCTTGTAATCTTTTCAGGGTCAAAAATGGCTATGTAGAAAGAACTTCCTTGCTGCTTCGATAGCAAAGAATCATTTCCCAAACCCTTCAAGATTCCCTTCCCAATGTTATCGCTCTTATATTCTAAAGAAGCGTATAGGCGTCCATCTTCAGGATTCACATCCAAGCATCCCAGATGCCCCAAAAAGCCTTCCACACTTCCTATTATTTCACCTTTAAGATTAGTTTTTACAAGACTTGTTGTAAAAGAAAAATAAGCATAACCCCGTTTTACATCCACCACTACTCCCTGCACGTGAAATTTACCGCCTTCTATATAAATATTGCGAGGTAGACTATTTATAGAAACAACGGCATCTTGTGCGGATGAGGAGTTACGAGACGCGTTACATCCCACCAAAATCAACACACTCAAAAGCAAAACGAGATAACCTTTTCTATTCATGGTTTCCACATTTAGATAATAACGCCAGCGCTTATAAGGATTGTGCATTCAATTTTTTCAGGACAAATCTGCCATCATCGTGCAGCTCAAAATAAGTAATGGAAGAATTTTCTATATCAAAAGAGCGATAATTAGAGAGTGGCATACCTAATTTTTCTGCCATGTATAGGCGATTTACACCATTATGAGCCACAACCAGTATCAATTGCCCGTGATGTTTTTGAAGCATTTCATTAAAGAAGTCATTCACACGCTTCACTACATCACCACCCGACTCTCCTGTACCACCCGCCTTTGCAGAACGAGGATCGGCCATCCATTCTTTCCAATAAGAAGGGTTTTCTGCATTAAATTCCTCTTTTGTTTTTCCTTCCCATAACCCGAAATCAATTTCTATAAGGCGTTCATCTGTAGTTACAGGGCGATTGCCCGATGCTATTTCTGCAGTTATTCTTGCACGTTGTAAGGGAGAAGAATATACTGCATCTATATTAACACCTTTTAAGGAGGCAGCTACTTTTGCAGCTTGCGCCAAGCCCTTTTCAGTAAGCCCCAAATCGGTTCTTCCGCAATATTTGTTACCCGCCGCATTGTAGGGCGTTTCTCCATGTCTTAACAATATTACTCTTAACATCTATCTTATGTTGAATGATATACTAAAGTAAGTTTTTAATTAATTATTCTATTTCAGAAATCCTTTATCCTTCATCGTATTCAGGAAACGTCCGTACAAATCATTATACTGCTGGTGCATATCAGAACGGGGGGAAATCCATTTTTCTGCCTGTGTAAGAGCTGCAGTCGCTTCGGTGATATCCTTAAAATAAGTGGTGGAAGCTGCCACGATGGCTGCACCCACAGCTCCTGATACATATTTCATTTTACATATTGGCTTTTGCATGATGTCGCTACGTATTTGCAGCCAGATATCACTATTACTGGCACCTCCTGCAGTATAAATTTCAGAAACTTCTTCCCCTGAAAGATTACTAATTAATTCATACGCGTAACGCTCGGCATAGGCTACTCCTTCCATATTGGCCGTGTACAACACTTCCTTCGAAACATTTTCAGGAGCAAAGCCTGATACTTCAGGAGCTAGGAAGGGGAAGCGCTCTCCTTTCTGCAAAAGCGGATAGGCAATTTGTCCGGTAGGTGTGAGTGTAACAGCTGCATTATTGTAATGCTCCAGCTCATCTTTAAATCCGGCAGAAACCCAGTCCGCACCGATATTTCCAGCCCCACCCGGCATCCAAAAACCAGCAGGGTGCCTATGATTATAAATCCGATTCTCCGGGTCTTTAATTTCTTTCACCGAAACCCCCTTAATCACCAAGGTGGTGCCGATTGTGGTATTCCACTGGCCAGGCCTCATGGCGCCTGATGCCACTTGTGAAGCGCATCCATCGGTTAAACCAGTAGTAACTGCTACATTAGAAGGAAGTCCCAGCTGTTGTGACAAGTCTTTATTAAGAGTTCCGATGACTCTTCCCGACGGTAGCACCTCTTGCAACCAATCTTTTCTTATCCCTAACACATCACTAATGTAATCAGGCCAATAAAGGGCGGCAAGATCAAAACCAGATTTCAATACATTAGTATAATCCGTCACATGCCATACACCGCTTAACTTCCCTGTTATAAACTCGGCTGCATGAATCCATTTGAAAATACGATCGGCCTTCTCAGGAAAAGTGTTGATAAACCACACCATTTTAGCCAAACCGGTAGACCAACTAAAGCCGGTAAATCCATGTGGGTGACGTTGCTTTGCCACAGCCGTACAATGCTTAGCATGCTCTGCCGAGCGCTGATCACTATACATAATGGCATTATGCAAGGGCTGATATTCTTTATCAATAGGAATAACAGTACCTGATGTAGAATCCACAGCCACCGCACGAACAGCTGCTTTTTGAAAAGCCGATAACTGTGCTACAGCCTTCTCTAAACATTGTACACATACCTCCCACCATTCGTTGGGGTTCTGCTCCATTCGCATTTCGGGAGATAAAGTAAATCCCTGTTCTGAACTGGCCGCAATATTACCCTTATTATCTAATATCACTACTCTGAGCCCCTGTGTTCCCAGATCAATCCCTATAAAATATGCTTCATCCATCAGAAAATCTTTTTTAAGAGCGCTCTATTATCCTTCCACTGTTCATATAGCTGCTGATGTTGCTTATCGTCCATAGGCTCAACTTTTTCATAATCCTGCACAGCATAACTATCTATCTTCAATGCATTGTTGCAAATCATCATACCACCCACAACCGAAGCATGACGATAATTATCACGTATTCTGATTTCCTTTCCTGTCAGATTAGCAATAAACTGCCTCAGGATTTTACTTTCTAAGCCTCCTCCACAAGTCCAGATATAAGACTTGTCGTAATGTGTTACAGATACGAGCGTTTTATAATTTTCATAAATACTGCATGCCATATCCCAAAGAGTAGCCCACATGAAGCTTCCTCTCGAAAGCTCATTGTTTACGGGAGTATTGAAAATAAATCCACCTCTGATAAGTGGCTTGGATTCGTCTGCTATTAAAGAACCCAAAGAAGCCACACACTGATAATCGCTTACAGATTGTATTTCGCGCTCAATCACTTCGTATCCTTCATTGGGATAGAAAATCTTTTTCAGGCGTTGATAGTTTAATCCGGTAACACCAGCATTGGCTTCTACCATAAAACTATTCTCATCTATATGTCTTCCTGTCCAAATACGCTGGCGTTCGTCCAAATCATAAGTTGCTGACAACTTGATAATAGGTGTAGTGGTTCCAGAAACGATTACAATATCCCCCTCATTGGCACAGGTGCTCAATACTGCCAGTTGCGTATCAGCTCCACCTACAATTACCTGAGCTTCAGGATTAATGGATAAGCCTTCCGCTACCTGGGGCTTAATCTTCCCTAATACGGTTCCCGAATCGGACAAAGGAGGCAATAGCGACGAAGGGAGGTTGAATTTTTCACATAAAGCATCCGACCAAGATTTACGCGCTACATCATACAGCAACGTTTCTGATGCCTGAGAGTGCTCGTAATGTTCTACTCCCGAGAACATGTATTCAATCCAATCACTAATGCTCAAGAATGTATCCGCCTGTTCCCATAAATCCTTCCTACCTTCTCTTAATCCCACCAGTTTAAATGCCGAAAAGAGTGAAGTAGGGAATCGTCCTGTAAGACGGTACACTTCATCTTTATTTTGCAAGGTATGCTCCCATGCTCTTCCTCTGTGATCGATATTCGGCATTCCGATTACGGGTATACCGGCTTTATCCAATACTACAATACCTTCACGCTGGCTGGTAGCTGTAATTCCCAGCACTTTCACCAGGCCAGCCTGCTTTAATGCGATAGCTGTAAGTTCCAAAATCAGATCCCATAAAGCCGCCGGATCAAAATAAATAGAATCGTCATATTGATGATCTCTGATATACGGAACATCTTCACGTGCTGCACCTAGTATACTCCCATCTGTAGCAATTACAGCTGCGCGCAAATTGCCTGTTCCGAAATCTATAATAATATGAGCATTCTTCATTGTTCTTTACTTTTTAAATATTTCCGTTATTGATGAACGGCTTGCTGTTTGGCCCATTGTAATAATTTCTCATTCATGATACGTACATGATGATCTTCCACTTCATGTGTAGCACCTGCGGTATGAGGTGTTGCCAGTACATTAGGATGATCAATGAGGCGGTAATCGGTATCATCCGGAGGTTCATGATCGAATACATCCAGTATGGCGCCACGAATTTTATTACCCTCTATTGCTTCGAGTAGATCATCACGCTTTACAACCGCAGCTCTAGCAGTGTTGACAAAAATGGCGTCTTTCTTCATCAGCCCGATAAGACGTTTATCTATCATACCTATGGTATCTTTATTCACCGGAAGATGAATCGAAACGATATCAGAAGTTGCAAACACTTCTTCCAAACTCACCTGCTTGTAGTCTTCAAATGGAGTTGTAATAAATGGGTCATAAAATTGGATCTTGCAAGGGAAAGACTTCACCATACCGGCAATACGTTGCCCTACTGCACCAAATCCAACCATACCGATGGTCATACCGGCGATTTCATTGCCCTTAAACTGTAGATAAGAGTCGTGTGCTCCGGCCTGCCAGTTGCGCCCCTTCAACCACTCGATCGAAGGAATCGTTTTACGCAAGAAAGTGATCACATTAGCTATAAACATTTCCGCTACTGCCTGTGCATTCCGCGCAGGAGTGTTAAATACTTCAATACCTAGTTCTTTAGCAACCTGTACGGCTACATTAGATGGTGTACCTCTACAAACACCAATAAATTTCAAACGAGCATGCTTACGAATCACATCTTCCGTTACTTCGTCGTGCTCCGTAATTAGCGCATCCGCTTGTGTTTCTGTCAATAGGTTATCTAATTCTGATGCATTAAAGGCGCGCCCGTTTTCTTTCCATACCTTATAAACAACTTTTCCAAAACAGGCTTCCAACTCTTTACGTCCCGCTTCATTGTAAGGCGCAGTAATTAAAATAGTCATATATCTCTTTGATTTTTATAATTAAACAGCTATAATTCTATGCATTATTATCTTGTGCTTTGGGCAATGTGATGAACTGTGTAAGAACCGCACTAACGAAATACAGAATGGCTAAGATCCATATAACACCTGCATTTCCTAGAGGACCAATAAACAGTCGCACAATTAGTGGGCCTGCCACTACCGATAAGCCGGCTCCTAGGTTTAAAAATGCCATAGCAGCCCCTTTCCCTTTAGTAACCAAGGATGGTACTAATGCCGATAAAGGCACATAACCCGCCAATAGTGCACCCCAGAGCACACCACTCAACATCACCATATAAAAGCTGCCATTAAAAATCTGAGGTGAATAATAAAATAATAGTGTGGATAAAGCACAACCCACGCCACCAAATACCGAAACGGTTCTACGCCATCCTAAGCGGTCACCCACAAAACCGAAAATGAGATTGAATATTATATTGGCTGTAAAGATGGTACCCCATATCTTCAGCCAGTCTTCTGTAGAAAAATTATACTTTTCAAAATAAAGCGGCATAAATACCGGAAAGGCAAACTGAGCAGTAGTATTAATAGTTCGAACAATCCCCCCCAGTAATACCTTTGGCTCTTTTACTGCAATGGCAAAACTCTCTTTTACTTCCTGCAGTTTGTTACGTGAGCCTGTTTTTTCTACTTTATCGCGATTAAGCAGTAGAGCAAATACTACCCCCAATGCCACCCAGAACAATGAAGTCCATAATGTATTGAGATGTCCCAGCCGCGATATTGCCCAGCTGGAATAATAAGCGCCAAATACATTTAAACCACCTGTAAACACAAACCAGAACCAACCTACAGCTGTTCCCAGTCTGCTCTGTGGAGTACGATAGGTGATCCACACCAAAAATGTGTAAGCAAATAAAGGATAACCAAAACCACGAATGGCATAAGTCAGCATCATAGTGGGAAAATCTAGGTTTTGGAGTCCTACACCCACAAATCCCACAGTACCAGCTACAAACAGCAAAAAGCCCACCCACATCATTTTTCGCACACCCCATCCTTCGGCCAATATGCCTGACAGGAATGAGGAAACAGCCACAGTAAAACCGTAAACACTAAAAAGTGTTGCGGCTTGCTCAATATTGAGACCGCGGTTATTAATCAAATAAGGGCTTAGCCAGCCTTGCTCTACCCCATCTCCCATCATGAAGATGAGAATTCCTAGATACCCCCAAGCGAGGTGTTTGGGAAGACCTATTTTAGCAAACAATCCGTTTTGAGTTAAGTCGTTATTCATATATGCAAGAAATTTTAACAAAATAAAATAAATTTAAACATTTTTAAAAATAAAAATTAAATTTAAAAATAGCAATTTTATCCCCTGATTTTAAACCCTATTCACCATGGCAACAAGAACCATTACTGAGCGACATGAGCACATCTTAAACGAGATCAATAAAAAAGGTAAGGTAAACATCGACGACTTAGCCCGAGAAATGAAGGTTTCGGGCGTAACAATCCGTAAGGATTTGAAAATCCTGGAGGAAAAAAACTTACTATTTAGAACAAAAGGTGGCGCCTCTCTCAATAATCCCTACGCCGTGGATCGTCCCATAAATGAAAAAGAATTTATTAATATTGAAGAAAAGAAAAAGATTGCGAAAGCAGCTTTAAGCTTAATTAAAAACGCCGACTCTATCATGATTGGCTCGGGTACCACTGCTTTTGCCTTGGCATCCGCGCTTCATCCCCAGCACAAAGTCACAGTAATTACGCCTGCACTGAAAGTGGGACTAGAGCTCAGTAATCGTACCAATGTAGAAGTACTTCAATTAGGAGGTTTAATCAGACCAAATTCTTCTTCTGTTGCCGGAGGGTATGCGCTTCAGATTCTGGAAGATATTTCTTGCGAACTGCTCTTTCTTGGTGTGGACGGAATCGACATGGATCATGGCGCCACAATTTCTAACCTTACCGAAGCCACATTAAACAGGAAGATGATTGACGCAGCCCAAACACTTATTCTTCTAGCCGACAGTACGAAGTTTAATAGACGTGGAGTGGCAAAAATCTGCGGTATCGAACAAATCTCTTATATCGTAACAGATGATAAAATTACTCCTGAACTGGTAAATCAGTTTGAAGAAAGAGGTATTAAAGTAATTATTGGTTCATAGGCCTTTGCCGAACCCAACAATCATCTAGTAATAATTATATCAGCAAGCAGCGGCAAATGATCGAGGTCGTTGAGTCCGGTTGTGGGTGCCGACACATTCATGATCTTAATATTGCTGCTCGTAATAATATTATCGATATGCCTATCGGGCGCATCCTGCATACGATCCAGTATTACTGTTCTACTTGTTGCAAACCACCCCAGTTGTCCGCCGTTAGCTATATTAAACCCGGCTTCCTTGAAGGATAGTACGGCATCGTCTTTAGCATTGAAATCTCCGGCACAAATAAAGTATTCATACTTTTTCAATTCATTCTTAATGGCTTCTAATGCCTTCTTATGACCGACAGCCTGCCAAGGAATATGAGTGGAAATAACTTGTACAGTGATATCACCTAATTTCAAGTCGCCTATTAATGCATAATAATCCTCATACCAATACTGTGTACGAATATTCTGCAAGTGATAGTTTGTAGCTATGCCATTAAAAATCCAAGTGTGTGCTTTACCAAAATAGAGATTATTGTAGTAGGGCTTTAATAGCTCATCTGCCGCATTATAAGTGCTATCCTGATCGAAGTATTGATTCCATTCTTGCACAAAGAAGATATCCATACTCTGTTCTCCAATCCACTTTTTCCAATTCAGCAGCTCTTTCTGTATATATCTATCCGTAGTAGAATTTTTATTGGGGTAAAACCTTTTACCTTTAGGCTCATACCCCCCTTTCATTCCCTGATTAAAGTGTCCTACATTATAAGTACCAACTCGTAGTTTAACGGGCGTACGATCTCTTTCTTGAGCAACAGAATGTGATAAGAACGACAAAGCTATGATACAGCATAAAAACACTTTCTTCATAAGAGCAATTCGATTAGTGTAGTAGAGGTTTGAGAATACGTGTGAGTTCGGGCTGAATTACTTGTAGCATACGATCAAAACCAATATCATTGGGATGTACACCATCTGTGGTGCCCTCATGATCTTTTCCTAAAAGATTATCGCCTTTGATCAAATAAAGATTTTTAAACCCCTCCTTTATCAACTGCTGATATTCTTGATAAGCATTCTCGTTTTGCTGACGCACTCTTTCTCTGACTACTTGATTAAAATTACCCGATTCCCTAATCACACTTTGTATTATGATAATGGGAGCATTAGGATGCTTTGCTCTGATAGCCTTCACCAGATACCCTGTGCGTTGGGCAATCTGCTCCGGACTTGGATTAGCAAAGCAATCTAGTACAAAGGCGTCTGCATCAATGGTAGCCAGCATATCTGCTACTTCTTTTTCCATTTTCCCATTTCCGCTTAATCCTAGGTTAATAAAATTGACTCCCATCTCTCTTGATAATCTTGCTGGATAAGCCATTCCGGGTCTGCTAGCCGAAGCACCCTGCGTTATACTAGAACCATAAATCACAACTTTCTTTTTGAAAGGATTAATACCTCGCACCACTTGATAACCACTATCCACTCCGATCTGTAAACTTTTCACCTCATCATATAAAGGTAGATATAGCAAACACTCTTTTTCGGAATTATCCATGTTTTCTACCATTATATATTCGCTGCAAACATTGCTAGGGCGACCTACGCCGGCAAATACCCACTTCCCTTCACGTTTAATGTACAAATCCAAGCCTTTATTGACAATGGGTGTCATATTGTTGCTCTGCCTTCTGTTTGTCACACACCACTTCGCGGCAATACGAGGACTTCGGGTCTTAAAAGAAATAACAAGCCCTGCGGAGTTAGTAAGCAATTGCTTGACCGCCGCAGGGAAGTCCGGATATGATGTAGTATCAATTCTGTGATAACTTTTCAGAGGAAAGGCTTGACCTATCAATTCTAAAGAAGCTGCATCGGTAAATACAAGCGAAGGGACTTTTGGAGACTGGGCCTGAAGAAAACTATACAGGCCCATACTAATCAGTAGCAGTACTATTCTTTGCATATGGCTCAATAAATTAATCACTCTAAATTAGCCATAAACGTCTATTAGTGCATCCCGATCTACAAATTTTACAGTGAAAAACTTAAACAACCACTCCATCACGTGAGTATCGGCCATCCTAATAGTGAAATAGCCTCACTTAAAGCTTCCATCTATCACCATTTATTACGGAAGGGTATAAATATGCCGATGAGCAAATCACTTATTTAATCAAACACGACGGAAGCTCTTCCGGCCTTTCGCAGCAAACCTGCTCCATTACCTGTTTTAATTGAGCCTTCAGCATTGCAATCGTGTGATCGCCCCCTTTATTTCCCAGGGCCCCTACACCATACATAAATGGGCGACCCATAAAAGCAAAATCAGCGCCACAGGCCAGCGCCCTTGCAATATCTGGACCAGAGCGCAGACCACTATCGATCATAATCTTATACTTACTCTTGTAATGTGTTACCAGCCTTTTTAAAGATTGAATCGTGGATTCGCCAGCATCAATTTGTCGCCCTCCGTGATTGGAAATAATAATCCCATCCACACCAATCTGCGCACAAAGCTCCGCATCTTCTTCACTCACCACTCCTTTTACTACCAACTTACCGGGCCAAAGATCTCTAATAGCACGTACTTTATCTGCATCCACCTTACCGCTAAATGTATCGTTCATAAACTTCCCCAGCTGCTTTATATCCATTCCCTTGCGCATATAAGGCTTTAAAGTAGCAAAAGAAGGCATTCCAGCTCGCAAAGTTTCTAGCGCCCAAATGGGTCGTGTAGCAGCTTGGATAAAATTACGCAACGTGTGTTTCGGCGGCATAGACAAACCTGCCCTTATCTCTCTGTATCGAAGCCCGAAGGAAGGCACATCCACCAGCACCACCAACACCTGACACTCTACATCCTGCAGACGTCTTAGAATATCATCGCGCAAACTGTTTTCCTTGGGATGATACAATTGAAACCAAAATTTACTTTCTGTCAAAACCGCAATCTGTTCAATACTGCTGGTAGAAACCGTACTCAGAATAAAAGGAATATTGTGTTTCAAAGCCGCTTTAGCTAAAATATCCGGAGCATTCGGCCACATTAATCCCTGCAGGCCTACCGGCGCAATACCAAAAGGTGCACTATAGGTAGTTCCAAATAAATCCACGCTCATGTCTACTTCCTTCCGCTTCTTTAAATAACGTGGCATTAAAAGAATATGCTTAAAATCCTCTTCGTTACGCCATACGTTCAGTTCATCATTACATCCGCCTTCGAGATAATCGAAAGCAAACTTGGGCATACGCTTTTTAGCTTTTTTCTTCAAATCCTGAACAGAAGGGTACTTGGGATAATACTGCAGGGTATTACTCATATAGCAAAATTAACTTTAATATATTTTCACAAGATTAATGTATATGGACCGATTCCTTATCCTGCCCCATCCGGCAGCAAATAATGCCAATGAATGTGCTTAAGTAAGGGGGAATGCTATTCCGGCTGAAAAATCTTTTTCAGGTAGGCCACATTAGCACCGTAGTTATAACGAACATTGGACGGCTGAGTTGCATCACGACTGCGTTCGACCACTAACCATCCCTTCCATTTCATTCGATCAAGGGTTTTCTTTATTCGATAAAGATCAATCTCCGGATCGTATTGTAACCACACACTATCCTTGTTCGTTGCATGAATCATTGCAATATTCTTCTTCCCTAATGTCCTTAATTCCTTATCCAAATCCCTTCCCTCTTTAATGGCATTGGAAAAGTTAAAGCATATTTTTATGGCAGGATTATGAATTTCGCGCAATAGTTTTTTCTCCTCTTTAGCAGATAGTGAAGTTTCAATAGCTACTACCACACCTGCTTTTGCAGCCATAGCACCTACCCATCGTAGGCGTGATACTACAGCATTTCTTACCGATGGATTTTTCTTCATATCGCATTGCACGCCCATCGGCAAAAAAGCCAGCTTCACATTCATCAATTTCATGGTTCGAATACAATCCTCTATAGATTTTTCAAAAGCTTCACGCCCGCAGAAAGATTGTGCATAATAGCCGGTCATAGCCAAGCAAAAGATCTCTACGTTATTATCTTTTGCGGCTTGCAAAAATCGTTCTCTTACCGAATCGATGAGCAGTTTATTATCAAATGTAGGACGGTTGCCTAAGCCTCCCATGTCCACTTCCAATCCGTCAGCATTGAGCTCCTTTGCCAAAGGAATAGCACTGAGCTTTTGACGCTTTAATAGCATCAAGTCAATAACCCCAATTTTATATCTATCCTGCTGTGCCTTTATATATGGCATAACAGATAGCATCATCAGAAGAACCAGCAATAACTTCTTAATTGTTTTACAAACCACCCTACAATATTTTAGTTAACAAATAAGCCTTGTTATTTTATAGCCTCTTCAAAAACCTTACGAAGATTATCAAATCCCATCACGGCATGAGCAGGGAGGCGCTCCCCCTTCTCTCCAAACACGTACATATCCGTCTTCTTCTCGATAGTAATGTCCGACTCATCTATATTACCATTTCTATCAAGTATAGCATTCATATTTAGGCCAAGATGTTTTGCCATAAAACGGTATACAGCCTCACGTTTTTCAATGTTAAAGTCGTGTTTCCCTTCAGGGAAATGCACATTCTCTACATGATCTTTTCGATCATACCATTGATATATTTTTTGCAAATAAGGAAAGTCATGTTCTGGCATCTTATCAGTCCAATCTGCCCCATCGCTAATGAGCAATTGAGGGCGAGGAGCTGCCATCGCTGCGATTTCTACATTGTTAGTTCCACCCTCACACAAGTGAATGGGCATTCCACTTTCGCAAGGACAGCCTCCATAGAAATAAGATGAAACCGAAACAACAGGAGCTGAAACTTTAATACGATCATCAATGGCAGTCATTAGTATGGTATGACTACCACCACCAGATCCACCGGTAATAGCTACTCTGCTCGTATCCGCCTCCTTAAGGCTCAACAAATAATCCAGTATACGTATCGCACCCAAAATCTGAATGGTTTGAGCAAGGGCCTTCCGATGATCTTCATACTTAAATTGCAACTCCGACTCCCCCCATCCAAACAAATCGTAGCTAATGGCAATTGCCCCCATTTTTGCAAATGCCGCACAGCGCAGCTGACAATCGGCACGAAAGCGGTGATCCTGCCAATGGCCATCAGGATTCATTATCACCGGAACTTTCCCCTTGATTTTATCGGGACGATAAATAGAACCATTTATCCATACTCCTTTCAGAATCTCAATAGCTATATTACTCACCGTATATCCCCTATACTTACGCACAGGCGTTTCAATAGGTTTGCTTAAAGGGTAAGTGGGAAGTTTGGAAAGACGCAGTGCATGCAATAAGCAAGACTTTAGTTTTTCTTTTCTGTGCTGCCATTCCTCTAGATTATTATAGTGAGCTGCGATTCGGTCTAACTCAGCCCACCCATCTTGCGGTTGCCAACGGTAGTATTCGTAATTTCCAATTTTGTAACGCTTCGTACCATCTCGCCTTGCCATTAAATCAAAAGGAGCTAAAATGTTTTTCAATGTCTCCTCTACATCCGCACGATATCGCCAACGGGCGTAGGGTAAAATCTTTCCGTCAATTAATGAACTATCAAAACGAAGCGTAATACTATACCGTTGCTGCACTTCCGCCAGCACCTCCTTCAAGGGCATCGCATAAGCGCTATCACTATTTGACTGCGCTTCTACTTTTAATACTAACAGCAAAAAAATAAAGAAGCTCGTCAGCAATTTTTTAAATTGCTTATTGATAATGAAAAAATCAATGGCAGGCATATTCCATATTTTTAAACAAACCTAAGTCACTTTCACAGGCCGAATATCTAACTGCTCACACCAGTATAAAAACTTATCGTATAATAAATCTAACTCTTTTTTTTGTTCAGGAGTAGGATGCATGGCATAGGCACGGCTGATATGCTTTACAGGCAAGCCTCTTTTCTGTAAAAAATATTTTGCACTCATTGGATAAGCAATATGAATCATAGGATCAACTGCCGTAAGCTCTTCTTGCAACCATTTTACTTTTTCCAACATATCGGCATCATTGGCATGTTCTACCATCCATACCAATACTTCCGGATAAAAGTTGCCTGATATGGAAGACATACCCACCGCCCCATGCTGCATACTAAACATAGCATTCGGAGTATGCGCATCATAAAACTCCAATTTGTTAGGCACTTCCTGAAGCACTTTCAGCTTGGCCTCTACATATTCCCGTTTAATGGAAGTATCCTTATGATAAACGAATCTGTTTGTCTGTACTAATTGTTTAAAAACAGCAGTGCTTAGAATACGCTTGTATGGCGCCGGACATTCATAAATTCCCAAAGGAATATTCTGTGTGAGTGCAAGCATGTTTTCAAAATTGCGCAATAACACATTATCATCCTCGTCAACTTTTGCAAAATGGCCGGAAATTAATATCACGGCATCTACACCTGTATCATAAATACGCTTGGTAAAATCGGCCTTTTCTTCGATAGTGAATCCAAATGAACCCGTAGCCACTACAGGCGCTCGACCATTCACATATTTCACAATATGTCTGGTCAATTCAAGTCGCTCGGCTTCGCTGATACTGAACATTTCACTGCTCAGACAATTCGCAAAAAAGCCTTTTACCCCCGCTTTGAGATAAAAATCAATCAAAACATTTAATGCGTCATAATCAATCTCGGCCTTAACGTTAAAGGGTGTAATCATTACAGGCACAAACTTCCCGGCAATCGTCTGCATTTTTTAGGCTAAAGTTTATACTTTTTAGCAGCAAATCGATGTAGGATACTATCAATATGATGGAAAATTTTGCTACCTCGAAAGAGCACGCTAGATGCATCAATCATCTGTCACAACCCCCTTGGCAGTAATCTTACCTGGCCACTGTTTGTTTTTAATTTCAGTTAATATCAATTTAGAAGGATCAATCTTTACGTACTTGATTTTTTCTCTTCGCCAAGTATAAACAATATGCACCATTCCATCTTTACTTTGTATAACGGATGGATAAGAATACTGACTAATGGGAGAATCTTCCAATACTAATGCTGCATACCATTTTTTACCATCCTGGGATAAGGCTACATTCAGTGGTGTACGTGGCCCTTTACCTTTTACCCAACTGGAATCAGGAAGTACATGATTGTACACGAGCAACTGACGGCCATCATGCAATGTCACCGCATCTGTTCCGGAGTTATTATTAGGCAAATCTAGGGCAGACATTTCGGACCATGTTTTTCCACCATCATTGCTCCAAGTTTGAAATATCACGGTATTTCTAGTACGTCCAATAGCCTGTAGTTGTCCATTTGAATATTTTAAAATAGAGGGTTGAATAGCCATGAATTTTTCCGGCTCATTAATCGGTTGCGATTTAGACCATGTTTTTCCCCAATCCGAAGTATATTCAAAATGCACCTTCCATCCATTCTTCTCTGTACTGGAAGGACAAATTAATACCCCATTCACCAATTCGGGTTTATTTTTAATGGGACCTAAAAAGCCATCAGGTAGTGGCTCGCGCTCACTCCAAGTATGTCCGTTATCTTTTGAACGCTTCAGCCAACCCGTCCAACCTGCGACATTCGGTCCTATTTTATAAAATAACAATAATTCTTTTTGCGGTGTATAATACAAAACAGGATTGTAACAGGCATAACGTGTAGAGTCGTTTAAAACCCCATCAGCAACCATAACTGGCGCTGTCCACTTTCCATCTTTTAGATGACTCAGCCAAATGCACACATCACTATGCCCTTCTTTGGTTCCACCAAACCAAGCAGCTACAATTCCTTCTTCAGTTTCAGCTATAGTGGCGGCATGAGATTGAGGGAAAGGCGCCTTATCAAAAATGAATTCATCTACCAAAATTCCCTGCTTCCACCTATTTTGCTGAGCAAATAGAAGAACAGGTGTGAACAACATACAAACAATCGAACAAATGATCAATAATTTCACTTTCATAACTCTATTTATAATCTGAAACAATTCCATATTGAGATATATCATCAATCGTAAACACATTCAAACGTACAGATTTTTCAGCACATTGGCTTTTTGCTTGTACCGCTTTACAGGCATATTCCCTAATAGACACTTCTGTCAGAGACGATTATACCTTGAAATTCCACACACACTTCTCAATGTAAAAACATACCTTTACGTCCGCAATTAATATTTACAGAAGATGGAACTCCGGCAACTTCTTAATGCAATACTTCCCGATGAAAGAATTAAGACAAAGCTCATTGATGTTATTACTTATGCTTCCGACGCCGGTTTCTATCAGCTTATTCCGAAAGCTGTAGTGCAGCCGGTAAACGAAGAAGAAATTAAACAACTATTCGCTTTCTCCCATACTCATCAAATACCTATTGTATTCCGCACCGGCGGCAGTAGTCTTTCCGGGCAAAGCATTACCGATGGCATTTTGGTAGATTTGAGCCGCTTCTGGAATAAGATCAATATTGAGCAAAACGCCTCGCAAGTACGTGTACAACCAGGCATAACCGGTGCAATGGTTAATGCCTACCTGAGACCATATTCTTGCAAAATCGGTCCGGACCCTTCTAGTATTTCAGTGGCGATGATGGGTGGCATCTTGTCGAATAACTCTAGCGGCATGTGCTGTGGCGTACGATTCAACTCTTATCACACTACTAAATATATAAGATTTATTTTGCCGGATGGTAATGTCTACTCCACCGAAAACGCAGAGGACTATCATCGTTTTCTTACGCATAACAAAACATTGGCCGATGAGCTAACTAGTTTAAGAAATATAGTGCTGAGCAATGAAACATTGCTCCATAAAATCCGTTCAAAATACCAGACAAAAAACACGGTCGGTTATTCTCTAAATGCATTGGTGGATTATGAGCATCCCTTGGATATTTTTGCGCATCTGTTGATTGGCGCAGAGGGCACCTTGGCCTTCATCTCTGAAGCTGTAATGCACACCATCCCCGACCTACCCTATAAATCTACAGCACTTTTATACTTCACCGATATTTATGCAGCATGTAAGGCTATTGCACCGCTTATCGAAACGGGTGCAGAAATGGTAGAACTGATGGACAGAGCATCGTTACGTTCTGTCGAAAATGTAAAAGGTATTGATCCGTTGATTAAAGAACTGCCTGAACCTACTGCAGCGCTGCTCATCGAGTTTCAGGAGCAAGAACAAAGTCGGCTGAATGAACGTGTAGCCACCTTCATGAATCGTATTGGCGAGTTTTCACTACTCAACGAACCTGTATTCACGGAAGATCCTGCACAGCGAGCATTCTATTGGAAAATTCGTAAAGGTTTGTTTCCAGCTGTAGGTGCTGTAAGAGCTAGTGGAACGACAGTGATTCTAGAAGATGTAGCGTTTCCTTTACATCTATTGGGCGATGCCATTCTGGATCTACAAAAGTTGTTCAGAGAATACAACTATGATAATGCCATCATTTTTGGTCATGCCAAAGATGGCAATATTCACTTTGTCGTAACTCAGGCTTTCGACACAACGGATGAAGTAAAACGCTATCAGAACTTCCTGAATGATGTAGTAGAGCTGGTAGTAAAAAAATACAATGGCACATTGAAGGCAGAGCACGGTACGGGTAGAAACATGGCTCCCTTTGTCGAAACAGAATGGGGAGGTGAAGCCTATGCCATCATGAAGCGTATTAAAGAAGCTGCCGACCCGTACAATCTATTAAACCCAGGCGTCATTATCAATGCCGATAAAGAAGCTCACATTAAAAATCTAAAGCCCTTACCTTCTGTAGAGGAAGAGGTGGATAAATGTATTGAGTGTGGCTACTGCGAACATCGCTGTCCGAGCCGCGATCTCACTATGACGCCGCGACGCAGAATTGTAGCACGAAGAGCCCTGGCTCAATTACAACATCGTGATAAAACAGCATACAATCAGCTCCTAAAAGAATATCAATACCATGGTATGGACACCTGTGCAGTAGACGGATTATGTGCAGGAGCTTGTCCCGTGGATATTAATACAGGCGACTTAATTAAAAGACTAAGAAGAGAAAACCACTCAGCATCTATCAATAAGCGTGCATTATGGGTAGCCAAAAATTTTGGCTGGGTAGAAAAAACGGTACGCGCTGCATTATATGCAGGCGGAAGTTTGGATACCCTCACCGGCAAAAAGGTATTAAAGCCCCTTACTGCAGCACTAAAAAAATTAATACCCGATATACCGCAATGGTCAACTCATTTAGGTATACCACCTAGTCTAAAATCTTTATCTACCCCTGCCATCACACATATAGATGCACCTACTATAGTTTATTTTCCGGCCTGTATTTCTAGAGTATTGGGACGTGGTGAAAAAGGCAAAAAGAACATCATGGAAACCTTTATGAGTGTTTCAAAGAAAGCAGGCATGAATGTAAAGGTACTCCAAAACATATCTGGTACCTGTTGCGGGCAGATATTTTCATCTAAAGGATTTTACCCGGCCTACAAGTATACCGCCAATAAAATTGTGGAACATCTATGGCGCGATACAGAACAAGGAAAATATCCTGTAGTGATGGATGTTAGCTCTTGTACATATACTTTACATCATCTACGTCCAGCTCTGTCTGAAGAAAACCAACAGTGTTACGATCAATTACATATCATCGATAGTGTGGATTATCTGCATGATTATGTATTACCGAAAGTTTCCGTTCACAGTAAAAAGAATAAAGTAGTACTACATCCAGTGTGTGCCCTTGAAAAAATGGGCATCGAACACAAGCTGGAAAATGTAGCTAAGGCTTTTGCTCATGCAGTAACAGTGCCGAAGCATGCAGGTTGTTGTGGCATGGCTGGAGATAGAGGCTTTCTTTTCCCTGAACTCACTGCATCAGCTACAGCAGCCGAGGCAAAGGAAGTTTGTGAAACAGTATATGAGGGCTATTATTCATCTACCAAGACCTGTGAAATAGCCATGAGTGAAGCCGTAAAGCAGAATTATGAATCGATTCTTTATCTAGCAGATGAATGTTTGTAGAGATTAGAACCCTATCGTACAAAACGCATAGGATAACGGGAATATATCTGTCCTTTCTGAACCTTTTTAAGTTTCCCCTCCAGCAGTTTTCGTTTTAAAGGGTTCAAATAATCTAAAAACAAGACGCCTTCGGTATGATCATACTCGTGCTGAATCATACGCGCGGTAAGTCCACTGAAAGTTTTTGTATGCAATTCAAATTCCGCGTTGTAATAGGATACAGTCACAGACCATGGTCGTTGTACCGGTTGTAACACACCGGGAATACTCAGACAACCTTCTTCGTCTATCCATTCTTCCGTAGAACGCTCGGTGATTCGGGCGTTGATAAAGGTTTCCCTAATACCCTCATCCTCCGCTGAATAGTAGTGCTTTCTTTCTTCCTCGTCCAGATATTCAAAGGTGGTTTTACTATCCACAATAAAAAGCCTGATAGGAAGCCCAATCTGAGGAGCAGCCAATCCACAACCATTGGCACGTTCCATCGTATCCCACATATCAGGTATCAGCTTGTCTAAATCGGGATAATGGCGATCAATATCCTCACAAGGCTGTTGTAAAATACTGTGTCCATAAGCTAAAATAGCCCGAGTCATATTATAATTTTAGTACAAAAATGCCCGAAATAAACGGGATAAAAAATGAACATATGTTAATAAATCTGCCGACGAATACGACTCAAACCCTGCGGAGTAATACCAATATAAGATGCTACATATTTCAACGGTACAGATTGCAAAATTTCTGGTTGCTCATTCAACAATTGCATGTAACGCTCTTTGCCACTAAGTTTCAGCAAGGATAGTTCGCGCTTGCTTTTTACTAGTAATAACTTTTCAGCTGCCAGGCGCCCCAAGCAATTACCCACCCGAGTTTGCACATATATCTTTTGTAAATCGCTATAGGATATTTGCCACGCAAGCGTTTCGGTCAGTGCCTGCATTGCATACTCAGAGGGTGTACGCGTTAAAAAGGAGTCATAGGCACAGGCAAATTCCTTCTCAAAGCAGAAATTGAATGTCAATTCATTCTCATCATCCGGAATATAAAAACGCACAATACCTTTTTCAATAAATGTAAGATACTGTTCTACCTCACCTTGCCGGGTAATTATTTGATGCTTTTTGAATCGTTTTCGCCTAAAATGAGCAGCAATAATCGCCCATTCAGACTCCTGTAGCGGCACCATTCTTTCATAATATTCCCGGATATATCCCATAAAAAATTTGCAGGAGGTATTAGCCCCTGCAAATTTATTCTAATTAACGATATCACAAGTATTCTATGTCTAAGGACATACCTAAATACTTGTGCATTTACACGCTTCTGTCTGATCCGAAACTCATAATACTCCCAATAACCCGTGATCTACGGTTGTATCCATCAAGCTGGAGAAAATGGCCCAAAACCTTTATAGCATAAGAATATAGCTACGGGTTCCATAGCCATGGCCTTCACACTTATTTATTATTAGGTTTAGGAAGCACATGATGTTCCCGCGCCCACTTATTCCACATGGCTTCGAGTTCCTTTACTTTATCAGGATGTTGTGCTGCCAAATCATTAATTTCCGCAGGATCATTAATAATATCATACAAACTCCACTCCTTTTGTCCCTTGAGCAGTACCAATTTCCAGCCTTTATGTCTCACATAACGAGCTCCTTCATGTTCGTTGAATAACGTTTGATGCCCGGATTGTGATCCACCTTTCAACACAGCCGCAAAACTTTTACCTGCAAGCGGTTGTATTTTATGACCGTTATACTCCTCCGGATATTGTGCCTCCGCTACTTCTATCAAAGTAGGCATAAAATCCATTACATGACCAACCAGCTGATGATTGATTGCCCCTTTGTTTTTAATTACAGCCGGCCATGAAATAATCATGGGCGTACGAATTCCCCCTTCGGCAGATTGCGCTTTCCACATACGATAAGGCGTATTAGCTACATTTGCCCAGTCGGGCCCTATGGAAAAGAAAGTTGTTTGCGGACCTGGCAATACCGATTTATCTGTATTGTAAGCTATAGGCTTACCCGCTCTTGTGGAGCCGGGACGATCAAAACCCGGACCGTAACGCTCACACAATTCAGGACTTGCACCATTATCACTTAAAAAAATAAGAATAGTGTTTTCATAATGTCCGGTTTCTTTCAATGCCTGAATGATACGTCCTATCCCCTGATCCATGCGGTCAATCATTGCCGCATGTACAGCCATTGCGCGAGCATCCCATTCTTTATGCGGATTATCTTCCCACCGCATTTCTCCGGGATGACGGGGTGACAATTTAGTAACTTGGGGATCAATAATTCCCATCTTTATCATACGTTGATAACGCTGTTCTCTAATAGCATCCCACCCTTTGGTATACGTATCCTTATATTTTTCGATATCCTCCGGTAAAGCGTGTAAGGGCCAATGAGGTGCATTATGAGCTACATATAAAAAGAACGGTTGCTCTCCCTGAGCAAACTCTTTAATATACTCCACGGCCTTATCATTTATCGCATCGGTATGATAATAGCCTTCCGGCACAGAAGTAATAGGTGTTGTACCTTCTACCAGACTAAAAGGATCAAAGAAATCAATGACGCCCCAGATGGTTCCGTAAAACTTCTCAAAACCTCTACTGGTGGGATATTGATCAATAGGTGAGAACAGCGGATACTGCACCTGATGGCTCAACCATTTCAGCTGCTCTTCGGGGGTAGGTCGCGTAATCGTATTCGAAACATGCCATTTGCCGCTCATGGCCGTTCTATAACCTGCTGTCTTAAGTACTTCCGCAATCGTAACAGCATCTTTACCAATATGTCCTTTATAAGCCTTATCATCGCGCTTTCCGGTCATCTGACCGATACCCGCATCATGGTTATACAAACCAGTAAGCAAAGAGGCTCGGGTGGGACAACAACGCGATATATTATAAAATTGTGTGAAGCGGATGCCACTTCGAGCAATGTTATCCACATTAGGTGTTTGAATCTCTCCTCCATAACAACCTAGGTCGGAATATCCCATATCATCTGCCATAATCAATATGATATTGGGACGTTTATCTTTACGAGGAGGTTCTTTAGCCTGCGCATAATAGACGGCTCCGATAAACAAAGCAAGTAATATATAATATCTCTTCATTTTGTGTATTTATTTGAAAAAAACTTGCAGATTCTTAGTGCGGTTGTCTAGTTAAAGCTTGCATCTCGGTTTCCCCACCTTTGTCCCCTTGCTGCTGCATAAATGCTTCTAGATTTGCTCTCAATTCTTTTTTCACTGTTTTATACTTTGCACTTTTAGCCAGATTATGCAATTGCCAGGGATCTTTTTCTAAATCATATAACTCTTCCTCAGGTCTTTCAACATACTGCATAGCTCTCACGGAATCCTTTTTAACCCAGCTTTTAAATAATGCCGACTTTGTCACAACATTTAAAAAACGACCTTGATGATGTAAATTCCATATGTACAAATACTGATTGCTTCTGATAGAACGGCAAGCATATGCATCACTTCCATCAATGATACCTCTTGTAGTTTGTACACCATATACATAATCTCTAAAAGTCTTGCGACTGCCGGTAAGCACTTCTTTAAAACTTTGACCGTCGAACCCTGTATTACCCAAAGCATCAGTAGATCCGGTATGCACAGTAGCCGGATTCCCACCAGCCATATCGATGAGCGTAGGAAGTACATCGGTATACTGCATCAAAGCGTCGTTGCGAGATCCCGCCGGTACCACTCCAGGCCATCTTACAATAAAGGCCGACCTTAGCCCTTGATCGTATAAAGTCCATTTAGCAAAAGGAAAAGAATTACCCTGCTCGGATGTAAAAATCACAATGGTATTATCCTTTTTGCCGTTACGTTCAATCATATCCAAGCAATACCCTACCAGACTATCCAAATAAGTGATTTCTGCAAAATAACTTACCATCTGTTTTCGTGTGGCTTCGGTATCTACCATATGGGGTGGCACTTCTATCTTCGATTCATCGTACAGAGACACATCACCTCTAGTCCAAGGCCCATGCGGCTGATTGCTGGTAAACATTAAAAAAAACGGCTGCTCTCCTGATTGTTGAATATATGCTTCTGCCTTGCTCAAGTCTACGTCAATACCCTTACCGTTATCATGATCACGACCACCTAAAAAGTCGAAAGGATAAGCACTCAGCGGATTAAAATGCTTTTTTCCTATGAGGGCTACTCGATATCCCAACTCCTTCATATAAACCGGTAATGTTTTGATGCCATCGTATATCTGACTGTGATTAGGATAAGCTCCATTGCGCACTGGCCCCAGTCCCGTAAGTAACGTCTGACGTGTAGGAGAACACATAGGAACTATATTGTACATATTATCCAAGCACATCCCTTCTTGAGCCAGTCTCATAAGGTTGGGCGTACGTACCTGTCGACTCCCGTAGGGTTCTATATCGATAGCAGACAAATCATCAGCCATTATAAATAAAATATTGGGCGGAGATTTAGGCTGCTGGGCACTAAGTACATTTCCCAGGCATAGCATTAACAAAGCCAGTAGGCAGCGTACATAACAATTAGATTTCATAAAACCCATTATATAATAATTGTAGGTGAAGTATACTAAAGCATTGCGCAATCGTTGTCTCACATTTGGAGAAAATGTAATTTTTATTATCCAGATTCAAAATATACATTCAGCAATCTGTCCCGTACTCCCTCTGTGGAAATGATTCTTATCAGGTAAATTTTTAATCATCAATTTTCCACATATTGCTAAAGTAGAACAATTCATTGTTCATTTATGTTACATTTGTCGCGAAGTTTCGTTCATGGAGAAATTTATAGTTTCAGCAAGGAAATACAGACCTCAGAATTTCGATTCGGTAGTAGGACAGCAGCACATTACTACCACCCTCAAGAATGCTATAAAGCAAAATCAGTTAGCGCATGCTTTTCTGTTTTGCGGGCCTCGAGGTGTGGGTAAAACTACCTGTGCACGTATATTGGCCAAAACCATTAATTGTGAGTCTCCTACTCCAGACGGAGAAGCTTGTAATGAGTGCAGCTCCTGCGTCTCGTTCAATCAGGGATCTTCCTTAAATATCCATGAGCTGGATGCCGCCAGTAACAACTCGGTAGATGATATCCGCACACTGGTAGAGCAAGTGCGCTTTGCACCTCAAGCAGGAAAGTATAAAGTATATATCATAGACGAGGTGCACATGTTAAGTTCCTCGGCCTTCAATGCTTTTCTGAAAACTTTAGAGGAGCCCCCCTCCTACGCCATATTTATATTGGCCACCACTGAAAAACATAAAATTCTTCCTACCATATTAAGCCGCTGTCAGATATTCGACTTCAAGCGAATTACTACTAATGACACGGTAGAACATCTTCAAAGTATTTGTGAAAAAGAAGGTGTAAAGACTGATACAGCGTCGCTACAGTTAATAGCCCAGAAAAGCGAGGGGTGTATGCGGGATGCGCTGAGTATTATGGACAAAATTGTGAGTTTTAGTCATGGCGAACTCACCTATGCCAGCACCTTGGAGCATCTGAATATCTTAGATGAAGACTACTACTTCAAACTTATGGACTATATGCTGCAGCAAGACCTCAGCAGCACCATGCTTTTATTGGATGACATTAATCGCAAAGGTTTTGAAGGCGACTTGATCCTAAATGGTATGGCTGCCTTTATCCGCAACCTGCTTGTTAGCAAGGATGAAAAAGTAGTGTCTTTATTGGATACAGTAGAAAGCTTTAAAGAACGATATATTACTACTGCTAAGCAAATTCCGGCTTCACTGCTTATTAGTGCGCTCAATATCCTCACAGAGGCTGAAATCAATTATCGGGCTTCGAAAAACAAAAAACTGCATGTAGAACTCACCTTTATTAAATTATGTTATCTGCAGCAGGCATTGCAATTTTCGCTGGACGACAGCGGAGTGAGTAAAAAAAAAATAGCTGAGCATACCGGTGCCATCCCCTACAGACAGATACAGCCGATGGCTATAAAGCCGGTGCAATCTAAAAAGACTCCTAATCCTACTGGTGATACTCCATCCGAGACTGCCGGAGCCCGACTCACCATTGCAGAAGAACCTAAGGCAAAAACTGCTCCTAAAACTGCAACATCGGTGGCCGCAGATAAGCCTTCTTCCGAAATTATGGCGGCCCATACTGCGACTCAACAAACAAACGCACCGAAAGCTGGTCTTAAATTCAGTAGTATTGAAAAACTCAGAAAACAGTTTTATCAAACACAGGATACCCGAGAAGATAAACCACTGGAAGAAGCTGCCTTGCAGGAAGCTTGGAAAAAATTCATTCAACAATTAAAAGAAAAGCGCAATCCGGCTGCACAAAGTTTTGAATTAGCTGAAATCAAAATTGCCGATGCTAACTCCTTCTACGTTTATACTTCCAATCCACTGGAAAATCGTTTTGTAGAAGTAACCAAGAGCGAAGCTGCGGAATTTCTTAAAAAAGCATTACAAAACTCGCAACTACAGATTTTTAATGCTATTGACCCTACACGTCAGCCCAAGGTGGAAGATTTGCCCCGAGTTTTATCCGCTACAGAACAATATCAAAAACTAGTTGCCAAATACCCTCTGGTGCAGCAGCTTAAAGAGAAATTAAAACTGGAGCTGGATAGATAAATTTTCCCCTAAACATTCATTAGTCATTCACGAATAAACAGTTCCTAGATCACGCTAGAACAGCGTCTAGAACTGCATTCTAGTGCTTTTTAGCACATTCCGTTTTTTTAACTTTTCAACTTTACTCATAATTCACTAATTTCGGGCGAAATATTCAAGATACATGGCTGAAAAAATATTAATGCCCCGTTTGAGTGACACAATGACTGAGGGGGTTATTGCTGCATGGCATAAGAAAGTGGGAGATAGTGTTAAAAAAGGCGACTTGTTGGCTGAAATAGAAACGGATAAAGCCACCATGGAGCTCGAAAGTTATAAGGACGGAACCATCCTCTATCTGGGAGCTGAAAAAGGCGGGAAATTACAGGTAGATGACTTATTGGTAATTGTGGGAGAACCTGGAGAAGATATTTCGGCGCTAATTAATGGCAAAAGCGGTGATAAACCTGCACCGAAAGAAGATAAAAAAGAAGAGGCTCCGGCCGCTCCTAAAGAACAAGCTCAAGCTGCGCCCAAAGCTACTTCCATTGATGTTTCAAAGATGGAAGAAGTGGTGCTGATGCCTCGTCTGAGCGACACGATGACTGAAGGCGTCATTGCCAGCTGGGCGAAAAATGTAGGCGACGATGTGAAAAAAGGTGATTTGCTCGCTGAAATTGAAACAGACAAGGCTACTATGGAGCTGGAAAGCTACAAAAGTGGTAAACTGTTATATCAGGGAGCTAAAGCCGGCGAAAAAATTCAGGTAAACGATTTGCTTTGTATAATAGGGGAAGAAGGTAAGGTAAATGTAGATGAAATAGTTGCAGCCGTAAAAGGAGGTGGCGCCACTGCTGCGCCTAAAGAAGAGGCTAAAGCTCAACCGCAGGAAACCAGCACTCCGGCAGCTTCATCAGCACCTGCTGAAGCATCAACTGATGGCCGCATTAAAGCCTCTCCTTTGGCGAGAAAGCTGGCCGCAGAAAGAGGTATAGACCTAAGTAAAGTTCAAGGTTCTGGAGATAACGGAAGAATCGTTAAAGCTGATATTGATAATTATGTAGCTACAGCAGCTGCAGCTCCAGCTACACAATCAGCAGGCACACCTGCAGCGCAGGTAGCTTTCGAAGACAAGCCGGTATCGCAAATGCGCAAAGTAATCGCAAAACGCTTGTCTGAAAGCAAATTCAGTGCACCGCACTTCTATATAACCATGAGTATTGACATGGATGCGGCAGTAGCAAGCCGCGCCAAACTCAATGAAACCAGTCCGGTTAAAATATCCTTCAATGATTTGGTAATCAAAGCGTGCGCTATAGCCCTGAAGCAACACCCGGTAATAAATAGTAGCTGGTTAGGTGATACCATCAGAGTAAATAAGCATGTAAATATAGGTGTAGCTGTGGCTGTTGATGAAGGTTTATTGGTACCAGTGGTACGCAATGCCGATACCAAATCCCTCTCCCAAATTGCCGCCGAAGTAAAAGAATATGCGAAAAAGGCCAAGGATAAAAAGCTCCAACCATCCGACTGGGAGGGCAACACCTTTACCATTTCTAACTTAGGAATGTTTGGTGTAGATGAGTTTACCGCCATAATCAATCCTCCGGATGCTTGTATTCTGGCTGTAGGAGGCATTTCTCAAGTACCGGTAGTGAAAAACGGAACCATTGTTCCGGGCAATGTAATGAAGGTAACACTGAGCTGTGACCACCGTGTAGTAGATGGGGCCAGCGGAGCTGCATTCCTGCAAACACTGAAGAGTCTACTGGAAGAGCCTTTGAGAATGCTCGTTTAAGTGAATCTTAATTCATTATAATAAATTCAAAAGCCACAATATTCTATTGTGGCTTTTATTTTTAGTTAATTCAACCAAAAGACAACGAATATTGTTAAATTTAAAGAAAATTAGAGGATAGCTCATTCGTATGAATACATAATCTCCAATCTTTCAATCATCAAAAATCCCACTCATGAATAAAAAAACCTTAGTGCTGGGAGCATCTGAAAATCCTTCGCGTTACAGCAATATGGCCATTAAAAGATTAAGAGCACACGGACATGAAGTAGTAGCTATCGGACGTAGAAAAGGTAAAGTAACCGATGTAGAAATTCTAGAAAAAAAAGCGGATATTCCAAATGTTGACACAGTTACGATTTATATGAACGAACAGAATCAGAAAGAATTCGAAGATTATATTATCTCTCTAAAACCCAAACGTATTATCTTTAATCCTGGAGCAGAAAACTATAACTTACTACTCAAAGCCAAACGGGCAGGTATCCAACCCGTGGAGGCCTGCACGCTGGTAATGCTCAATACAAGTCAATATTAAGAGACGTAAAATGACCAAACTGACCTTACTAAAGACATTTGTTATGCTGAGAAATTTCGTAACCATTGCACTTTTAACGCTATTATCGTATGCTGCTACGGCTCAAAACTTAACACCGTCCGATGCCGACAGTAAAATCTCATTTACTATCAAAAATATGGGTGCTGATGTAACAGGATCTTTGAAAGGATTAAAAGGCACTATGAAATTCGACCCCAAAAAATTAAAGTCAAGTTT
The DNA here is from genome assembly GCA_028485475.2 of Chitinophagaceae bacterium C216. Lineage (GTDB taxonomy): Bacteria > Bacteroidota > Bacteroidia > Chitinophagales > Chitinophagaceae > Niabella > Niabella composti. The sequence continues at coordinate 2,511,155 of CP144143.1, forward strand.
TTTTGATGTTACTGTAGATGTAAATACTATCAATACCAATAATACCCGAAGAGACAATCACCTGAAACAACCTGATTTCTTTGATGCTGAAAAATTTCCCTTAATCGCGCTTAAAACTACGGAGCTATTGGCCAAAGGGAACCACCAATATACAGCCAAAGCTGCACTTACCATGCACGGAGTATCCAAAAACATTCAATTTGACTTCACTGCAACTCCTGTGGAGGCGGGCTATCAGTTTATAGGTGATTTTATAGTAAACCGCAAAGACTATGGCATTGGGGGTAATAGCATGACTATGGGTGATGATGTAAAAGTGCATCTTGATGTAATCGGGAAAAAATAATACCTACTATAGTCATTCACACACCGGTGCTTCTTGCCAGATATTCAAAATAATTTTTACTTTTATCTTCAACTATGTTAGTGAAGATTAATGGAAGCGCTGTGTATGGCGTGGATGCTATTCCTATTACTGTAGAGGTAAACTGGATGAATAGTGGCAAGGATCCATCCATTGTCGGCCTACCGGACAATGCAGTGAAGGAAAGCCTGCAACGTGTGGAAAGCACCATCAAGACTAATGGCTATGCAATGCCTCGCACCAAGGTAGTGGTAAACCTAGCGCCTGCTGATATTAAAAAAAGCGGTACGGCATTTGACCTACCTATTGCCCTTGGTATCTTGGCAGCCTCAGAACAAATTTCCAACACCGAGAGCCTAAGCCAATACGTCATTATGGGTGAACTGAGCCTGGACGGCGCCATTCGCCCCATCAAAGGCGCATTGCCTATAGCGATACAGGCTCGCAAACAGGCGTTTAAGGGATTGATTGTACCCAAAGTGAATGCCCGTGAGGCAGGAATGGTCAATAATTTGCAGGTATATGGAGTACAGCATATCAAAGAAGTTATTAATTTCTTCGAAAACGGAGAAAAAGGACTTGAATCTATCGCCATCAATACACGCGATGAGTTTTTCACTTCGCAATACGAGTTTGATATTGATTTTGCAGATGTAAAAGGTCAGGAAAATATTAAACGTGCACTGGAAATAGCAGCTGCAGGAGGTCATAATGCGATCCTTATCGGACCTCCGGGAGCGGGGAAAACCATGCTCGCCAAACGTTTGCCTACCATCCTCCCTCCTTTGACCCTTCACGAAGCGTTGGAAACCACTAAAATTCATTCAGTAGCAGGTAAATTACCCGAAAACGCTACATTGATTTCCCGACGTCCATTCAGAAACCCCCATCATACGATATCGGATGTGGCTTTGGTGGGGGGCGGAACTTTGCCGCAACCGGGCGAAATTTCCTTAGCCCATAACGGGGTATTGTTTCTGGATGAGCTACCTGAGTTTAAACGCACCGTACTGGAAGTGATGCGCCAGCCCATGGAAGAACGGAAAGTAACCATATCTAGAGCAAAAGTAGCGGTGGACTTTCCTGCCAACTTTATGCTTATTGCGTCCATGAACCCCTGCCCTTGCGGCTTTTACAACCATCCCGAAAGAAAATGCACCTGCCCCCCGGGAGCAGTGCAGAAATACCTCAATAAAATATCAGGTCCTCTGTTGGACCGTATCGATTTGCACGTAGAAGTAACACCTGTTCCGTTTAGCGAACTTTCTACTTTTCGTAAGGATGAAAGCTCAGCAATGATTCGGGAACGCGTAATAAATGCTAGAGCCGTGCAATCCGAAAGGTATAAAGCTTTTCCTAGCATATATGCTAATGCACAGATGACCAGCAAAATGCTTCGAGAAATATGCGCAATCGATAACGTAGGACAAATGTTATTGAAGTCTGCAATGGAAAAACTCAACCTTTCGGCCCGTGCCTATGACCGCATCTTGAAAGTATCGCGCACCATAGCCGATCTAGAAGGTAGCGAAAAAATAAAACCGGAACATTTAGCCGAAGCGATTCAGTTCAGAAGTTTGGACAGAGAAAATTGGGCAGGATAACCTTGAATTGCATAATGGCTTGCTGAATTTTAAGGATTTATTGTATTTGACAATGTTGTGCTGCAACAATTCATGCATTTCTTTGTTCTTAAAAACACAATGTCGTTTTCCTGCGGCATTTACCCAAGCTAAGAAAAACAATATGCGCATTCTTCTACACTATCTCAAACCTTATCGATGGCTGGTGGTATTAGCTTTGTTTCTGGCAGCCATTAATCAGGTCTTCTCCCTATTTTCTCCTATGATTGGTGGTAAGCTACTAGATTTGTTTGCCACACATCCACATTATTTCGACAAAGGGCAAACCATCCCTCGTACCGAAACGCAATATATTTTTGGTGGCAATGGCTACCATGGCGTATTGTTTTATCTTTTATTGCTCATTGGTACCGCCATGGTAAGTCGTATCGCAAAAGCATTTCAGGATTATTCCGTAAACGTCATCATACAAAAGTTCGGTGCTACTATTTTTACGGATGGTTTAAAACATTCCATGCGTTTGCCTTACCAAGACTTTGAAGACCAGCGCAGTGGTGAAACATTATCCATTCTTACTAAAGTGCGACTGGATACAGAAAAGTTCATTAGTAATTTCATCAACGTATTTTTCATCATTATTGTAAGTGTTGTATTCGTTTCCATCTATGCGTTTCAGTTGCACTGGAGCATCATGCCCGTGTATGCGGTGGGCATTTTACTGATAGCTGTTGTAACCAGTTTGCTTAGTAAAAAAATCAAATTCATTCAAAGAAATATTACGCAACAAACCACTGCGCTGGCGGGTGCCACCACAGAAAGTCTGCGTAATATCGAAATCGTCAAAAGCTTAGGGCTGACCGATCAGGAAATTTCAAGACTAAATAATAACACCTTCAAAATACTGGGATTAGAACTTCGAAAAGTAAAAAGTGTACGTGCGCTTAGTTTTATCCAGGGCACTATGGTTAATTTTCTGCAACAGGTCATTACATTTACCTTGCTGTGGCTGATATTTAAAGGCTCTATTAGCCCCGGACAATACTTATCACTTACATTCTACGGGTTCTTCCTTTTTGGACCAATGCAGGAAATTGGCAATATCATTCTTTCCTATAGGGAAGCCGAAGCCTCCCTGCAAAACTTTCATACTCTCATGCAGAAAGAAGCCGAACCCAAACCACTTACCCCTAAACATATCGGCAAAATACACAAACTGGAGTTTAGCGAAGTTTCTTTCCAACATCAGACGGCACAATTTAAGGCTCTTAATAATATTTCCTTTGAAGTGAAAAAAGGCGAAACCGTCGCCTTCGTGGGTCCAAGCGGTAGTGGTAAAAGTACGCTTGTAAAGCTCCTCGTAGGACTTTATCGCCCTAAAGAAGGGAAAATATTTTACAACAATATTGACGGCAACGAGATGAACTTTGATGAATTGCGTAGTCAAATAGGCTTCGTGACGCAAGACACACAACTGTTTGCCGGAACCATTAAAGAAAATCTGCTTTTTGTAAATCCCACCGCTACAGACAAGCAGTTATTCGATGCTTTACAAAAAGCCAGTGCGACATCTATTTTACAAAGAGCAGAAAACGGTATTGAAACAGTTATAGGCGAAGGGGGATTGAAGCTCAGTGGAGGCGAAAAACAACGCATTGCCATTGCCCGAGCGCTGCTACGCGATCCGCATATGCTCATATTCGATGAAGCTACATCGGCACTGGACTCCATCACTGAAGAAGAAATTACACAAACCATCCGCGAAGTATCCTCAAAAGGCAATCAGATAACAGTATTGATTGCACATCGGCTTTCCACCATTATGCATGCCGACCGCATTTATGTACTGGAACGTGGAGAAATAGCAGAGACCGGTAATCACACTGAACTTCTGGAGAAAAAAGGGCTCTATTATGCTATGTGGCGTCAGCAAATAGGCGAAAGAAGAAAGCCGGTACTTACTACAGCTTAGTAGAAGCGTAGCCCATTATACATTCAACAAAACAAGGACTTCTTCCAATAAGGTTCGGGCTTTTTACCTTAGTTTTACGGCATGCAAGTAACGCAAAAAAATTTATTGCTTTCTGTTTTGGGGGCCTTGTTGCTTTGGGCTGCATGGCCGATTTCACCCTTCACCTTTTTGTTGTTTATTGCTTGGGTACCCTTATTAACAATAACCGATTCCTGCTCAAGTATTAAAAAATACTTCGGCCTTACTTATCTGCACATGATTTTATGGAATGTGCTGACCACATGGTGGGTGTCCAATGCCAGTTTGGAAGGAGCACTGAGCGCCTTTTTTGCCAACAGCTTGATCATGTGCATACCTTGGCTCCTTTATTACCTCACCAAAAAATGGATCAATGGAGCCTTAGGCACTCTATCCATCATTCCCTACTGGCTTGCCTTCGAATACATTCATCATAACTGGGATTTAAGCTGGCCCTGGCTCACATTGGGTAACGCCTTTGCAACCCATCCGCAATGGATACAATGGTATGAATATACTGGCACATCAGGTGGGAGCTTGTGGGTATTGATAAGTAATGTATTGGTATATCATATCATTAAATTATACCAATCCGAAGGGAGAACCACTAAATACTTTAAATATGCAATCATTTGGATTGCCCTTTTATTTATCCCAATTCTATTTTCCTTCTTCATAAAAAACAAGTTGACCTTACAACACAACAAGTACAACGTCGTAGTAGTACAACCCAATATTGACCCTTATCAGAAGTTTGACATCAGTACCCAGCATGATCAACTAAAAAAACTGATTACCCTTTCTGAAAAAGCCATAGACAACAACACCGCACTCATCGTATGGCCCGAAACAGCTATCCCTTTTCAAACCGATGAACGTCAGATACGTGAAAGTGCTTTCTTGGAGCCGCTCTGGGAATTTCTCAAAAAATATCCAAGCATCAACCTCTTAACCGGATTAGAAGGAGTACAAACTTTCAATACAAAAGTAAGTAGGTACACACGCGCTACATTCGACAATCAAATATATTATGAGATGTACAACAGCGCTGTATTATTGAACAGCCAGAACATTCAGATATACCACAAGTCAAAGCTGGTGCCGGGTGTGGAAGTACTCCCCTCGTTTTTAAGCTTCATGGCACCGCTATTTGAGAAATTCGGCGGAACTGCAGGCGGGTATGCGCGCGATAGCGCTACTCATGTTTTTAGTACCCTTCATCATTTATTTCAAATTACTCCAGCTATTTGTTATGAGAGCATTTATGGAGATTATCTAGCCGAATTCAACCGCAAAAATGCCAATCTAATTTGTGTGATTACAAATGACGGTTGGTGGGGGGATACACCGGGATACAAACAACACATGAATTATGCCCGACTTCGTGCTATTGAGAGTAGAAAATGGATTGCACGTAGCGCTAATACCGGCATTAGTTGCTTTATTGACCCCTTCGGAAATATAATTCAACAGCTAAACTGGGATACTGAAGGCACATTAAAACAAACAGTAGCCGCATACACTACAGAAACCTTTTATACAAAATATGGAGACATACTTTCCCAAATAGCAAGCTTTGCAGCTGCGGCATTATTGTTGTACACTATCATTTGGAAGTTTAAAAAAAGGAACTAAAACAATATGGCTGCGAAGTATCGTTTTAATAATAGAAATTTAGCCTAACGAAATCTATCGCTAAAAAAGCATTACTATGGAAAGAAAATCGATAAGTATTGATAGCAAAATCATCAGTTATTATACAGCCGGGGACGGGAAAGCGCTGGTATTACTGCATGGATTCGGTGCAGACAGTACCATATGGGAAGAACAAATTAGTTATCTGAGTAAAGATTATCAGGTAATCGCTCCCGACCTACCGGGCATCAGTAATTCCGAACTTATCAGTGATGTGAGTATGGAAGGACTGGCCAGCATGGTCAAAACAATTATCGAAGAGGAAGAAATCGAAAACATTGTTCTTATCGGACACAGCATGGGCGGTTATGCCACCCTGGCCTTTGCAGAAAAATATCCCGAGTTACTACAAGCCTTCGGACTATTTCATTCCACGGCTACAGCCGACAATGAAGAAAAAATTGCGGGGCGAAGGAAAGGTATCGAGTTTACCCGAAAACACGGAGCCAAAGCGTTCTTAGAATCCACTGCCCCTAAAATGTTTGGTGCTGCAACAAAACAAGAACAACCCCAACTGTACGAAAGCTTCATTAAGAATCTGCCCGAAATGAGCAATGAATCGGTAATCAATTATTATGAAGCTATGATGCAAAGACCCGACCGTACCGAAGTATTAAAGAATACTAAAGTTCCGGTATTGTTCATTTATGGTGAGCAAGACGAAATTATTGATGTGCACAAAACTATCGGGCAAGCTTCCCTACCGTCAACAGCATCGGTACACATATTGAAAAAGTCAGGACATTTGGGTATGATTGAAGAGCCGCAAGAAAGCAATAAGATTTTGGAAGCCTTCTTATCAGATTTGAATATTTATTAAAACCATAAACTGAGATATGAAAAAAATCGTCTTAATAACAGGAGCCACTTCAGGTTTTGGAGAAGCCTGTGCATATAAATTTGCTTCAGAAGGTTATGATGTAATCATAACCGGCCGCAGGAAAGAAAGACTGGATAAATTGGAAAAGCTTTTATCCGCTCAATATGGCATACGCGTGTTGCCATTAGTATTGGATGTACGCGACAGAAAAGCCGTGGAAACAAGCATCAACACCATCCCCAAAGACTGGCAACAAATCAGCATTCTCATTAACAATGCCGGACTCGCTGTCGGTCGTGATAATTTCGATGAAGCTTCTTTGGACGATTGGGATATAATGGTAGATACCAATCTCAAAGGACTGGCCTACGTAACCAAAAGCGTACTACCCTATCTTCTGAAAACAGAAAATGCACATATCTTCAATATCGGCTCCATCTCAGGCAAAGAAGTGTACGCCCAGGGCAATATGTATTGCGCTACTAAACATGCTGTAGTTGCTTTGAGCGAAGCTATGCGTATCGATTTATTAAAATATGGTATAAAAGTTACGGCTATTAATCCGGGAGCAGCACAAACAGAATTTTCCAACGTCAGATTTAAGGGCGATGCGGATAAAGCCGCTCAGGTATACGAAGGCATCAAACCACTAGTTGCAGCAGATATTGCCGACATTATCTTTTATTGCACTACTTTACCGGCACATGTATGTATTAATGATTTGGTGGTCACCTGTACACAACAAGCGAACAGCTTCTATTCATTTAAGACAAATCAATAATTAGTAAAACACTAGCTGGTAAAGTTTTTTGTCGGAATTAATAAATACTTTTGGCATTTCTACTTTACATGGCAAGCAATATATATCCATGAGCGTAAAATTTGGGGTAATAGGAAGTGGCAGTTGGGGCACTGCGTTGGTAAAGATTCTTACAGATAATGGCAACCCAATTAGTTGGTGGGTAAGAAATCCGGCGAATGTTCAATATATCCTTCAAAGAGGGCACAATCCTCATTACCTCACATCTGCAAATTTAAAAACGGATTTATTAGCGATCAGCACCGATGTGAGGCAAGTTATAACCACATCCGATATTATTGTCATTGCAGCTCCATCAGCTTATATCACCGATATTCTATCGTCGCTTAGTCCGGAGGACTTGAAAAACAAAAAAATTCTTTCCGCCGTAAAAGGCATGATACCTCAAGAAAACATTTTACTCAACACTTATCTGGAAAAATATTTCAACGTACCATTAAGTGATTATTTTGCAGTACTGGGACCTTGTCACGCCGAAGAAGTAGCCTCAGAAAAATTATCCTATCTCACCTTCTCGGGTATTGACACAGCGTACACACAAAGCATCGCCAATTATTTCGCATCAAGCGCTATTAATACAGTTGTGAATAACGATATTTTCGGCGTACAATATGCAGCTATTCTTAAAAACATTTATGCACTGGGCGCCGGTATTGCACACGGCCTAGATTACGGTGACAACTTCCTAAGTGTATACATTGCCAACAGCGCGGATGAAATGGCCAGCTTTCTCAAAAAATTCGGAGCACAGCATATTGTTGTAGGCGAACATGAATCCGATAATGAAGGGCATAAGTCCGCAAACTATGCGGCCTCTGTATACCTTGGAGATTTATTGGTGACGTGTTATTCGCTCCACAGTCGCAACCGTATGTTTGGTAATATGATTGGGAAAGGCTACTCTGTACAGGCTGCCAAGCTGGAGCTCAACATGGTTGCAGAGGGTTACAATGCAGCCAAATGCATTTACAATCTTAACCAACAAGTCAACGCCGAAATGCCTATTGCTGAAAGCATTTATAAAATTCTATGGGAACAGGTACCGCCCGCTCATGGCTTTGCAGCAATAGAAAAAGTATTGATTTAATTTTTTATGATGTGGCCGACTGTAGTGCATGACCCAGCGTATTTGTGTCACTCACTGCATCGTCCCGTATATAGCTCATCCAAAAACAAGTCAGCGGCGATACCGTCTGCATACAACTTCCCCTTACGGGTAAGCACTAGGATGTTTTCATTAAAAGACAACAAATGTTGCTGCAAATATTTCTGAGCGTTTTTAAGTATGGTTGCTTTTTCATACTTCTGCAAACGACTTAAATCCAGTCCCTCACAGGTTCTTAAAGCAATCATGATGTACTCATTCAGTTTTTGTGTAGGAGAAAGCACTTCTTTTTCAAAAGGCAACTCTCCTCTTTGGATGGCGTCAATGTATTTTTGATTATTAGCAACATTCCATCTTCTTTCCTTACCATCGAAAGAATGCGCAGACGGACCGATGCCTATATAAGGTTTACCTTGCCAGTACGAAGAGTTGTGCCGACTTCTACAACCCGGCTTGGCAAAGTTGGATATTTCATAATGCTCATAAACCGCAGCATCCAGCCAATCCATCAGTAATAAAAACTGGTCAGCCTGCATATCCGGATTCACATCATCTTTTTTATGCTGCCGTATGAGTTTTTCTAAAGGCGTTTTAGGTTCTACTGTGAGTGCATAACAAGATAAATGCGGTATACCGTAACCAATAGCAGCTTCTACATTATACTTCCACTTCGCATCGGTAAGTCCCGGCGTTCCATATATCAAATCAATGGTAATATTATCAAAATATTGCAAAGCCAGCTCTAGTGCTTTTTTGGCCTGTTCCGCATTATGAGTGCGATTCATCCACTGCAAATCTTCTTCAAAGAAAGACTGTATGCCTATGCTCAGACGGTTGATGCCTATCTCCTTCCAGCCGGCTAACTTTTCGATAGTAATATCATCCGGATTGGCTTCTAGTGTAATTTCGGCATCTGAATCTATCGTATAAATGGTGGTGATCGTTTTCAAAATAGCGGCAATATCTTCTATAGGTAATATACTAGGCGTGCCGCCTCCAAAATAAACCGTATGCAGCACACGAGACGCAGTGGTAGCAGAAAGAATTATTTCCTGCTGCAGTGCTCCTACCAATGCATCTTTCTTAAGCAATGATGTTGCAAAATGGAAATTGCAATAATGGCAGGCCTGTTTACAAAACGGAATATGTATATAAATACCACTCATACAGGCACTAAACCTCTTTCGAGTTTAACATTAATAATCTATTTTTACTCTTGTTGAAACCTGCAAATATACGATACCTGCTCACAGTAATACTGTATTTCTGCATAACACAAGTATATGCACAGGGCAACTTCAGCCTTCGCATTATAGCCGTAGACAAGGATAGTATTTTTATACACAAGGTTCTGCAACCTCAAAAGCAGTTTATTGGCAAAGAAGATTGCTATGCGTATATTGAACAGATTGTACCCACCTTACAGGCAAAAGGATATATCAGTGCCTCTATTGATACTTTATATGAAGACACTACTGCCGCCACCATAGAGCTTTATACTGGTGAAATTTACAAATGGGTAGCTGTTACTGCAGACAGTGCTTCGCAGCGTTGGCTATCTCACATCGGATGGCATGCCGATAAATTTGCTCAACAAATCTATAACCCCGATCAACTAGCCGAAATTCAGCACCGCATGCTGCAATATTTTGAAAACAACGGCTATCCTTTTTCAAAAATTTACATGGACAGCCTGCATATTAGCGGCAATGAAGTATCGGGTCGCATCAATGTACACTCAGGGCCCATTTATTATATCGATAGTATTAGGGTCTCAGGCAATGCCAAAATCAGCAACGATTATCTGCATCAGTTTCTGGATATCAAAAGAGGTTCGATATACAGCAAGCGAAAACTTCAGGCAATAAGCAATCAATTAAAAAAACTCAACTATATCGAAGAAAAATTTCCTCCCCAGATAATTTGGGGCAGTACAGGCTGTACGATAGAAGTCTTTATTGATCAGAAAAAAAGCAGTCAGGTCAACCTCATCATCGGTTTCATACCTAACAGCAATCCGAATACGCCCAACAAATTATTAATCACAGGTGAAGGGTTGTTGAACCTTAAAAATGCATTTGGTGGCGGAGAAATTATCGGTCTATTGTGGCAAAGATTGCAGGTAGCATCGCAACAACTGCGATTCAATTATCAACAGCCGTATTTATTTAAGTCTCCATTTGGAGTGGATATAGGTTTCAATATGCAGAAGCGCGACTCCACATTTTTAAATCTTGATGGGAAACTAGGTGTACAACTGGCGCTGAACACACAACAACAAGCACAGTTGTATGTACAACGGTTTAGTAGTTTTCTGAGTATAGTAGACACGGCTCGGGTTATTGCGTTGAAAAGACTTCCCGACGAAGGCGATGTGCGTCTCACCAATATTGGAATCGAATACCGACTGAACAACACCAATTACATATTCAATCCGGTTAGAGGTTTTGACATTATATTTAACACTTCGGTGGGTAATAAGGTACTCAAACGCAACGATGAAATCCTTTCGTTGAAAGATCCTGCTAACCCTGATTTTGATTTTGCCAGCTTATACGACACCGTAAAAACTAAATCTTATCAACTACGCTCTACATTGAGTGTAGCCAAATATTTTCCGTTAGGCAAAGGCAGAAGCACTATTAAAACTGCTATCAATGGAGGATATATTGCCGGCAGTCAAATATTCCGAAATGAACTCTTTCAAATTGGAGGCTATCATCTGCTCCGCGGTTTTGACGAACAAAGCCAGTTCTTATCGCAATATGGCATTGGAACCTTAGAGTACCGGTATCTCGTAGGCGAAAACTCGTACTTTAATGTATTTACAGAAGGAGGTTGGGGCAAAGATGATAGTAGAGGCAAAGCCAAAAGCCTCAGTTATTCCTATATTGCTGGAGGGATGGGATTATTATTTGAAACCAAAGTAGGATTATTTACGCTCACATGGGCTACAGGTAAACGTAACGATACCTCCTTCAATCTGCGGCAATCCAAAATTCACTTCGGGTTTATCAACTACTTTTAGGCTTTATAAGGCTAAATTGTATTTTTGCCAACAAAAATCATTATCCAGTTGAGGAGGCTCGTATTCATCATTTTCTTTTGTTTTATCTCTGGCATCATCTGGGGACAAAATACCGATAGCGCAAGAAAGCCGTCTTCCCTTGCAAAAGACGATTCTGTAAATCCTCGTAGAGAAAGCCGCGATACTGTGCCACAAAGCATTACAACCCCTCAACGCACGCAGCAAAATGCACAGCGTTCGGCACAGGACAGTACGGCTGCAACTTCTCGCAAACCCTCCAATGCCCCACTTCAAACCACTTCTCAAAAAGATAGTTCCGTAAAGGAGCCTTCTATTGCAACAACAACGACAGCATCGAAACAACAAACAATACCTGACAGTATTCAGCCTACTGTATCAGTAATGCACCCCATTTCGCCGTTGACCCCAAAAGAACATTTGGAACTTACGCAAAGGATATTAGGCAAGCATCCCTTTTTTAATTTTGCTGCAAAGGCTGCGCCCCCTCCTTATACTCCAAAAGTCAATCCGCCCGGTAAAGAATACTATTTCTACACTCTTGCAGCATTGCTCCTCATCTTTGCTATATTGAAAACAGGTTTCGACAAATATTACTCCAACCTGATACAGCTTTTCTTCAAAAGAAGTTTAAAACAAAGGCAAATTAAACAGCAGCTTATTCAAAATTCTCTTCCCTCCCTGCTTTTTAATTTATTTTTTATCATTGCTGCAGGGTTTTATCTCACATTGATTGTTCACACATTTGCGCCCTCCATCACGTATCCTTTCTGGAAAATACTTGCCGGAAGTTGCATTATACTGGGAGGTGTTTATCTGGCTAAATTTCTCTTCCTAAAGTTTATGGGCTGGGTATTCCAGATAACCTCGCTTACTGATAATTATATTTTTCTTATTTTTCTTATTAATAAAATTCTTATACTTGTAATACTCCCATTAACGCTTATTATAGCACTAAGCGATAAAGGTTTAGCAACCATCGGCTGGACATTGAGTTGGGTATTGATTGGAGGACTGATTTTATACCGATATATATCAGCACTGAATCTTATCAGAAAAGAAAAAGCTATCAGTTTCTTCCATTTCCTGATATATGTAGCAGCATTGGAAATTGTTCCAACGATGGTGCTCTACAAAGGAATATTATCAATTTTAAAATAATACTGTAAATTTGCAGCCAATTCAGAAGTACGCGAATGAATAATGAAGTGAAAAAAACGGGTATGAGGTCTTCAGTAAGCAAGATCAAAAACATTTTAATTACACAACCAAAACCGTCAAGCGAAAAATCTCCTTTTTTCGAACTCGAAAGAAAATATGGCGTAAAGCTTGACTTTGAACCCCTGATAAGTATCGTACCAATATCCGGAAAAGACTTCAGAAAACAGAAAATCAATATATCCCGTTTTAACGGCGTTATTTTCACTAGTCGCAATGCTATCGATCACTTTTTTCGCACATGTGAAGAAAATAAAGTCACCGTTTCCCAAGACACCAAGTATTTCTGCATCACCGAAGCGGTAGCATTATATCTGCAAAAATTTATTCTGTACAGAAAACGCAAAGTATTTTACGGCACCGACGGTACTAATAAAAGCCTGTTCGATGTCATGAGCAAGCATAAGGACAATATCAGCTTCCTGTATGTATGCTCAGAAAACCAACAAGATAACAATATTGTAAACTGGCTGAAAAGCAATAATTGTGATTTCGAGTTGGCATTCATGTACCGCTCAGAAACCAACGATATCAAAAAAACAGTGGGAGACAAACACTACGACGTGGTTTGCTTCTTCACCCCATCTGGTATCAGAAGCTGGTTTGATAATTTCCCAAAATTCAAACAAAACGGAATGGTAGTAGGTACGTTTGGGGAAAATACTAGGGCTGAAGCCATAAAATCCGGTTTAAATCCGGAAATCATCGCTCCCCAGCCTAAATCACCCAGTATGATTACCGCCTTGGATCATTATTTGGCAGAGCATAATAAGAATCAGAAATAAGGAACTGAAAATCAATATTTTACTAACAATTTTATTGAAACCAATTCTTTATCAAAAAGTTAACGCTTTCAGTGGTAGAGAGCTCATATTTTTTAGCAATTTTTGCCATAATATGGTTAACTTTGCGAACTTTATGAGATTTCTATTAGCGTTTCTTTTTATTTGTGGCTTAGTGTCCTGCAAACCAGGAATGAATAAAATATTAAAGAGCAAGGACGCTGCTTATAAACTGAAAATGGCCGAAGCTTTCTATGAGCAGAAAAAATGGGGGAAAGCAATGACCATTTATGAGGATGTTTTACCCTATTACAAAACCACTCCTCAGTTTCAGGATATCTATTACAAATATGCTTACACAGCCTATAATCAGAAAGACTACACTAACGCTGAAAATCTCTTTAAAACTTTCCTAGAAAGTTTTCCCAATAGCCCCCGCAGTGAGGAGATGGAATATATGCGTGCATATACCTTCTACAAGCAATCTCCCAAGGCAGAGCTAGATCAAACCAATACCTATAAAGCTATCAGTTATTTCCAAACATTCATCAATACCCATCCTCAATCTGTAAGAGTAAATGAGGCAATGCGCTTGGTGGATGAACTGCGAAAAAAACTGGAAGTAAAAGAATATAAATCAGCCATGCTCTATTACAATTTGGGCGAGTTTAGAGCAGCCGGTGTAAGCTTCAGCACATTACTGGACAATTACCCGGAGTCCAACTCGGCCGATCAGTACAAATTCATGGCTATAAAATCGTTCTACCGCTTTGCAGAGCTTAGTATCGCTAGCAAAAAGGCGGAGCGCTTTAGAGAAGTTATCGAACACGCAAATAACTTCATTGAGCGTTTTCCCGAGAGTAAATACCGCAAAGAGGTAGAGGATTATATCACTTCATCGAATTCAGAAATTCAAAAATTCAGCAATAATGAGCAAGTTAAGACGACAACTTAGCGCCGGAATTTCCAATAGTATTGAAACCCGCGACGTAAATGCTATCAGAGAAAAAACCGGTAATATCTACGAATCTATCACCATTATCGCTAAAAGAGCGAATCAGGTGAATATTGCTATAAAAGAGGAGCTGCACAGCAAACTAGAAGAGTTTGCCAGCCACACCGATACGTTGGAAGAAATACATGAAAACAAAGAGCAGATAGAAATCTCTAGAGCTTATGAAAGAATGCCTAACCCTGCTCTGTTAGCCACTCATGAATTTCTGGAAGACAAACTTTATTTCAGAAAAGCAGAAGACGAGCTTTTCCGTTAATCAAAGCTCTTAAAAAGACATTCAGAACCACAGCCTGTTTAAAACAGGTTGTGGTTTTTGTGTTTTAAATATTTTTGTAAAAACTGTTCAGGTGCTTTTTATTATTGTACCAGCCATGAACACTGGTAGTTTTAATAATGAATCTACAAGGCAGAAAAATATTATTAGGCATTACGGGAAGTATCGCTGCATATAAATGTGTGCATCTGGTACGATTGCTTACAAAGCAAGGAGCATCCGTAAAAGTAGTACTTACGCCTGCTGCAAAAGACTTTGTATCCCCTCTAGCACTTTCTACTCTTTCCAAAAACGAAGTGCTCATAGACCTATTTGAAGAAAATACATGGGCCAATCACGTACAACTCGGACGCTGGGCCGATGTGATGCTCATTGCCCCGTTGAGCTGCAATACACTGGTAAAGATGGCGCATGGGCATTGCGATAATCTGCTACTATCGGTATACCTTTCTGCTACATGCCCTGTTGTAGTGGCTCCTGCAATGGATGAAGACATGTGGCATCATCCCACCACGCAGCGGAATATAGCCACGCTCCACCAAGATGGAGTAACCATTATCCCTCCCACAAGAGGAGAACTAGCCAGCGGATTGTTTGGCGATGGGCGTATGGCCGAGCCGGAAGATATCGTAAACTTCCTCAATGAATTCTTTACAAAACATAAAGACCTTTCGGGGAAAAAGGTTCTGATAACAGCAGGCCCTACTCATGAAGCCCTCGACCCTGTACGCTTTATTGGCAATCATTCTTCGGGTAAGATGGGAATTGCACTTGCCAAAGAGTGTCATGAAAGAGGCGCTGCTGTAACACTAGTATTGGGCCCAGTACCATTACCTCAAGTTTACGATGGTATTACAGTAATAAAAGTAACTTCGGCTGATGAGATGTATCAGGCATGTCATGAACATTTTTCTAACGCAGCAATAGCTATCATGGCCGCCGCTGTAGCCGACTATAAACCGGAAATCGTAAGCCCGAAGAAGATAAAGAAAACGGATGACGACGTTCCTGAGATCAAACTTGTGAAAACTAAAGATATTCTGAAGAGCTTAGGAGCGATAAAACAGGAAAACCAAATCCTTGTAGGATTCGCGCTGGAAACAGACAATGAAAAAAATAATGCATTAGAAAAATTAAAAACCAAGAATGCGGATTTCATTGTATTAAACTCTATGAACGATGGTACACCATTCGGAAGTGATTATAATAAAATCACCATCTATGCAAAAGATGGCCGAGAAATTGCTTTTTCACCCAAGCCTAAAACTGAAGTAGCCAAGGATATTATCAATACCATTCTCAATAACCACCAAACAGAAACTGTGTAGTATGATGCAACGAGGATTGATTATATTGCTTTTGACCGGGATAATATTAGCCTGTGGTAAAGGTACCCCATCAGGAGTGCTACCAAGAGAAAAGATGGAAAAAATTTTATGGGATGTAACTCGAGGCAGTGAGTTTCTGAATGGTTATGTATATTCTCGCCACCCTTATTTAAATCGAGCAGCCGTCAATAACGAGATGCTGGAGCGCATATTGAAAATTCACAAAGTATCTAAAAAGGAATTTGATAAAAGCTTGGCCTACTATCGAGATCATCCTAAACAATTGGCACAGGTACTCGACTCCATTATTGCCCAACAAAAACGATTGGCAGGGGACACAACAACAGAAAACAGTACGGAAGACCCTCTGAGACCACAATATATGATTAGATAAACTATCAACCCATTATCTCACACGATGCCTCATATATGCTATAACGGAAACTTTGTCGATGCACAACACCCCGTACTGCTGGCCGATAATCGAAGTTACCGCTATGGCGATGGTTTTTTTGAAACCATAAGAATCTTTCGAGGCAATATTGTACTGGAAGCTTATCATCGGACACGTATTGAAACAACTCTAAAACTTTTACAATACAAGCTATCTCCTCTCACCACCATAGATACCATTTTTAAAAACATACTTGAACTTTGCCGATATAATCACTGCGAAGATTCAGCACGAGTTCGGCTCTCCTTTTCCAATGGCAACGGCGCAATTTTCGACACGCATCAACATTTAGATTATATCATAGAAGCTTGGCCATTAAACACCTCCAATGCACTTAATAAAGAAGGATTAAAAGTGGGGATATTTACAGATATGAAAAAAAGCTGTGATACCTATGCACAGCTGAAAACAGCCTCCGCACTTATATATAGTGTAGCAGCTCGTACTGCTACGATAAATAGTTGGGACGACAGTTTAATCTTAAATCAGCATGATCGCATTTGCGAGAGTAGTATTGCCAATATTTTCTGGATAAAAGACAAAAAAATTTACACAACTCCATTAACGGAAGGTTGTATCAATGGAGTAATGCGCACCCATCTTATGCAGTCAGTATCCATAACAGAAAGCATTTGCACGCAAGAACAATTGAAACAAGCTGATGAAGTTTTTCTTACCAATGCTATCAAAGGAATGGTGTGGGTACAATCTATCGAATCAATTACTCAGTACTCCAACTTTATAATCCAAGAGTTGTACTGCGATTGTATCCAACCCCTATTTGCTTAGAACAATACATTTATTTTTTAGATACACGTCAAGGTATGATAGCCCCTATCATAATTAAAATTGCAATAACTAGCACTAAACCTTTGGAATGAGGTGTAATTAAAGACAATACTAAAAGCAGCAGCCCCGTAAATAAAAGAGAAAATGCAATCATGCGCAATCCAAACTTGTTTTGAGTACGTATTATTGCCATTTCCTTTGCATCCATTTGCATAGCTACTACTTTCTTTTCCGACTTATAGTTGAGATATAACTGATAATCCTCACTAGTCGACTGTTTTCTGGCAAAAATGAAATCATAAATCAATAGTAATATCAGTGGTAACAATACCCCTAGCAGCATTTCACTGCCTCTGGATAACTTATATCCATTAATGGCAGGCAATATCAACTTAAAAAATATATTTACTGCCAATGACACTAAAGTAATATTGATAGTGGCTTTACCAGTCAGACGTTTGGAAAATAAAGCCCAGATGGGGGGCAGTAGTAGAGGTCCGCCCGTAATAGCACCTAAGCTTATCGTAAATTCTACTACTCCTCCAAGATAAGGCACTGCAAGTGCTATGAGTATCATAAAAATTCCAAAACACCAGGAGGAGGTTCGCGCCACCGACATTAACTTTTTCTCACTAGCATTGGGATTAATAGCGCCTTTATAAATATCATTTGTAAACACTGCAGATACCACATTTAGAGTTGTATTTGCAGATGCAGAAGTTGAAAAATACATTCCAGTCAACATCAATCCTAGTAACCCTACCGGTAAGATCTGTCTGCAAGCCATTATATAAGCATTTTCTGTATCCAATTTTACATTAAAAGAAATCTTCGCAACGTTTTTACCTACTTTTTTACTCATAATATGATTCATCCAATTCTATTTTAGTCCCCATTGTATACAAAATTTCTTTACTATAAATTCGATTTATAAAAATTCTCTATTTAAAACTTGTTTGTATATTAAAGTGCATTATCTTAGCGCAATAAATATCTAATGTGATGCGATCATTAGATGTGGTGGGAGTTTGAAAACTTTAAAACTAACTCAATAAAGTCCTAATCAACTAAAACGACACAAATAGGTCCGTCATTGGGTTTCATGAAGACACATTATAATTAAATGCAATATACTATTATCATAGGTATATTGACAGGAAACTTATTGTCAAAGCATGAAAGAAAACATATTTCAATTATTAAATATATCTGCTCATGATGAATGTTACCTCGGGAAAGTTTGCTTATAAAGCATTGACTTTCTTTTTATTTCTATTTTTTATTTTGGTTAACCCCAAGACACCCTTCGCACAAAATGAAGAGAAAAAAATTCAGGGTGTAGTAGTTGATGAAGAAAGAAACCCTTTGATCGGAGCTACCATTATTAATCTTAGAACTAGTAGTGGTGTTAATAGCGATTCAAAAGGTAACTTTTCTATTCAAAAGGTAACTTTTCTATTAGTGTTAAAGAAGGTGATAAGCTGGAAGCCTCTTATGTGGGTTTAAACTCGCAGACAATCACCTATTCCGGCCAGGCAAGCTTGCAGTTTGTATTAACCGGAGAGGATAAAGGCAGATTGGAAGAAGTGCTAGTTTCCACAGGTTACAACAGCATTAAAAAGAAAAACTTCACAGGAGCTGCTACCTCCTTAAGCGCCGAAGCACTAGAAAGAGCCGGAGTTCCGGACATATCCAAAATGTTGGAGGGACAATTTGCAGGAGTTTCCTTACAGAATGTATCCGGAACATTTGGAGCTGCACCCAAATTGAGAATAAGAGGAGCCACTTCTCTATCTGGAGACAACAAACCCCTATGGGTAATAGATGGAGTAATATTGGAAGATGTAGTGAATATCTCAAATGAAGCCCTATCAACAGGAGATATGAATACACTTCTAGGCTCTTCAGTTGCGGGCCTCAACCCCGATGATATCGCTGATATCACCATTCTTAGAGATGCCGCTGCTACTGCTTTGTACGGTGCAAGGGCAATGAATGGTGTAATAGTAGTTTCTACCAAAAAAGGTCGCCCCACTGCAGGTCAAGCCAAGGTTTCCTATTCGGGTAATTTTTCAAGATATATCAAGCCCAATTATTCACAGTTTGATGTCCTCAATTCTGCTGACCACATGGCAGTTTTGGTGGAAATGATGAATAAAGGATATTTTGAAATGCCGGGCATGATCAACGGAAGCTCGGGTGGTCCCATAGCGAAAATGTACAGCCAGCTGTATAATTACGATCCTGTTACTAATACCTATGCACTAAAAAATACTCCCGAAGAACGTAATGCATTTCTGGAAAGATATGCGAATTCAAATACAGACTGGTTTGATGTTCTTTTTAAAAACTCTCTAATACAAGAACATTCTTTAAGTATAACATCAGGTACAGATCGTACACAAAATTATGCCTCGGTTTCGTATTTAAAAGACGAAGGAGTTACCATTGGTAATAGTGTAGAACGTATTACCGGTAACTACAGGTTAAACTTCAAAATGGGTAAAAAAATATCCGCTGAATTATTAACGAGTGGGTCCGTACGTAATCAACGTGCACCCGGAACAAAAGACACGGAAGCTGATGTAGTATATGGATCCAACTTCCGCAATTTTGATATCAATCCTTACAATTACGCACTAAAAACCAGTCGGATTTTAACACCTTATGACGAAAACGGTAATTTGGAATATTTCCGCTTGAATTATGCTCCATTTAATATCATTAATGAGCTCAATAGCAACTACCTAAAACTGAACGTTGTTGATTATAAAGTTCAGGGAAGAATAGACTATAAAATCATACCGGAATTAACCTATTCGGCTACCGGATCATATAGGTATACTAAATCTCATGGCCAAGTACATATACTGGAAAGCTCCAATCTTGTTAAAGCTTACAAGGCAGCACAAGACCCCACTGTTGTGGACAATAACCCTTTCCTGTATAGTGATCCTGATGCGCCATACGATTATCCAATGGTGGTATTACCAAGCGGTGGTTTTTACAACATTACAACCAATAGTTTAACTACCTACTACTTCCGTCAGGAACTGAACTATAGTCAGGACTTTGGAAGCGATCATCACTTAACCGCTTATGCCGCAATGGAAGGTCGCGATGCCAGACGTCAATATGAATATTTTGATGGAGTAGGATACCAATATGAGAATGGAGGATTGGTTAGTCCTTACTATATGTATTTCAAACAAGCTCAAGAGTCGGTAGATCCCTATTTCGGCATGAACACAGGGGTTGACAGATATTTAGCTTATTTCATGCAATTGCAATATTCTTATAAAGATAAATACACTTTAATACCTACTATCCGATACGATGGATCCAATAAAATGGGGAGAAGCAAAACAGCAAGATGGCTCCCAACTTGGAGCATCTCAGGTAACTGGAACATCCATCGTGAAGACTTCTGGACTAAAAACGAGATTCTCAACTCAGCTGTTTTAAGAGGATCGTATGGATTGGTCGCCAACGTAAACGGTGCTACTAACTCTGCCGCTACCTTTTATAACCAGATATCTCGAAGACCTTATGTAAAAGATCAGGAAACTCAAATCTTCATATCCAGCTTGGAAAACTCAGAACTCACATGGGAAAAATCTAAAGACCTTAACATAGGACTTGAGCTAGGGTTTTTAAAAGGCAACAGAATATTATTTGTCGTAGACTACTACGATCGTAAAATAAAAGATTTGATAGGTCCTTTGAATACATCAGGTATCGGTGGCCAGTTCGTTAAAAGAGGAAATTACGGAACTATGAAAGCCAACGGTATTGAATTTACATTGAATGGCAGAGTAATTCAGGGCAATAAATTTAACTGGACATCACGCGTCAATATAGCTTTCAATAAAAGTAAAATTACAAGACTGGATAATCAACCTCAGGTGTGGACAGCCATCAATGCTAACGGAGCTGCAGTTAAAGGATATCCGCAAAGAGGGTTATTCTCCATTAAGTTTGCCGGCCTAGATCATAACTACGGATACCCTACTTTCATCAGCCCAGCCGATGCCAACATCAGAACTACTCAAATTTCATTTCAAGGTACTGTATTGGACAATCTAGTATATAATGGTCCGATAGATCCTACCACTGCTGGTGGATGGTACAACCAATTTAGATATGGCAGCTTTGTAGTATCCGGCCTCTTCAAATTTGCCTTTGGAAATGTGGTAAGAAAGAACCCTACGGTATCAGCTGTTTATGGTGATATGACTGCACTTACTAAAGACGTATTGAACAGATGGGTACTTCCGGGTGATGAGCAATACACAACAGTTCCTGCTATCCTAGATATGTTATCGCTGAGACAAGTAGTTACCAATACCGGTACAGCTGTTGATGCACGCTATCCATACAATGCCTATAACTACTCAGATGTACGTGTAGCTAAAGGAGATTATATTAAGCTATCCAATATTAGTATAGGTTATAATCTTTCAAAAAACCTATGTCAGAAACTAAGAGTAGACAATGCATCGCTGGCATTGGTAGCCAACAATATAGCAGTACTATATGCAGATAAAAACTTAAACGGACAAGATCCGGAGTTCATTAACTCGGGCGGTGTAGCGCTCCCCGTTTCAAGACAAGTAACCTTATCTCTAAAATTAGGCTTATAAAATAACTCGAAATATGAAACTTAAATTCAATAATAAAGCATCTATCATTCTCCTGACAAGCGTACTAACTATAGTATCGTGTAAAAAAGGATTTTTAGATGTAGATCCGGATATGCGCACCTATATTGACAGTCCGGAAAAACTAGGGCAACTACTTTCTACCGCTTACCCTAGAAATGAATATATCACCTTTGCAGAAACAGCATCTGATAACGTAGAGGACAAAGGGCCCGGTATAGGAGCTAATGATGCGCTATTAACTGCGTATTACAACTGGCAAGACTGGCCCGGTAGTGAGCGCAACTCAGCTACTGCTTACTGGAACAGTTGTTATGCCGCCATAGCTGCTGCTAATCAGGCTTTGGAGGCCATAGAAACTCGCAATATGGGGCCTGAGGCACTCCCTTACAAAGGTGAAGCATTGGTAGCACGAGCCTATGCACATCATATGCTAGCTATCTTTTTTGCTACCCCTTACAAAAAAGAAACCCCTAATGACGCGCCAGGCATACCCTATGTTACAGAACCTGAAAAGGTATTATTAGTAAAATACGATAGAGGAACCGTACAATCAGTGTACGAGAAAATCGAAAAAGATCTCGTAGAAGGCATTAATTTAATTGACGACTCTAAATATCAGGTACCTAAATATCATTTTACAAGAGCCGCAGCTCATGCCTTTGCAGCACGTTTCTATTTATTTAAAGGCGAATGGCAAAAGGTAATTGAACACGCCAATGCTGTAGTAACAGGTGGAGACTTCACATCGAGATTACGTCCTTGGAATACCACATTTGCACAAATGGGACGCGATCAATACCGTATCGAGTTTTCCAAACCGGAAAACCCGTCTACCCTACTGCTTACTTCAGCCAACTCTACTTATCAGCGTATGGCCAACACCTATCATTATGGTATGGGCTTGAAGGGGCGTCAAACATATGCTGCCTCCAATAACATTATAGGTAAAGCTCTATCTAACTATTTAACCACTTACACCGACGGGGTAAGTGCTTCTACCACCAAATGGCTAGAATACTTCTTTTACACTACCCCCGATACTGGTTACCCGTATATCCAACAGATACTGCTAAGTACCGATGAAACTCTTATGAATCGGGCTGAAGCCTATACCCAATTAGGTCTTATCGAATTAGCATTAAAAGATCTTAACACATTCTATAGTACTAGAGTTAATGGATACTCTCCTTCGACTGACCTGCTCACTGCAGAACGTGTT
This sequence comes from Chitinophagaceae bacterium C216, assembly GCA_028485475.2. Lineage (GTDB taxonomy): Bacteria > Bacteroidota > Bacteroidia > Chitinophagales > Chitinophagaceae > Niabella > Niabella composti. The sequence goes on from CP144143.1 coordinate 2,534,318, forward strand.
ATGAACTATTTTGAAAAAAGTGATATTAAGGAAGCTATGATAGATGCCATACTTGCTGCTAAAAAAGCCGAATTTATGCAGGAAGGATTACGCTGGCTGGATATTGTACGTCATGATATCACTGTAGTGAAAAATCTTTACATAGGTGAAGACGAAACTATTATAAAATTAGAACCCGGCGATCCAAGACGCTTATTTCAAATACCAGAAGAAGCGAAACTCGCTGGCATAGAACTGAACCCCAGATAATAATGAAATTAATCTCATTTAAATAAAAAGATCCATGATTTCAAAATTCTTTTTTTAAACCTATTGTTTACTCGGGATTGCTCATCATTCTACTAAATTCCTGTAGAAAGGATGATAAATTTACCCCGATTAATATGAACGATCTAAATCCGGACGTTCCTTATAATGCCAATACTGAACTAGATCAGTGGCTAAAGGCTAACCTGTTAGACGTTTACAACTCGGAGGTTATATATCGCTATAGCAGATACCACCACGAGTACGATCGCAATATCACACCTATCGATGTCGATCGGGTACAACCTTTTATGGAAACTGTAATAGGAGGCTTTGCCAACCCCTATGTCGCTGTTGCAGGCATGCCCTTCATGAAGGTAAACATGCCCAAACAGTGGGTACTATACGGATCGTCGTCCTACAGCTCTACTACGGTTTACTGGGGTAGTGCCGTGGGTGGCGTAAGAGTAAACATTTTTGATTTAAATAATTTCTCTAAATCCAATACTTCTTTGGTGCGTGACAAACTAGGAACTATTCACCACGAGTTTACCCATATCCTTAATCAACGTGTAATCATTCCTGCTGAATTTAGAGAAATTAGCAAGAGCGAATATACCGGGGACTGGCAAAACATGACAGACGCTCAAGCTCAAAATTTAGGATTTATGAGAGCGTATTCGGCACAAAATCCTATGGAAGACTTTGCCGACATGGTAAAATATCCTGTGGTATGGGGCCCCTCCTGGTTCGAAAATCTTATCAGAACCAGAACATCCGCTGCAGGTGCTGCCGCATTACGTGCAAAAGAGCAAAGCGTACTGCAATACTTTAACTCAGGTCTTCAGATTGATTTTAGAGAACTTCAAAAGAAAGTACAACTATATCTGAAAGACACTATTAAGGATCCGGAAGTAACATTTCCCTATTGGATTAATCAGGGCCTATATAGAACTGTTACAATAGCACCTGATGATCAGATGTACCAAGATTATGGGAGCTCAGACGTATTTAATACGGTATATAATAATATGAAAACATATATGGCCGGATTGGGTCGCACACTATTAAATATGCAATTAAGATTTAACACACCCAATTCACTCACAGTACGTCTCAACTACCTTTCAGGTACATCTGCTTTTGCCGCTGATTATGATTTCGCATTTGCAACAAATGCCAACACCGGCATAACTACTTTTACAAAAGTGGCACAAAGTGGAACAACCGGAAGTTATTCCAATGCACAAATATTTGTAAGCGGTTTCGAAACAACCATCCAGGCCTACCTAACATCAGGAACATTTATTGCCGACTGGATACCTCTAAGCGCACCCGCATCGGTGTACGCTAAAATCGCCGGATTTACAAAATCCGGAGAACCGGGAAATTATTTTTATGGAACCTTAGGACAAACCTTATAAGAAAATGAAAACAATCAAACATATTATTGCAGTATTCACCGCCATTATATTATTGGCAAGCTGCGAAAAGAAATCATATGTACCTGTATTTGATGAGCTACCGCAAGCACGCGTCGCCAAGCAGATAGACTCCGTAAAATCTATTCTTACCGGCGCTGAATATGGCTGGATAGGCATCCTCTCTACCGGTACCGGAGGTGGCTTCGGATTCTTTATGGAATTCGATGATCAGGAAAATGTAAAGATGATGGCTGATTTAACGAACACATCGGCTGTAGAAGTAAAATCCTCTCGCTACCGTATCAGACAGGATGCCGGGGTTGCATTAACCTTTGACACATACAACTACATTTCCTTATTGAACGCTCCTAACCCCAACATGTATGGAGGCGCTATAAGGGATGGATTCAGAAGCGATATAGATTTTATTTACGATCATGCTACTGCAGACAGCATCATATTCGTGGGAAAACGCTATCGTCAACAATTTAAACTGGTAAAAGCTACCGCTGCTCAAAAAGCCGCCTACTATGAAGGAAAGTACTTAGTTAATATTAACGGCTTCAGAAACTTTTTTTCTACTAAATTCAACAACTATATAGAACTAGGTAGTGATAAAATTGCAGTAGGCGCAGTTACCGATAGCAGCCTAGCTACCGGCAAGCGTATTACTTTTACCAGAACAGAAGATGGCTCTGCTGTAGCAGTAACACAAAAATTTGGATATACTGTAGATAAAATGGTTATGACAGATGCCGGTGCCGCAGTTCTGGATAAGCGATTCACACATGCAGCGTTAAAAGACGCCAATACCATGGCCATATATGACGCAGGAGGAACGGAATATCTAGTAAAACAAAATCCTGTTCCACTTATTGACTTCTTAAGTGTATATGCTTACAATAAAGCCTATAACTCCATTTTCGTGCCTAACGGAACATCATTGCCCCCGGGAGTTACCTCTGACTTTAATACGGTGTATAATGATCTGGTAAATAGATTTGCAGCATCAGGAAGAACTATCAGAGATTTTGAAATAAAACTCAACAATAGCAATACGTTTGCGATACGTATCAACTACTATGCTAATTCGGCGCCGACAACAGTATACCTTGCAGAAGCCTTAAGCAGCTACACCTTTGAAGACGGTATTATTAAGCTTACAGGCAACCTATCTATAAACGGAAACTGGAATACACGCGCCGCCCAAATCGGAGACTTCGGAACATCTTTCTTCCAAGGCAAGTCTTTCCGCCCCGACTGGGTATCGAGTACCGTTCCGGGGCTAAACTTGGGAGGTCTGTATAGAGTAGATCAACCTACCGCATTTGTGTATGGAGTAATGAGAAGATCTTAAAGAGTAAAAGATTATCCTATTGATAGCCTGCTTTTAAAAAGCAGGCTATTTTTTTGTATCAGGGGGAAAAATTAAGCAACTGAACACCAGCACATAACCACTATTATCCCCTCCACACTGAATCGAGTCGTTATACTATTATATTCTTTAACACCTATGATTTGCATTGCATATTGCAACCGCCCCCAAATCATATATAATATTAACAGTAATTGGCAGGCATTTTGAACTACTAGCATGAAAAGACACATCATGGCAAAATATTCTAAAAAAGCCGGAGAAAAAGTGGCGGAGGCTGTACACGAAATGAAGCGGGGCAAACTCAAAACCAGTAGTGGCAAAAAAGTTACCAGCCGTAAACAGGCCATCGCCATCGGCCTCTCTGAAGCCCGGGAAGCTGGAGCAAAGGTTCCTAAAAAGGCTCCTGTAAAAAAGAAAACCTCTAAACGATAGCCCCCTCCCTGCCGCTCACAAAATCATTACATCATTCCTTCACCAACAAAATTTTAAAATCATGGCACCATCAAGAAAGAAAACAGCTAATCTAGACGCTGATATGAAAAACAGCGAATTTCATCAATTTTTCGTCGATGAATTAAAAGACATTTATTGGGCAGAAAAGCATCTAACCAAGGCGCTTCCTAAGATGCAAAAAGCAAGCACCAGCGAAGAGCTCGCTGCAGCTTTTGAAAAACATCAGGAAGAAACCGCAGTACATGTAGAAACCCTCGAAAAAATCTTTGAATTACTGGAAGAAAAACCAGTGGCTAAAAAATGTGAGGCCATGGCCGGACTTACGGAGGAAGCCGAAGAAATTATTGCCGACACCGAAAGCGAATCCTTTACGCGTGATGCCGGCCTGATCCTTGCTGCACAAAAAGTGGAGCACTATGAAATAGCCACTTATGGTACGCTTTACGCATTTGCACAACAAATGGGCCACACCGAAGTAGCAGAACTATTGCATCAGACATTGGAAAACGAAAAAGCAACAGACGTAGCCCTCACCGAAATTGCCGAAAGTTTTATCAACGAACAGGCAATTACTGAATAAATAGCAGTACACAATCACTCCTCCAATATAAAAATGAAGTCATGATAATAGCATGGCTTCTTTTTGTATACCTATGATACTTACTCTGCTAAATACAATACAGATTATGGAGAAAAACTTATTATGATAAATAGAAATCCTATTAACTAAAAATTACTTACCTAAATCCTCGCAGCTTAATACATGCCATAAAAAAACGTTCGGGAACTGTACAGCTCCCGAACGTTTCAAGTTTTGCGGTGAGGGCGGGATTCGAACCCGCGGTACGGCTTTGAGGCCGTACGACGGTTTAGCAAACCGTTGATTTCAGCCACTCATCCACCTCACCAAAAGGGGTGGCAAATATAGTGGAAAAGTTTGAAGATTAAAACAATCTTGCCACAAGTTTTTTTAGATAATCCCAAAAAAATTCATCGGATTACATAGCTGCTAACTGAACCTTCTGGTGAAGCTCCAATACATTTTCTCTGAAAATAGCATCGGTATCCATCAGATCCTTAACAGTCTGACAAGAATGTATCACAGTAGTATGGTCACGTCCGCCAAAATGCTCGCCAATCGTTTTCAGACTGTTCTTGGTAAACATCTTGGCCAGATACATAGTAATTTGACGCGCCTGTACGATTTCCCGCTTGCGGGTTTTTTGTAAAAGCTTGTCGTAAGCTACATTAAAGTAATCGCACACCATTCGCTGAATGGCATCGATTGTAATTTCTTTGCTTGAAGTTTTTATAAAGTTGCGTAATACTTTCTTGGCCAACTCTAGGTCAATCTCTTTACGGTTAAGCGAAGACTGCGCTAGGAGCGAGATCAAAGCCCCCTCCAGTTCACGCACATTGCTGTTGATATTATAAGCAATGTACTTCACTACCTCTTTCGGCATTTCTAGGCCATCGGCTTTCATCTTTCTTTCCAGAATTTCGATACGGGTTTCATAATCCGGTATCTGCAAGTCGGCACTTAATCCCCAACGGAACCGGCTGAGTAAACGTTCCTGTACTCCATCCAAGTCTTTTGGCGATTTGTCAGAAGTGAGGACCAATTGTTTTCCGGATTGATGCAGATGGTTAAAAATGGCGAAAAAGGCATCCTGTGATTTTTCGGCTTTGTTGAAAAATTGTACATCGTCTACAATCAGCACATCTATCAGTTGATAGAAATGAATAAAGTCGTTAATCGCTCCATTGCGACTGTGATCCATAAACTGGTTGATAAATTTTTCGGAGCTGACGTATAGTACGATTTTATTAGGATGCAGTCTTTTTACTTCGTTACCGATTGCCTGCACCAAGTGGGTTTTACCCAATCCGACGCCGCCATAAATTACTAATGGGTTGAAGGAGTTGGCACCTGGTTTATCGGCTACGGTTTTTCCCGCACGACGTGCCACCCGGTTACAATCGCCTTCAATATAAGAATCGAATGTATAATTCGGATTCAATTGAGGATCGATCTGCATTTTCTTAATACCGGGTATAACAAAAGGATTTTTTACAGAATTATTAATCACGAGCGGGAAATCCATTTCGTTATTGGAATAAGTTTTATACCCGTGTCCTGCTACATCCATGGTAAGCGGTTTATTGCCATTATTACCGCTATCCACCATTATACGATACTCTAGTCGGGCATCTTTGCCAAGCTCACGCTTGAGTGTTTTAGCCAGTAAGTTCACATAATGCTCTTCCAAATACTCATAGAAGAACTGACTGGGCACTTGTATTACAAGTACGTTATCCTTTAAAGAAATTGCCTTTATAGGTTCGAACCAAGTTTTATAATGCTGCCATTCAACTATATCCTTTATAATCTTTAAACAATTGGACCAAACTTTTTCGGCACTTTTCTCCATTGAAACAATAAAATTTATGGGTCAAAAATTTTAATTTATCTATAAACTATCAGCGCTTTATCCCACCAGCTTATACGATAAAAAAAAATACGGCGGACAGCGAATATCCACATTTATTCAACATAAAAAAAATAATCCACGATAATTTTTTTTAGTTTGAACAAAATCAACTTTGCCTGAATACAGGTTTTGAAAAATTTCAAAATTCGATAGCAAAATTTACAAAAAGAATGCCTATAAACTTTGCTATTTTTTGATGAAAATTCCTTATACTAAAAGGGAACAGCAATCACCCACTGTTCGATCAAAACCTTACCCACAAAGGATTTCAGCCCACACAACCTCAATTATTAGTAATATCGGCAAATATTCAATCGTTGCTGTTCTACTCTTTACACTTATATCAAAAACACTGTTTATTTTTTTGTTTTTGTTAATGATTTAGAGTTCGTTTTAACCTTCGACTTAGTTTTTGGTTTAGTTGATTTTTTTGTTTCTTTCAAAGCGGCCTCAATTGCTGCTGCAAGGGAAGCATAAGTAGCTTTACCCTTTATCATTTGATCATTTACAAAAAACGTCGGCACTTCTTTTACGCCTCTGTCAATACCTTCTTTCAGATCATCCTGAACATGCCAGCCGTAAACACCGTTTACTAAATCTTCGAGAAAGTTTTTATTATTTACACCCGCATCTTTTGAGTGCAATTTTAAGCTAGTCGTACCTAAGTTACGACGATTTTGGAATAATACATTATGCATTTCCCAAAATTTACCTTCCTGCGCTGCAGCAATAGCTGCCTCTGCGGCTTTCAAACTACGCTGATGAATTCTTGTCTGGGGAAAATGACGAAAATTAAACTTCACCTTACCCTCATAATCCTGTAAAATCTGCTTGACAATCTCGTTAGCCTTGGCACATTCTTCACTCTCATATTCTCCAAACTCCATTAAAACAACAGGGGCATCTTTTTTCCCAACAAAAATTTCGCGGGGAGCCAATATTCCATCGTCGTCTCTTTTTACGCTCATAAGTATTATAATTTATTATGGCAAATGGTATTTTTCATACTACAATGTACCCCATAAATGCCACAATCTAAAAAGCGGTTGAAGATAATTTTTTTTTTGAACTCGCCAACATTTTCTTTCCAACTACTCCCTAATATTAGGGAGCCTCTTTACTGAGGGGGACATCAAGTTCTTCAACATTTAGAGGGCGCTGTAAGTTTTCTCACCTTCAAATATTGCTTTTTAAAATAAACCTTAAGCTCTATAAAGCTACATAAAAAAAGAAAGCCTATTGCTAGGCTTTCTTTACTTCTTTGGATTCTTCATTTCGAAAAACTACAGTATTATCGAAAACATCCACTAATATCGGATGTCCTTTGTCAATATCACCCTGCAGTATGCGCTTGCTCAGCTGGTTTACAATTTCCTTCTGAATAAGCCTTTTCAATGGGCGCGCTCCAAACTGTGGATCAAAGCCCTGCTCAGCAAGGAATTCTACGGTATAATCTGTAAAATCGAGCGCAATGCCACTATTTTGCCATACCAGCTGCTTTAACGCCTCAAGTTGTATCCTGATAATTCCTAATATATCCTTCTTCAATAAAGGATGGAACATAATAATTTCATCTACACGGTTCAGGAACTCAGGACGCACTGTTTCCCGCAGCAACTGCATTACATCCTGTTTAGCTTTTTCGGCAGCCTCTTCAATATCCCTTTCTGATACATTCTCGAAAGCTTCCTGAATCAAATGACTACCGATATTGCTGGTCATGATAATGATGGTGTTTTTGAAGTTCACCACCCTGCCTTTATTGTCGGTAAGACGGCCATCATCCAATACCTGCAAAAGAATATTCCATACATCCGGATGTGCTTTTTCAATTTCATCCAGCAACACTACACTATAAGGCTTACGTCTTACAGCCTCGGTAAGCTGACCTCCCTCGTCATAACCCACATATCCGGGAGGAGCACCTACCAGTCTGCTAATGGAATGTTTTTCCTGGTATTCGCTCATGTCAATGCGGGTCATCATACTTTCGTCGTCAAACAAGTACTCCGCCAATGCCCGCGCCAGCTCGGTTTTACCCACACCGGTAGTTCCCAAGAAAATGAAGGAACCAATAGGCCTTTTAGGGTCGTTCAATCCGGCACGACTTCTACGAATGGCATCCGCTACAGCGGTAATGGCCTCGTCCTGCCCTACCACACGACGGTGCAAGTGCTCTTCCAGACGCAACAACTTTTCCCTATCGCTCTGTAACATCTTGCTTAAAGGGATACCGGTAGCTTTTGCAACGCTTTCGGCAATATCTTCAGCATCTACTTCTTCTTTCAACAACCGCTTTTCGGTATCGGTATCCAACTGTTTGGTAAGATGAGTAATTTTATTTTCTTCTTCTTTAATCTTACCATAGCGGATCTCTGCCACCTTACCATAATCGCCGTTACGTTCGGCCTGCTCGGCTTCTACTTTTAAATTCTCGATATTGGCTTTCGCAGTCTGAATTTGTTCCACCAGTTCTTTCTCTTCGGACCACTTCGCTTTCAAAGTATCGCGTTCCACGGAAAGATTGGCTATTTCGGTATTCAGCTGCTTCAGCTTTTCCTCATCGTTTTCGCGTTTGATCGCCTCACGTTCGATCTCTAATTGACGAATTTGACGCTCCAGTTTATCCAGCTCTTCGGGCATGGAGTTCATTTCCAAGCGTAACTTAGCCGCACTTTCATCAATCAAGTCGATGGCTTTGTCAGGTAAGAAACGATCGGTAATATAGCGGTTAGATAACTCTACCGCAGCAATGATGGCGTCGTCCTTAATCCGCACATGATGGTGGGTTTCGTATTTATCCTTCAGGCCACGGAGGATAGAAATTGCATCCTCCACCGAAGGTTCATCAATCATCACCTTCTGGAAACGACGTTCCAATGCCTTATCCTTTTCGAAATACTTTTGATATTCATTCAAAGTGGTGGCACCGATAGCTCTCAGCTCGCCACGTGCCAGAGCCGGCTTAAGAATATTGGCTGCATCCATCGCTCCCTCACCTCCACCGGCACCCACCAGGGTGTGTATTTCATCAATGAAAAGGATAATCTCCCCTTCGCTGTTCTGCACCTCTTTTACCACGCCTTTCAACCGCTCTTCAAATTCACCTTTATACTTGGCTCCGGCTATTAGCAAGCCCATATCCAATGCATAAATGGTCTTAGTCTTTAGATTCTCTGGTACATCTCCATTGATGATACGATGAGCAATGCCTTCTACAATGGCTGTTTTACCCACACCGGGCTCACCTACCAACATGGGATTGTTTTTAGTACGGCGCGACAGAATATGAAGCGTACGTCTAATTTCTTCATCTCGGCCAATTACCGGATCCAACTTTCCTTCACGAGCCAGATCATTTAGGTTCTTAGCGTACTTATTCAGGGTATTAAATTCCTGTGATTCGGTTTGGGATGACACACTACCCATTCCCTTACGCAGTTCTTTAATGGCAATGATCAGGCCTTGGGCAGTAAGTCCGGCATCTTTTAAAATATTGGCTGTATTGTCATTTCCCTGCACAATGGCCAGCAACAGCAGCTCAGGAGTAACAAACTCATCGTTGAACTGCTTCAGCTCGGCACCTGCACGTAGGACAACGTTATTCACCTCCCTACTGATTTGCTGAGCCGGATCGCCTCCGGATATTTTGGGAAGCCTGCTAATAAGCTCCTCCAGCTTGTTCTCAAGCAGGTTAATGGTAACGTTGTTCTTTTTAAGAAGATATTCTACAGGAGTATCTTTCTGCTCCAGCAGCGCCTTTAACAGGTGTTCTGTTTCAATATTGGGGTTTCGCGCATTAAATGCGATTTGTTGCGCTTGCTGAAAGACCTCCGCAGCTTTTATAGTAAAGTTTCCTAAATTCATAATTAAGTTGTCCTTTTTGATTTGCAAATGCTCTGGTACTGTTTACCGGAACACCCTCTTTTAATTGGGTGACACCCATACCTATCAAATCAAAATCCAGACCAACTTTTTATGTAATGATGTCATATTCAATCAATTAAATATGACTAAACTGCAGTTTTTGCACAATTTTCATGCTATTTTTTCAGCCACAGCTCAATAAGTACATTACAAGGTCTTTACGGGAGCTAATGTGATATTTCTGATATCATTCAACCGCATCAATGTTTCGTTAAGCCGATTTTTAGGTATACCAATTTCAATATTACAAAATAATTGTAGCTCTTGTTTAATGACTTCGCAATCGAAATGTTTTACCACCGTCATTACTTCGTTCATCTGCGTATAATCAAACTGAATCTGATAGGGAATTAAGACGGGCTTGCGCACTAATGGCGTCACTTGTAATACCAACGAAGCTGCGGTCTTATAGGCATTAATTAAACCCGGCACCCCTAATAAAGTACCCCCAAAATAACGCACGACAATAATGATAATATCCGTAACGTTTTTGCTATCTATTTGCCCCAATATAGGCCTTCCGGCTGTGCCCGAAGGCTCGCCGTCATCACTTACCCTAAACTGATTATTATCCAAGCCTAAGCGATAGGCAAAGCAATAGTGCCTTGCCTTGGGATATTCTTTTTTTATATCAGCTATTCTTTGTTTACAATCTGCAACAGTCTTTACTGGATAAGCTATCGCAATAAACCGGCTTCCTCTATCCTTAAACTCTGCCGTACCAACTTTCTCAATCGTATTGTAATAATCAGGCAACTCCATGAACAAAAAGATTATTGCTGTTTTTATAATAACTGATTTCGTCGTTAGCCAAGTACACTGTCTTTAATGGCTGCTGACATGAAAGTACAGGCGCCGCAACACCGCTTCTAATAATAGCATTTTTGTTTACAATTACTCTTGCTTCATCCCACAAGCCCGCATCAATAAATAATTGCAACAATTGTCGCCCTCCTTCTATCAATACACTTTGTATCTGCCAATCATATAGCCTTTGCAATACATCGCGTATCATTTCATTGCCATTTACCTGCAGATAGTGAATATTTCCTTCTACGGCCTCTTTTTGCCTATTAAAGACAAGCGTCTCATCCTGCTGGGCAAACAAACGCAGATCTTTAGGAACACGCAAATGCGGGTCCCACAAAATTTTCTTCGGGCTTTTACCCATCCACAGACGATTATTCAATATCGGATTGTCTTTAATCGCCGTATGAGCACCCACCATGATGGCTACAGTCTCGCTACGCCACTGATGTACCAGCCTGTTGGTGTATTCGTTACTAATCAACAATCGCTCCTCCCCTACCGAATCAATAAATCCGTCTGCAGTTTGTGCCCATTTTAAAATAATATACGGGCGTTTATGTGTATGATATGTAAGGAAAGCTTTGTTCAGTTCAATGGCTTGCTGTTCTAGAACTCCCACTGTTACCGACACTCCTGCAGCCTGCAATTTCTGCACACCTTTACCGTTCACCTCTTGAAAGATATCGCTACAACCAATTACCACGCGGGGTATCTGATGTTTTATAATCAAATCCGCGCAGGGTGGTGTTTTGCCGTAATGTGCACAGGGCTCCAATGAAACATACAAAGTGGAAGAGATAATTTTATCTTTGTGTTGTTTCAATGCATCTTCAATGCAATGGACCTCAGCGTGAGGACCTCCATATTGCTGATGATAGCCTTCGCCGATAATCTCACCTTCGTGCACTAATACCGCCCCCACCATAGGATTAGGAGCTACATAGCCACATCCTAATCGGGCTAACTGAAAACAGCGTTGCATGTATTGCTGATGCATAACGTTTTGCATTTTGCAAATGTAAATGATTAAGTTTGCACTATGTCTCTTCGCAAGCTTCAGGATGAATTTATAGCAGCGCTAAATCCCCTATACGATCCCGGCGAGGCAGCAAACATTTGGTATCTGGTTATTGAATCGCTTACGGAAATTAATTTGCGCACCCATCCGCAAACAATTTTCACGCCTGATGGCTGTTTCATAAAAAGCATTCATGATATCATACGGCGATTACAAAACTACGAGCCTATACAATACATTCTCAACGAGGCCTGGTTTTATGATATTCCTTTCTTCGTAAACCATCATGTACTCATTCCTCGACCCGAAACAGAAGAGTTAGTAGATTGGATCATTAGAGAAAATACGAAAGCCATCATTCATGTTCTCGACATTGGCACGGGCAGTGGCTGCATTCCTGTTATATTAAAAAGAAAAATACCTCTGGCCTATATCTGGAGTTGCGATATCAGTGAACAGGCTTTAAAAGTAGCTCAGAAAAACGCTACCCAATACAAAACCCAAATAAACTTTCTGCATCTGGATTTCTTAAATGAACAAAACTGGTCGAAGCTTCCCAAGGTGGATATTATGGTAAGTAATCCTCCTTATATCCCTCAAAAAGATAAAGCCGGCATGCATCGCAATGTGGTACAATACGAACCTCATACGGCTCTATTTGTCACCGATGAAAATCCTTTAATTTTCTACGATGCGATTGCTCGTGCAGGCAGGCAACTTTTACAACCCGACGGAAAAATTTATGTAGAAATACATGAAGCCTTGGGTACCGACACCGTTGCTGTATTTACACAATATGGCTATTCGGCAACATTAAAAAAAGACATGCAGGGAAAAGACCGCTTTGTAAAAGCCGTGTATGCTTAATGCTTCGTTTTAGCCACGCTATTTTAGGATGCCGCGACTGATGACGATGCGCTGTACTTCACTGGTACCTTCATAAATCTGCGTAATCTTGGCATCACGCATCAGCCGCTCCACATGATATTCCTTTACATATCCGTATCCGCCGTGCACCTGTACCGCTTCTATAGCTGTCCACATGGCCACTTCCGATGCATACAGCTTAGCCATGGAAGAGCTAATCGTATAATCCTTATGATGGTCCTTTTCCCAGGCCGCTTTGTAACATAACAAGCGGGCGGCTTCTATTTTCGTATGCATATCGGCCAACTTAAAAGCAATAGCCTGGTGATTCATAATCTCTGTACCAAAAGCCTTGCGCGTTTTAGCATATTCCTTCGCCAGCTCATATGCGCCTGCCGCAATACCCAATGCCTGTGCAGCAATGCCTATACGACCGCCAGCCAGTGTTTTCATAGCGAATGTAAATCCGAAACCATCATCACCAATACGATTTGCTTTAGGCACTTTTACATCGTTGAACATTACCGTATGTGTATCGCTACCGCGAATACCCATTTTGTTTTCTTTTTTTGCTACCGTCACACCTTCCCAGTCTTTTTCAACAATTAATGCATTAATCCCCTTTGCCCCCTTGGTAGCATCCGTTTGGGCCATTACTAGGTATACAGATGCGCTACTGCCGTTGGTAATCCAGTTTTTCGTACCGTTCAGCAGGTAATAGTCTCCCATATCTATAGCAGTAGTTCGTTGAGAAGTAGCATCACTTCCGGCTTCGGGCTCACTTAGCATAAAAGCACCGATATACAATTTGCCATCTTTCTTACCTTGCGCCAAAGGTGTAAGGTATCGCTGCTTTTGCTCTTCTGTTCCAAAGGCCTCCAATCCGTAACAAACCAGGCTATTGTTGACACTCATGCACACACTCACACTGGCATCCACTTTAGATATCTCTTCCATGGCCAGCACATAACTTAAAGTATCGAGGCCGGCCCCGCCGTATTTTTCGGGCACCATCATTCCCATAAAACCTAGGTCTGCCAATTGGGATACCTGCTCAACAGGAAACAGCTGTTGCTCATCTCTTTCGATAACTCCGGGCAAACATTCGTTCTGAGCAAAGTCCCGGGCAGCTTTCTGTATCATCAGGTGTTCTTCGGTCAGTTCAAAGTTCATATAGCACGTTTGTATAAATTTATAGAAAATTTATACACGCAGGGGCGATACATTTTAAAATTTGATACCTACAAAAAAAATCGCCTTTCGGCGATTTGATATCATACATTTTGTTTATTGATTTTAAGCAGAACGTCGTCCTTTACCTCTGCCTCCACCACTATCCGCGTCGTTCATACGAATCTTGCGTCCACGATAATTTTTACCATCCAAAGCACGAATCATCTTTTTGGCAGCCTGAGGTTCTATTTCGATCCAGCTGTTCATTTCTTTCATGTCGATGCGTCCCAATACGCTTTTATCTAGCCCACTCATGTCTAAAATAAACTGTAAGAAACTGGCTTTATAAAAACCATCCTTAGTTCCTAGGTTCACAAACAGGCGCTGATAATTACCAGCCGATCTTCTGCCTATGGTTTTTTCTCTTGTACCGCGAGGTTCTCGCTCTTGTGCTCGTATGTTCAGGTCGGCGGCATTTTCGTAATATCTAAGGAATCTGTCAAACTCCAGTGCTGCTACGCGCTGAAGAATCTCCTCCTTCTCCATGTCGGCAAATTTTTCGCGCAGTGCCGGCAGGTAAGCTTCATACTCCCCGCTACTGATATCAGCACTTAGCAAACGCTCAATGAAGTAGAAGAACTGCTTGCGACATACATCTTTTCCCGAAGGGATATCCATTCTGGAAAAGCGGGTATTTACTAGTTTTTCAATCTGCCGTAATCTATAAAGCTCCTTAGGTGTTACAATGGAAATCGATACACCACTTCTGCCTGCGCGTCCGGTACGACCACTACGGTGGGTATATACTTCGGTGTCCTCAGGCAACTCGTAGTTGATAACATGAGTAATTCCCTGCACATCAATACCACGGGCAGCCACATCTGTAGCGATCAGCAGTTGCAACGATTTTTCTCTAAAACGCGCCATCACCTTATCGCGCTGCGCCTGGGTTAGATCGCCATGTAGCGCGTCGATATCGTACCCTTCGCGAATCAACTGCTCAGTAATATGCTGCGCATCGGCCTTAGTGCGGGTGAAGATAATCCCGTAAATGCCCGGGTTAAAATCGATAATCCGTTTCAGAGTTTCGTAACGATTGACATGTTGTGTCAAGAAATACTGGTGATCGATATTAACATTGGTGGAATTTACTTTTCCTACAGCAATTTCTACGGGTTTATCCATATAGCGCTTACTTACCTGCCTGATTTCAGGCGGCATAGTAGCACTGAAAAGCCACATACTGTGACGATTTATGGTTTCCTTAAGAATGAATTCTATGTCATCCTTAAAACCCATGTTTAGCATTTCATCAGCCTCATCCAGTACTACATAATGAATGTTTTCCAGATGAATGGCTTTACGCTCTATAAGATCAATCAGGCGGCCGGGTGTGGCTACTACTATATGCACCCCTTTCCTCAGCTGCTGAATTTGCTGCGTAATGGATGTGCCTCCGTATACAGCGGCTACATGTACCTTCTTCTTTGCCGGACTGAATCTTTCTAAGTCGGCCGAGATCTGTAAACACAATTCCCGTGTAGGGCATATCACCAGCGCTTGCGGCGAACGCTGTTCTTTATTAATAAGTTGTAATAATGGTAAACCAAAAGCTGCAGTTTTTCCAGTCCCGGTCTGTGCCAGTCCCACAAAATCTTTTGTTCCTTGTAATAAAACTGGGATGGCTTTTTCCTGTATAGGAGTGGGAGTAACGAAACCGATGGTTTCAAGAGACTGGAGCAGATCTGCTTCAAGTCCTAACGATTCAAATGTTGTCATAAAAAGAGTGCAAAGGTACGTAAAGTTTCCGGTTTAAAGGTAATATTAGGAAAATACATACCAATTATTAATAAAAAACCATCCCGCACAAAGCGGAATGGCTCCTCTATATTGCTTGCCGAATAATAAACTAAGGGTTAATAAGTAACTGTATCTGTATTCGTACTATCAATGTTAGTAGCTGTAGAGTCTAATGCTCCTTCTGTTACCGGATCGGTTACTGTAGAATCAGGAGGCAATACGTTTGCATCCACATTTTCACTATTATTGTTATCTGCACTATTACAAGCCGCAAATACTAACATACTGATTCCCAGCACATATAATAACTTTTTCATAAAATATTCATTTTTATTGTAAAAGAATTGATACCCTTTTCAGGAAAAAGTAACCCGTTATAAATATTTTTTTCTAATTTTTTTTCTGGCTGAAAAAGGGTTACTATTTTTAAAATTGCGTATTAAAAACTACACAGGTTGAAAGATTCTATACTAGAACAGGAACTAGGTTTACTGAAAGGATTAGCAAACAACGATAAAAAGTCGATTGAAATCATCTATAGTCAAAATTACAACCTGATACAGGCATTAATTCTGAACAATAGTGGTACTACTGATGATGCCAAAGATATTTTTCAGGAGGCTATGATGGTTCTATTCGACAAAGCTCGTTCCGGCAATTTTGAACTAAGCTGTCAAATACGCACTTATCTCTACTCGGTTGCCCGGAGATTATGGCTTAAAAAACTGAATCAAACGCATAGATATACGGCAGATTTGGATGATACGCAGGAAACCCGTGTTGTTGTAGACGATGATGTGAATGAACACGAGGAGAAAGATGCAGAGTTTGAAATGATGTATACCTCTATCAATCACTTGGGAGAACCCTGTAAGAGCTTGTTAGAAGCCTTTTATTTCAAAAATAAAAGCATGCAGGAGATCGCAGAAGATTTTGGGTATACCAATGCAGAAAATGCCAAAACTCAGAAATACAAATGTCTAACGAGGTTGAAAAAAATATTCTTTTCTCAATATAAAAAACTGTGATTAGTGATGAATGACCTGAACAAAGAAAGAGATATTATCTTACTGGACGCCGTGGAAAGGTATGTTATGGGTAATATGACTCCTGACGAACGGCTGCAGTTTGAACAACTGCGGAAGGAAGATAGTGATGTAGATCAAATGGTGGTCGAGCACACACTTTTTCTGCAAAAGCTGAACCGTTTCAACCAATGGAAAAAATTTCAGACTTCATTAAATGAAATTCATAACCATCTGTCTGTTCAGGGGAAAATAAATGCTCCTTCCGGAAAAGGAAAGCTTGTATATCTATTTAATCGTTTCAAAAAAACAGCAGTTATTGCCGCTTCTATAGCCGGTATTACTACCCTTATTATAAGCGGTATTATAGGCTCCGTTACTACTAAAACTCCGAAAGATCAATTCGAAATACTGAAAAAGGATATTCACACACTGGCTAAAAAATCAGAAAGACAGGACCAAGAAATTAATAACCTGAAACAAAGCGGTATTACCGCTCAAACTCCTGAGATACCCTATACCAATAGCGGCACGGGATTTATTATCGATAGCAAAGGCTTTTTGGTAACCAATAATCATGTAGTAGAAAAAGCGCAGAATGTGGCCGTACAAAATAGAGATGGTAAAGAATTTATAGCAAAAGTGGTTTACCGCAATCCGGCTTCCGACATCGCTATTTTAAAAATTGAAGATCCCGATTTTAAACCGCTGCCTGCACCTCCTTACGGGTTTACGAAAAAATCAACCGACCTGGCAGAACCTATATTTACATTGGGCTATCCAAGAGAAGATATTGTATATGGTCAAGGTTACCTTAGCTCTAAAACAGGTTATAATGGAGATACCTTGAGCTGCCAGATCGATATCAGAGCCGAAAGAGGTAACAGCGGCAGCCCCGTATTCAATAGCAATGGTGAAGTAATCGGAATTCTCAATGCAAGACAAAGAGATGCCGGCGGTGTAGCGTTTGCGGTACAAAGCAGAAACATCTTTAATGCACTAAGCGATCTTAAGGAGAAGTCCCCCTCCGATTCTATTTTAAAAAATATTAAGCTGAATACTAAAAGTTCACTGATTGGGTTAAAACCATCCCAACAAACTAAAAAAATTCAGGATTATATCTATATGGTAAAGGTGAACTAATAAAAGATAAACCTATCCCACAAAGAGCGCCGCATGTATTATGCAGCGCTTTTTATTTTAAATAAACAGAAAGCCGCAGATAGTACACTACCTGCGGCTTTTATATTACAGCGTTTCAGGGCTTACCCCCAAAGATTGGGACTATATACTCCCTGATTAATCAGATCGTTAAGTTGCTTTTGCACAGCCGGTGCATCTTCTTTATAGGTGACACCAAACCATTGAGCAGAAGTAGTGATCACCTTTACAGCACCACCCTCCTTAATGAAGTTATCCACCACTGCAGGAATCAGAAACTCAGCCTTCGGTACTGTGATATTGTCCTTAATAAAGGTTTTGAAATCTCTTTCGTACAAATCAAAAACAGACGGATGGAAACACCAAAAGTTCATAGACACCACTGTATCTTTCGAAAGTTCAGCAGGCTGCAGTCCGTCCTCTACCAGCACTTTACCGTCTTTCACACCAATACCAATGCGCTCCACCACAGTTGCCAGATTGCCTTGAGCATCCAATCCGCATACTCCTCTATTAACAGTTCCATGCTCAGACAAAGTATTAACTAGTGGATAACCGATAACGGCATATGTTTTTTCGTTACACTCAGTAGTAAGAAATTGAGCAGCTCTTTCAAAAGCATCGTATCCGTAAAAATCATCGGCGTTAATAACAGCAAAAGGCGTTTTCACCACATCCCTTGTACAAAGAACGGCATGCCCCGTACCCCAAGGTTTGGTTCTTTCGGCAGGTACTTCGGCTCCATCCAGAAACATATCCAGCTCTTGAAAGGCAAATTCATAATCTACCTTGCCATCAAGTTTGGATGCAAACAGCTTGTGAAAGTTTTCCTCAAACTGTTTACGTATCAAGAAAACAACTTTCCCGAAACCCGCTTTTATGGCGTCGGAAATGGAATAATCCATAATGGTTTCACCGTTGGGCCCGAAAGCCTCAACCTGTTTCATACTACCATAACGGGACGCCATACCGGCGGCCAATATCACTAATGTCGGTTTCATGCGCGTAAAATCTATAATAATTGATGTTAAACAAATAAACGGTTTCAAAAATAAGGTAATTTAGCTAACGACTCTGTCAGGAATGAAGATAATTGACGAAGATTTGATCACAACCGATCCTATTGCGTTTCTGAGCAATGAAGATGTAGAAGTATCCGTACTTCGGCTGGATAAAATACATCCCGTTGTGAGTGGTAACAAATGGTTTAAACTCCGGTATTACATTCAGGAAGCCCTTGAGCAACAGAAACGTACTATTGTTACTTATGGTGGGGCTTACTCTAATCATATTGTGGCTACTGCAGCTGCATGTCGCATCCATGGGCTGAAAAGCAAAGGCATCATTAGAGGTGAAGCACCCAAGCAATACGGTCATACTCTACAAGAAGCTGCATCATATGGCATGGAGTTCTGTTTTCTACCTCGCAGCGATTTTAAAATGAAAAAGCTTCCCGAAAATTTTATCACCGCTGAAGATTATCTCATCAACGAAGGCGGTTACGGTGACAAAGGCGCAGCCGGGGCAGGCTCCATCGCTTACGATAAGGACAAATTTGATATTGTATGTTGTGCCGCAGGTACAGGTACTATGATGGCAGGATTAATCAACTCCAAAAGGACGCACACCAAAATTTTGGGATTTAGTGTATTAAAAAACAACTTCAGCATTGAGAACGAAATAAGATCCCTACTTCTGAATCCCTTGGAGGATATTAATATTTATCACGATTTCCACTTTGGCGGGTATGCCAAACGCTCGCCGGAGTTAATCGATTTTATGAACATGTTTTATTCCGTCACCCGCATACCTACCGATTTCGTATATACAGGTAAATTATTCTTTGGATTATACCAACTGCTTAAAAGCAGACAGTTTAAAGCCGGCTCAAGAATACTGGTTATTCATTCCGGCGGACTTCAAGGGAATTTGTCATTGCCCAAAGGAACGTTAATTTATTAATTCCTATTTATACACTCTCTTATCTTTGTCAGATATCTCGAAAGGAAGTATTTTATGAAGAAGATTATTATTTTTCTGATTGCAGGTATTACAGGGGGCTTTCATGCACAGGCGCAGGATGTATTGCCTGATTTTTCAGCATTCAAAATAGGTGGAGGTCGTGTAGTTTTGTCTTGGACGCACAATTACAATTCGTCCATAAAACAAATCAGTATTCAGCGTTCTACCGATAGTCTCTATTATTTTAAAACGATAGCCAGCATGCCGGACCCTACCCTTAAGGAGAATGGCTTTGCCGATACAAAGCCTCCGCACGACAGCATGTTCTACCGGCTTTATATCCAGTTTGATGGAGGGCAATATATCACAACAAAGTCTAAACGCCCCGTCATTGATACAATAGGCTATACCGATGCATTTTACAGTGGTACGCCTACCGAGGCCAACCTCTCTCCTAACTTTTTACCCCCGGGATTTGTTCCTTCAAAATATGTTTATACATCATCCGACAGATATGTGCGGGTAGAATTGCCTTTTGACAGAAGAAAGTACGACCTGAAGTTTTTTAATGAGGCAGGTAAGCTGCTGTTTGAAATGAATGATATCAAAGAAAGAAGGTTCAAACTAGACCGCTCCAACTTCTACACAGCAGGATATGTAAACTTTGAGTTATACGCAGACGGCAAGATACTGGAAAAATACAAAGTTTTTATTCCCAAAGAATTTTAGAGTAAAAGTCATTTTATAAATTATAAAATTTAATAGCATTAGCGCCGTAGAAAGCCTTTTTCTCTGCATCCGAGAAGGATTTGAAGTACTGATCCACTATACCCTTCATTCTTTTGTACGATGCAGCTACGAGGCATACCGGCCAGTCGCTACCATACATAATACGCTTTGTACCGAATGCTTCCACCACTACATCTAGATAAGGTATAAAATCTTTCGGCTTCCATTGTTTCCAGTCGGCCTCGGTTACCATTCCACTGATCTTACAAAAGACATTGGGCAGTTGGGCTATGGCTTGCATATCTTGCTTCCAGCCATCAATTCGGCCATCCTTGATATAAGGCTTGGCAATATGATCGATAACAAACTTTTGATTGGGGAAACGTGCGGCCAGCTTATATGCGTATTTGAGCTGATCGGGATAAATCAATATATCGTAGGTAAATCCATATTTCTCAAGATGGCTGATACCGTTTAAAAACTTTTTCTTTAGCATCAATGCCCGATCTTTTTCATCCTGTAATACATGACGAAATCCCTTGAGCTTTTTGTAATAGCGCCAGTGTGCCAGCCGCTCGTCGATGTCTTTCGCTTGCAAATCTACCCAACCTACTACACCTCTTACAAAATCATGTTGCATGGCATTAGTAAGCTGAAATAGATTTTCCACTTCGGACTGGCTGCTTTGTACTACTACACAACCATCTATGCCGTTAGCATCCAGTACGGGCCTTAAATCTTCAGGTAAAAAGTCGCGGCGTATTTTCTTCATGGCATCGTTAATCCATGAATCCCTTACCGGATCAAACTTCCAAAAGTGCTGATGGGCATCAATCGTAGTATACATAACGCAAGCGAATAAATAAAACGTTCTTCTAGTAAAATTTATTTACTCCAAGCCACACAGGTTTGGGAGGCCGTTCCTAATCCATCAATACCTAGCTCCACCACATCGCCCGGCTTTAAATAAACCTGTGGATTAAAACCCATTCCCACACCGGCCGGGGTTCCAGTAGAAATAACATCGCCAGGCAGCAAAGTCATAAACTGACTTACATAAGCTATTACATGTGGAATATTGAAGATGAAGTTGGCGGTGGTGCCATCCTGCATGATCTTTCCGTTTACCTTCAGCCATAGGCGCAAGTTGTGCGGATCTGAAATTTCATCTTTTGTAACCAAGAATGGCCCCATAGGTGCAAATGTATCACATCCTTTTCCTTTATCCCAGGTACCACCACGCTCCAATTGAAACTCACGTTCACTTACATCGTTGTGCAATACATAACCAGCTACGTAATCCATCGCTTCAGTCTCTTCTACATAACTGGCTTTCTTGCCAATCACTACAGCCAATTCCACCTCCCAGTCGGTTTTTGTAGAATTTCTGGGAATTACAATATTATCATTCGGACCACAAAGAGATGTAGTAGATTTCATGAAGATAACAGGCTCCTTGGGTATGGCGGCTCCGGTTTCCTTGGCATGATCGGCATAGTTCAATCCGATGCACACTATCTTAGAAGGACGAGCAATAGGGCTGTCAAGCCGTATATCATCGCTTATTTTAGTAAGCTGGTCTTTATTGTTTCTAACAAATTGTTCCAGACGGTTTAATCCATCTGTCTCGAAAAATGTTTCGTTATAATCTTCTCCAAATGCAGAAGTATCATATTTAACATTATCAATAATAACACCGGTCTTAATATTTCCCGGCATACCATAACGTATCAGTTTCATGTTTAATCTAATAGCTTATATTATCTGTTAAAATTAGCGTGATTAGTTATTTAGTTTGATAAAACCACCGTCAATAGGATAGTCGCAGCCGGTGATAAAAGCAGCTTCATCGCTACATAAGTACAGAATAAGTGCTGCAATCTCTTCGGGTTTGGCCATACGCCCTATGGGTTGGGTTTGCGAGAGCTTAGCAAACATTTCAGCTTCCTTGCCCGGATAGTTTTTTGCCAAAAAACCATCTACAAAAGGAGTATGCACCCGTGCAGGAGAAATACAATTACAACGAATATTATGCTTCACATAATCTTTAGCCACCGATAAAGTCATTGCCAGTACGGCCCCTTTACTCATGCTATATGCAAAACGATCTGGGATGCCCACACTGGACGCAATGGAAGCCAAATTGAGAATTACACCGCCTCCGTTTTTCTTCATCAAAGGTATGGCAGCGTACATACTGTTATACACACCTTTCACATTTACGGAATATACCCGGTCGAAATCTGCAGCATCCGTTGTTTCCAGCGTACCGATATGCGATATGCCGGCGCTGTTTACCAAAATATCAATTTTTTCAATAGCCTGATAAGCGGACACCACTTCCTCCTGATTCACTACATTTATCGCTATCGCTTCGGCCATTCCTCCTGAAGCGTTGATTTCAGCGACGGTTGTATTAGCAGCCTCCTTATTCACATCTACAACTTTCACGCTGGCTCCACGCTGGGCAAATAATAAGCATACGGCCTTACCAATACCGCTTCCTCCTCCCGTTACTACGGCTGTTTTATTCGTCAACTGGAACATTCGTTAGATTTTTGAGCGGCCAAGATACTATTAATAGCCTAGAATTTAAAACATCAACCTCAAATAAATCCCTGCAAACAAAGGCCTATAATAAAAAATCGGGCTTGATAAGCCCGATTACATAAGTATGGTATAAAAAACGAAATGCTAGTTAAACAAATCCTTGATTTTTTCGAAAAAGCTTTTGTCTCCCTTTTCGGGCTGTGGTTTCATGTTAGGTGATTTGGCCAGTTTTTCCAGTATTGCTTTTTCCTCATCGTTTAGATGCTGAGGCGTCCATACACTAACATGTATAAGCTGGTCACCTTTTTCATAACTGGAGTGTACATTAGGGAAGCCTTTGCCTTTCAATCTGAAAATCTTTCCACTTTGTGTTCCTGCCGGTATTTTTATTTTGGCCCTACCATCTATAGTAGGCACTTCTACCGTGGTACCGAACACAGCATCGGTAAAGGATATATGCAGGTCATATACCACATTCAGTCCTTCTCTCTGCAATTCAGAATGAGATTCTTCTTCGATGAGTACAATAAGATCACCGGGAGGTCCACCCCGCTCACCCGCATTACCTCTGCCGCTTACATTGAGCTGCATACCTGCCTGCACACCAGCCGGCACATCAATAGTGATGGTTTCTTCGCCATATACCCGTCCACTACCTTTACATTGATTACATTTAGATGTAATGGTAGTACCCTCTCCGTGACATTCCGGACAAGTAGTAACGGTTTGCATTTGTCCTAAGAAGGTATTTTGTACCCGACGTATTTGCCCGGTACCATGACAGGTGCGACAGGTTTGCACGCTCCCCTTATCCCTAGCACCGTTACCGCCACAAGTATTACAAACAATATACTTTTTAACCTTTATGTTTTTGGTAACACCCTTGGAAATTTCCTCATAGTTTAATTTGAGCTTTACCCGAAGATTACTTCCGCGTACGCCCCGCATTCTTTGCCCGCCTCTTGATCTTCCTCCGCCAAAGAAACTTCCGAATATGTCATCTCCAAAAACATCACCGAACTGACTGAAAATATCCTCCATGCTCATGCCGCCACCAAATCCACCTCCGCGACCGGCAGCGCCTCCCAAACCAGCATGCCCAAATCGATCATACTGGGCGCGTTTATCAGGATCGCTAAGCACTTCGTATGCCTCGGCCGCCTCCTTAAACTTTTCCTCGGCCTCTTTATCGCCCGGATTACGATCCGGGTGATATTGCATGGCTATTTTACGATAAGCTTTTTTGATTTCCTCGGGAGTCGCACTTCTGGATACATTCAGTACCTCGTAATAATCTCTTTTTGACATATGCTACTTTCCTACCACCACTTTTGCATGGCGTATTATTTTGTCATTCAAATAATATCCTTTAATAACCTCATCTACAACTTTACCTTTTTTGCTTTCATCATTCACCTCAATCTGCGTTACGGCTTCATGCAGCTCAGGATCAAAGTCGGTGCCTACCGCTTCCATCACTTTTAGCCCTCTAGCCTGTAAGATATTCCTAAACTTATTAAAGATAAGGCTCACCCCCTGACTTAATGACTTATCGGCAGAAGCTTCCAACTCCTTGGTAGCCCTGTCGATATCATCCAGAACATCCAATAAATCCACAATAACTTCCTTTCCGGCAGTCTGCAGCAGTTCGATTCGTTCCCTTGCGGTACGCTTTCTGAAATTATCAAACTCAGCTGCTAGGCGCAGATACTTATCTTTACTTTCATTCAGCTCGGCTTCCAGCGCACTCAAGGGACTTTCCTCTACAGGCTCATTCAAATGTTCAGTACCACTTACATTGTCGTCCACATTAATATTCAATCCCTCCTGCTCGTTGGTATTTTCATTAACATTCATTCCCTCCTGCTCGGTAAAGTTATCGCTGTTCTGATTCATTCCTATTAGTTTTTTATTTTTTAATTTGAAAAAGCAAAAATATAATTCTTTATAACTAATTGAAGTTGTATTTTCTAAAAACCACAATTATGTATGTCACCTGAAATATGGCAATAATATTGCCAATGCCTGATAAGGCGACAAAATGTCTGTTTTTACTGCTTCATTTTAATAGAAAATTAAACCCTAGCAATCTTATTCAGTCATTTTATAGTAATTTCACTTTACACACTTTGTTTGTATGAAAAAACTTACTTCCCCTATTTTTCTGCTCATTGCATTTTTGTTTAGTAATTATTCGTATTGTCAGAACATTGATGAAAAAGTAACAAAATGGGCCGAACTGAATCCCATTGAAAAACTCTACCTACATATAGATAGAGAATCGTATTATGCGGGACAAACCATATGGTTTAAGGGATATTTTATGTCTGATTTTATCCCTTCCGCTAAAAGCACTACGGTATATACAGAGCTGGTGAATGAGCAGTCTGCAATAGTAGTACGAAATGTTTTTCCGGCTTACATGGGTGTAAGTGTAGGACAGCTCGACATCCCCGAAAACACGCCTGCCGGTGTGTACCAATTGAGGGCTTACTCTCCATTAATGCTGAATCAACCCGAGTATGTTTTTAATAAACGCATCCGCATTTATGGGAGCAATGCCCAGAAAGATAATAAAACCCCACTTGCATCCGAAGTGCAGCTAACATTTTTCGCTGAAGGGGGCAACCTTATCACGAATCTTTTAAATATTGTAGCCTTTAAGGCTACCGACAAAAAGGGAATGCCGGTAAATGTGGAAGGAGAAATCAGAAGTGAGACGAATGAACTCGTCACCTCCTTCAAAAGCTTACACGACGGAATGGGGTCTTTTGCCATCTTTCCATTACCGAATGGGCGTTACTATGCTACCCTCAAAGGATCTAGTAAAAAATATCCTTTGCCAGAACATACTACTAACGGCGTATTGTTCAGTGTTAGACATTCCTCTAAAGGAAAAATGTTTCGCATTGTTCCGGGGAATGACGACCCCGCTTTTCAGCCTGCCTATATGATTGGGCAAATGGAAAACGAAATATTATTTAAACAGCCCTTTGGTGGTAACAGAAAAGAAATTTCGGGCATTATTCCTACCGACAGCATCTATTCCGGCATCTTACAACTTACCGTATTTAATAATGACGGAATGCCACTTGCCGAACGCCTAGTGTTCATCAATAACAAGGAATATATTTTACCCGCAAAACTGAATATTGATACACTCAATGTGGGGAACAGACAGCGGAATCGTTTTTCTATTGCGCTAAAAGATTCTGTAGTGGGGAACTTCTCGGTATCCATCACCGATGCAGACTACGAAAGCAGCCGCACTCGTCCGTTGAACATTTATTCCTGGATGCTGCTAGGTTCACACATAAGAGGTTACCTACATAATCCGGCTTATTACTTCGGCTCCGATAACGATTCGGTAAGAGAGGCCTTGGATTTGGTAATGATGACCAACGGATGGACCCGATTTAAATGGATAGATGTGGCCCAGAATAAGCTTCCACAACCCAAATACAAAGACCCCGGGTACATCAACCTCAGCAATACGGTATATATCGAAGGAAGAAAGAAAGTACTACCCAACACGGATATTCTGGTAATGATTTCGCCAGATGATACCACCCAAAAACGCAGAGGAACCTCAAGCATTATGCAAACCGATTCACTAGGGCAATTACGAATTGATTCCGCTATTTTCTTCGGCAAAATGAAAATTTTATTTTCTGAAGTTCGCGGTAAGAAAAGCAAATTTATTAATGTAAAACTGCATAATGACTCATTACGCCGTACCTACCCGATAGAATGGTCGCCGGCTCCTTTTACAGATAGCACTGCACCGTTGCTCGAAGAAAAAATGATTACTGCCTTTAACGATTATCTTAAAGCCGAAGGTAAAACACTAGAAGCTGTAACCGTTCGCTCGTATCGCAAATCAGAAACAGAAAAACTCGATGAAGAGTATGCCAGCCCGTTATTTTCAGGAAACATGAACAGTCGCATATTGGATTTACGTGAAGAAACTTATGCTGGAGACATCTTCCAATACCTACAAGGTCGTCTACCGGGCTTAAGCATTACAGGTAGTGCCGGGGAATATACCATTCAATACAGAGGAGGCGGATTAGAGGGCAGCAATGTTACCCTTTTCTTAGACGAGATGCGTACGGATGCCCTCATGATCGAAAGCATACCTGTGAATCAGATCGCTATGGTTAAACTCATCCCTACTTCAATTGCTACGCCTGGAGGAGGTACAGCACTGGCTATTTATACGAAAAGAGGTGCTGGACTAAATGCCGCGATTGATTCTCCTACAGACATTATTACTTATAACGGATATACAATTATAAAAGAGTTTTACAATCCTGATTATGAGGCTCAGCCGGATAATGATAAAGTAGACAATAGGCTTACCTTGAGCTGGACACCCGACATTTATGTAGCTCAAAGGAATCCAACAATTCCTATTATCTTCTATAATAACGATCGAACCAAACGCTTCAAAGTCGTAGTAGAGGGAATTACATATGACGGTAAAATGCTGATGGTGGAACAAATCATCGAACCGGGCGGCGATTAATATTCGCAGGTGGTTTTATGCAAATGCATTGTTAAATGCATCCTATTATAAGATGTAGAAGGGATATCTCTTGCTTATTTTTTTGTAACTTAACAATGCACTATGAACATGCAAAGGAATATATTATTCGCCTGTTTGTTTCTGCTCTATTTTGTAAGCCTGAAAGCACAGACACCGGACGAAAAATTAGAAGCGTGGCATCAAGAGAACCCGATTGAAAAAGTATATCTGCATCTCGACAGGCAAGATTATTTTGCCGGACAAACCTGCTGGTTCAAAAGTTATTTTATTTCCGATTTTCAACCTTCGGCAAGAAACTCTACATTATTCGTAGAATTGCTGAACACCACCGGAGAATTGATTAATAAAAAAGTTCTCCCGATTTTCAACGGTATTACTTACGGACAAATTGATCTGCCGGATACACTGAGCACCGGCACTTATCAATTGCGTGCCTACTCACCTTTAATGCTAAATCATGATAAAGATTTTCTTTACAGTACCGCCATAAGACTATATGGCAAATCCTCTAAGAACAAGCCAACCGTTGCTGGCAATGTACAACTTCGCTTCTTCCCAGAAGGAGGTATTTTATTAACTGGAGTTGAAAATACAGTAGCCTTCAAAGCTACAAACACATCAGGGCTGCCGGTAAACTTCAAGGCCCTTATCAAAGATGATAGTGGCAATACTATTACCCCTATAAAAAGTATGCACGATGGCATGGGCAAGTTCGCCTTTACGCCTATCGAGGGCAGGACGTATGTAGCGCTCCTAGATGGCCGCGAATTTCCACTACCAGAAGCCTCCCGAGAAGGCGTTGCCCTGCAAATTTCGCAGAATGAAAAGGGCTTTTTATATCAACTGCAATTAGTAGGAGGCGATCGTTTTCGTCCAGTTTATGTAATAGGCCAAATGCAACATAAAGTGGTTTTCAAACAGGCTATTGATGCTTCCTTAAAAGGGAGTATTGCTACAGATAAGCTCCCCTCTGGAGTGCTTCAATGTACTTTCTTTAATAAAGACGGTATACCACTGGCCGAACGCCTTGTATTTATAGATAATCAAGAATACCTTGTAAAAGCCTCATTACAGAAAGAAAAGATTGACCTCCGCCCCAGAAGAAAAAACGAGTTATCTATTCATTTTGCCGAACCGGTTGAAGGGAACTTTTCGGTAGCAGTAACGGATAATGATTTTAACGAGCCGGGTCTCCGGAAGGAAAATATCATATCCTCATTGCTATTAACTAGCGATATCCCCGGATATGTGCACCATCCTGCATTTTATTTTAGTAATCACCCCGCAGCAAAAGATGCGTTGGATCTAGTAATGTTAACCAACGGCTGGCGCCGTTTTACCTGGAAGCAGGTTGCTGATAACAACTTACCGAAACCTCAATATAACGACCCCGGCTATATATCTCTATCCGGTAAAGTAAACGTACGTGGCTCGAAAAAAAGTTTTGCAGACAGAGACCTGCTGGTATGGGTGGCCACATCCGATTCGGGGCGAGCCCTGCAAATGGTGAAAACTGATGCCGAAGGCCGGTTTAAAATGGACTCAGTTGTATTCTTTGATAAAGCCAAAATACTATTTACCGATGTAATGGGTAAAAAAAGTCAGTTTATCACTGTTCAACTTAATACAGATTCTCTGTATCAGTCTTACAACTTACCTCTACTACAAAGACCACCTGCCGTTAACACTAACACATCACTTATCAGCAATATGCAACAGGCTTTCAATAGCTATACACGTGGCAGAGGCACATTGTTGGACAACGTCTATATTGAAGGGCGCCGCCTAACATTAGAAGAGCTGGAAAAGAAATACATGAGTGCCTTGTTTGCAGGAAACCTCAATGCGCGTACCATTAATCTGACTGGCCAATTTATACCACAGTTCAACATCTTCGAATGGCTAATGGGTAGAGTACCCAATCTTATTGTACAACGTAACGGTCAGTTTATGGATAATTACCGCCTGTTCTTCCGTCGGCAGCCCGTACAGTTGTTTCTTGATGAAATGCCAATGCAGGATGCTTCTATTATATCCACAATTCCAGCTAACCAGATTGCACTCATCAAAATTTTTCCACAGTTTATCGGTGCTCGAGGCAATGGTCCTGCAGTAGCTATCTATACCAAACGCGGTGAAGACTTGAATGAGGCCATAGAAAGTACTGGGGATATTGTGGATTACGACGGGTACAGTATTATTAAAGAATTTTACAGCCCCGATTATTCCACACCTCCCGAGGTTAACTATGTTGACCACCGCCTTACACTTACCTGGATGCCGGAAGTAGGCATCGGTGGCGCCTCCTCATCCATTCCTATTCATTTTTATAATACCGATCGTACGAAAAAACTGAAAGTAGTAGCTGAAGGTGTGACCCATGATGGTAAATTGCTCATGCTCGAAGAAACTATTGAATAACTTCTGCAGGAGACATTATCTTTCGTATAAGATATTTATGGTAAAAGCTGCTAGAGGATGCTATATTCGTAGCATAAATTTGTAGATTGCAGAACTTAAACGCGGAGTGGGCACATGGTTATAAAAGACATTATAGGATATCTAGAATCAATAGCACATCCCTCGCTACAAGAGCACTATGATAATGCCGGGTTGATTACCGGCGATGCCAACTGGGAATGTACTGGAGTACTTTGCTGTTTGGATACTATCGAAGCTGTAGTTGATGAAGCTATCACCAAAGGCTGTAATCTTATTGTAGCACATCATCCTATTATTTTCGGAGGACTGAAAAAGATTACCGGAAACAGTTACGTAGAGCGTACCATTATCAAAGCCATTAAACACGATATTGCTATTTATGCTATCCATACCAATCTGGACAATGTTTTATCCGGAGTAAACGGTATGATTGCTCAAAAGTTAGGCTTAAAAAACCTCTCCATTCTTGCACCGAAAAAGGAGCAACTTAGCAAACTTTACTTCTACATACCGGCAGCTCATGCAGAAAATGTCATGAACGCCTTATTTCAAGCCGGTGCAGGACATATCGGCAATTATAGTGAATGCAGTTTTAGTGTAAAAGGAATCGGTACTTTTAAACCGAATGAAGCAGCGAATCCTTTTATTGGTGAAAAAGGGCAAAGACATAGTGATGAAGAGCTGAAAATCGAAATGCTTTTTCCCGCTCACCTAGAACATCGGCTTATCCACACCCTCAAGACCCATCACCCCTATGAAGAAGTAGCTTATGAAGTCATACGACTCACTAATCTACATCAGGAAATCGGGGCAGGAGTTACAGGAGAATGGGATGACGCCATCAGCGAAAAAGAATTTCTACAGCGCCTTAAGGACATTTTTAACCTTTCTATAGTAAAACATACGGTGCTTCAAGGCAAAAGCATCAAAAAAGTCAGCATTTGCGGCGGTGCAGGCATTTTTTTACTAAAAAATGCAATAAATTCAAAATCAGACGCTTATATAACATCTGATATTAAATACCATGAATTTTTTGATGCGGATAACCGCATTCTCTTGGTAGATATAGGCCATTATGAAAGTGAACAATATACTATTGAATTATTGGCTAATATTTTAGAGCAAAAATTCCCTAACTTTGCCGTCCTTAAAACAGGTGTAAATACCAATCCTGTTTATTATTTTTAGAATCCTCTTTTTTAAGAAAGGCGGATTTTAAAAAGACTTAATATCTTATAAAAATATGGCACAACTAAAAGAATTCTCCGTTGAAGAAAAATTAAGTTCATTAATCCATCTGCAAAAGATAGATAGCAAGCTGGATGAAATTAAAACCCTCAAAGGCGAGCTGCCTATGGAAGTTGCCGACTTGGAAGATGAACTGCAAGGTTTACGTGCAAGACAAACCCGTATTGAAGAAGAAATAAATGGTGTTACCGAGTTCATTGATGAGCGTAAAGCCGCCATTAAGGAAAGTGAAGCCTTGATTAAGAAATACGAGAAAGACAGCGAAAACGTAAAAAATAACCGCGAGTTTGAGGCCATCAATAAGGAAATTGAAATGCAGCAGCTGGAAATAAAGCTGGCCGAAAAACACATTAAAGACGCAAATGAGGAAATCGCTGAGAAGGTTGTACAACTGGAAAAAGTTAAAAAGAATATTGCATTAAAAGAGGGTGCGCTTGAAGCAAAGAAGACTGAGCTGGAAAAAATCATTGCTGCCAACGAAAAAGATGAGAAACTTTATCTCAAATTATCAGAGGAGGCAAAAAGTGCTGTAGAGCCTAGACTGTTGGCTAGCTATGAGAAAATCCGCAACAATTTCCGTAACGGGCTAGCGGTAGTACCCGTATTAAGAGATGCTTGTGGTGGTTGCTTCTACGCTATTCCTCCGCAAAAGCAAAGCGAAATTAAACAGCATAAAAAAATCATCGCATGCGAGAACTGCGGTCGTATTTTGGTAGACGAAGAGTTGCATGATAGTGTAGAGTTAAAGAAATAAAAAACCTTTTTACCATACTTCAGCTCTAATCTCTAAAAGATTGGAGCTTTTTTTATGTCTTAATCTTCGCGAAGTGTTTTACCGGTAAGATGCAAGAATACATCCTCCAGATTTGCTTTCTTTACCTCCTTAGGACGTTCAAACCCCGAAGCCACTAATTGGTCTATGAGATGGTCGGGAGTATCCAATGCAATAATTTTTCCCGAATCGATAATGGCAATGCGGTCGCACAGATACTCCGCCTCGTCCATATAATGAGTGGTAATAATTACAGTAATACCACTGGCCTTAATGCTTTTAATTAGCTCCCACAAATTACGTCTTGCCTGAGGGTCGAGACCCGTAGTGGGTTCATCCAGAAAAATCACCTTAGGCTTATTTATGAGAGTAGTAGCCACCGAAAATCGTTGCTTCTGCCCTCCACTTAATTCTTTGTATTTTGATTTAGCTTTTTCTTCTAGGTTTACAGACCTCAGTAAAGCCATAGCATCTACTTCCTGATTGTACAAGCCCGCAAAGAGTTCTATCAACTGCAATAAATTTAATCCCGGATAGTAACCACTAGCTTGCAATTGCACTCCTATAAGACCTTTAATGGTATCTGGCTCCTTATCCAAGTCATAACCCGCTACAGTAACCTTGCCGCTCGTCTTTCTGCGCAGTGTCTCTATAATTTCCAGTGTGGTAGACTTGCCTGCACCATTAGGACCTAGGAGTCCGAAAATCTCATTTTCATACACATCAAAAGAAATCCCCCTCACAGCACTAAAGTCACCATAATTCTTCACCAAATCCCTTACAGAAATAATAACATCAGCCATGCGATAAAGCTACAACTATTTTCAAGTATCCCTGAAATTTTTGGGTAAGCTTCTTTTCTTCTCTGAGCCTACGAAATATCCTTTTTTGAATATAATCTACAATTCGATACACCAAAGCGTCATAATTGCTGCTGAACTACGATATTTGCTAACAAGAGCATAAAAAACAATGATCCAAGTTTTTAAATTCGGAGGAGCCTCCGTAAATAGTGTAGAGCGGATTCAGAATATAGCCAGCATATTGCGCCGTTACGAAAATGAAAAAATCCTGATCGTCATTTCCGCAATGGGAAAAACAACCAATGCGCTTGAAAAAGTTGCAGAAGTCTACTATAACAATAAACAAGATGAGGCACTTCGTTTGTTTGAACAAATCAAACATCAACACCTCAATACTGCCAAATATTTGCTCGTAACACATTATTTAGCTTGTGAATCGCAACTAAAAGACTTCTTTACTGAAATCGAATGGCTATTATACGATAAGCCGGTAAGAGATTTTTCATATTACTACGATCAAATAGTATGTATTGGAGAACTCTTGTCTACCAGTATTATTAGCCATTATCTTAACGAGGTAGGCATTTCAAATCAATGGTTTGATGTAAGGGATATTATTAAGACCGATGCCAACTTCAGAGATGCCAACATTAATATCCCCAGCACTCAACAAAATATCATCGAACAGGTACTACCTGTTCTTGAAAACAACAAACTAGTGCTGACACAGGGATTTATTGCCTCCACTGATGAAAATGAAAGCACCACTCTAGGTCGTGAAGGCAGCGATTACAGTGCGGCAATCTTTGCCAATCTGCTAAATGCAGAGAGCCTCACTATCTGGAAAGATGTGGAAAGTATTATGAATGCCGATCCTAAGGAAGTTCCTCATGCACACCCCTTGCATGAACTAAGTTATACCGAAATAATAGAGATGGCTTACTACGGCGCTCAGGTTATACATCCCAAAACCATAAAACCTTTACAAAACAAAAGCATTCCGCTGTATGTAAAGTGCTTTCTAAATCCGGACTTGCAAGGCACCGTCATTCATAATAAAAGCACTAAAAATCTTCCTCCGATAATTGTGATAAAACGCAATCAGGTAATGATTGAGTTAAAATCAAAAGATTTTTCTTTTATTGGAGAACACACTACGGAAGTATTATATGAACTTCTAGAACAAATGTTTCTTACCCCTACCCTTACACAAAACGGCGCCATTAGTATCATCTATACCTTCGATCACAAAGAAGAAAAGATTGCAGCTTTTGCCGCAGAAGCTGCCCAATATTTCGATGTACAAGTAACTCCGGGGCTCACCCTGCTCACTATCCGACATTACGATAGTGACGTGCTGGAGCAATATACTGCCAATAAAAGATTTTTAGTACGACAACAGACAACGGACACTATCAGCCTATTATATCAGGAATAATACTACAGAAAGGTGCGCCAAATCATAGGATGCGACCAACGCTCGGCATTTTTCCATTCCCTAGCGCGTGATTTGCTGATATCTGTAAGGATCTTCATCATTTCGTCATAAGATTTCTGCTTACCCTTTGTAGGAGGTTTTATATCAGGAGTAGAAAGCGTTACAGAAGTTGCAACCCAGCTGGTATAAAGCCGTGGGATGGTTACACCTAATATCATGCCCGGAAGTCCGTGCAAACCCATGGGCCCACCACTAATTTTTATTTCATCAGTATAAAAAGCAAAGACATATACACTGTCAAACAAAATGGTGCTGGCACGACGACATTGAAATCCTGCTATATTAATCTGATCAT
Source organism: Chitinophagaceae bacterium C216 (assembly GCA_028485475.2). Classification (GTDB taxonomy): domain Bacteria; phylum Bacteroidota; class Bacteroidia; order Chitinophagales; family Chitinophagaceae; genus Niabella; species Niabella composti. The sequence continues at coordinate 2,568,940 of CP144143.1, forward strand.
TAGGATAAATTCTCCATTGGATGTTTGGCAGATCACCAGAGATGATATAATTATCATCGATAGATTTCAGATTTATAAACTTATTATTGGTATAGTCATTATACCAATAATCATCCTCGCTCACCCTGCCCAAAAACATCATGCCTGCATTTCTTTTATCTGCCGAACGGTCAAATCTAAACACCCCTTTATTATCATTAAACTCATACTTATAATAAGTGACATTGAACTGAGGCTGGGAAGCTACAATACTCTCCCAAAAAGAGCTTTCCTCATCCTCCAATAAGGCTTTCATCATACGGTGCACATTCGTTTTTACTTCAAACTCTATGGAACCGTGGGTAATAAACTTTTGAGCGTATAACACTCCAGCTTGCATTAACAATATGATGACGATGATGTTTCTCATTTTCATACTAATTTCTAGTAGAAGTATTATTTTTACTAATATTCCAAACAAAAGAAATCAACCAGAATCTTTGTAGTGTCATGCGATAAGTTTCTCGAAAGCTATAACTATCAAAGTTTCGGTTATACCCTCTTTTCTGATTAAGAATATCATAAACGGACAACCTTGCTTCAAACTGATTCTTATAAATACGCTTAGTAAGATAGCCGTTCCATATGGTATAATTGTTATTTGTCGGGAAACGCGGATCTTTTTGGATAAATACAGAATTGAGATCGGTTCTAATTTCAAAATTCAATGGCAGTTGTACATTTCCCCACAGATTCAATTCTCCACTCCAGTATTTAGCATTTGCTGTAGTATTAACCGTAGCCTTTGTATTATTATACGACACTTGCGGATACAAACCAATATCAAACTTCTGGCTCAGATTCTTGTTGATATTCATCGAAAGGCTGTAAACATTTCGTTTGGTGATATTCTTAACCGCCATACCATTATTGGAATTAAAATTAGCTACATAATCCACATTTCTAATAAAATCATATCTTCCCATTACACCTAATCTAATTCTAGGACCTTTCCATTTGAAATCATAATTCAAATAAGATGAAACATTCGCCATACCGTTCGTATTTACGGTATAATACCTACGAATCCCCTGCACAAATTCACTAAACTGCACAAAAGCATTCTGGGTAAAATTATAGTTTACAGCCGCCCACATGCCTCTTTCTTTCAAGGTTTTATATGTACTGTAGGAAAGCGAGAATCTATGATTGAAAGACGGCTTCAACAGTGGATTACCTACGTAAATATTTAGAGGATCTGTATTATTGGGAATAGGTTGCAACTGGTTTAATGAAGGAGCATTGCTATTTCCGTTATAGTTAAACCTGATTGATTCACTGTTTTTGATTTTATAAATAAAGTTAAGTCTTGGTGAATGGTTTACGAAATGATAACTACGATCTGTGCCGTTGGTTAAATCTTTCTGCATATAATTGGTAAATGCTGCAGCAGTTCCGAAAGACAAGTTTACCTTTTTTCTATTAAAGCGAAAACTTATACCCGGCGCATTGCTCACGTTATTAAACTCATAATTATTGCTCAAAGAATCGATAAACTGCGAATAATTGCCTATTCCATCGTTGGCATAAATACGCCTATCGTTTTTATTACGATTTAGCGTGAAACCATAACTCAGTTCCAGATAGAAATCTTGCATTAACGGTTCTGTATAGGTGAGGCGAGTATTAAAATTATTGGAAACATTATGCGATAATGTCTGCTGATCGATAATATGCGAACTATCTACACTTCCGTTTTCATAAAAATCCAGTTTTGAATATAATAAAGCATCCCCATTGGAGGTTATATGATTTAGGTTTGCGTTAATAGAAAGTGTTCTATATTGTTTTTTAAACTTGTGCAACCACAGCAGATTCGTATTGAAATTCTTATTATCGTTTTTACTACTGCCTACCCTATCATTCTGGTTAATCAAGGCGCTGTCAACTGTACGGTTCTCACTATAATATCTGTAATCCGATTCCGTAACATTTGTATTATACTGTGTTGTCAACTTAAGGGTATTCATTGAATCAAGCTTCGTCTCATAAATGAGATTTGCACCCTGTTTGATATTTGAGCTGAAAGCCGCATTATCGGTATATGATAGCCATGTAGAGTCTGGAAGAAAATTTCTAGAATAGGTCTTTGTTTCAGAAGGTGCATTAATTTTCGTGATCCTATATCCAGCATTAATACTGTGTTTGTCCTCATTGAACTTATTATTATAATGTACACCGCCGTTCCAGTTAGTAGGGATACCCTCGCTTTGATTGTAGTTATCGTTATTCATTGTTATCGTAACGGATCCTGCATCTCCCACAACGATGTCTCCTCCACCTCCGAATCGCACTCTGTCGTTCCAGTCCAGATTGAGGTATCCGGTATTACTCATAATACCATATGCAGAAAATTTTCGTTTCCCTTTAAAGGCATTAAACATTAAAGCATTACTAAATTTATCCTGATCACTGAGGAGGTTTTTGTTTTTAAGTCCCCCTCCTACTTCGGCCTTACCAAAAAATCCTTTCTTTTTGTCCTCTTTCAACACAACATTCATTGTTTGTTTGCTCTGTCCATCATCAATACCGGTAAAAGCGGCCTGGTCACTCTTCCCTTTATACACTTGCACATCTTTTACCATACCGGCTCTAAGATTTTTGGTAGCGATACCGGGATCACTTCCAAAGAATTCCTCGCCATCTACCAGAAACCTTTCAACTTTTTCACCCAGAGCTGTAATCTCACCATTACGGTCTACCTGTACGCCGGGTAATACTCTCAACAACTCTTCCAGTGTAGCGCCTTCTCTAACCTTAAAACTATCTGCAGTATATATGGTGGTATCTCCTTTGATTCTAATAGGTGCGCCAGTTTTTACAATCACTTCCTCCAGTACTTTACTTTTAGACAACATGTTGATAATGCCCATGTTCAAAGAACCACGATTGGGGCGCAGCGTTTCGCTAAAATCAGCAAAATAAGGATGGGTTACTAATACTATGATCCCCGATGTATCCGGAGCTTGTAATTCAAAGCGACCATTAGCATCCGCCCGAGTATGTGCCAACAGCAATGAATCCTTTTCATGTATGGCCACTACTACAGCATTTTCAAGGCTCCGATGCTCAGCCGAGTTTACTAAAGTGCCTGTAATGCCTGATGTTTGTCCATAGGTTATATTAATGACTAATAAGGTAAAAACCGTTAAGCTAAATCTCATATAAAGCATTAAATAATTGACCAATAGTATGACGTAGTTTTTCCTGACTCTCACAAAGAAACGAAAAATCGTCAAAATTACGAATTTTAGCAATTATTACTAAATATTCGTAATACAACGACACTAACATAAAGCCATAAATATCTAAGGTACTAATACCTTCCAGTAACAAATACCATAATTCGGCAAAAAGCTATATTTCCTCGGTAAACAAAGACTTTTAGACATGGATTGTTGCGCTAAGGTGTTTTTTCGTAAATTGCTGCAAAGAGTAACAATGCCTATCAATCTTCAGCAATTACAGGAACAATTCGAAAGAGAGCACTTCATCGACACCACAAAACCTGTGTGGAATTATTCCCTGCTAACTGATGAAGACATTAAAAACTTTCAGAATGGTACACACTATACCCTATATGAAAAATTTGGCTCGCACTCTATTAAAGTGAACGGCATATGGGGTATGTACTTCTGTGTATGGGCACCCAGTGCCAAATTTGTAAACGTTATAGGCAATTTTAATAATTGGGACAAGCTGGCGCATCCGCTGCATCCGCGTTGGGATAAAAGTGGCATATGGGAAGGCTTCATCCCTCATTTTAAGCTAGGAGAGGTTTACAAATACCATATTGTGGGAGCCAATAATTTTATTGGAGACAAAGGCGACCCTTTTGCACATTTCTGGGAGCTAAAACCCCTTACAGCATCCATCACTTGGGATCTATACTATGCATGGAATGACCAGGAATGGATGCAAAACAGGAAAAAACATAACGCGCTGAACGCGCCATGGAGCGTATATGAAGTACACTTAGCCAGCTGGCAAAGACCAGAGCCCGGCAATGAACATAAATACAATACTTACGATCAGATAAGAGAACGATTGGTACCTTATGTAAAAGAAATGGGCTTTACGCACGTAGAGCTCATGCCCATTGCAGAACACCCTTTTGATGGCAGCTGGGGGTATCAAATTACAGGTTATTATGCTCCCACATCTCGTTTCGGAGATCCTCAGGGGCTCATGCGACTTATCGATGCTTTTCATCAGGAAGGAATCGGTGTCATTCTGGATTGGGTGCCCTCTCATTTCCCTTACGATACACATGGATTGTACATGTTTGATGGCAACCACACCTACGAATATGCCGATATGCGTAAGGGATTTCATCCAGATTGGAACAGTTATATCTTTAATTATAAAAGAGGAGAAGTAAAGTCCTTTCTTATCAGCAATGCTCGTTTTTGGTTCGATGTATTTCATATCGATGGTATACGTGTAGATGCGGTCAGCTCTATGCTAAAACTGAATTATTCTAGGAAAGAAGGCGAATGGGAACCGAATGAATTTGGAGGCGATGGTAACCTGGAAGCCATACAGTTTATCAAAGACCTCAACGAAATGGTATACCGAGATTTTCCCGATGTACAAACCATTGCCGAAGAAGCTACCGACTGGCCGGGTGTTTCCAAACCCACCTACACGGGAGGACTAGGTTTTGGCATGAAATGGATGATGGGATGGATGCACGACTCTTTAAACTACTTTAAACGCGACCCCATATATAGAGCACACCATCAGAACGACTTTACATTTAGCATGATGTACTACTACGACGAAAACTTCATGCTACCCATCAGTCATGACGAAGTAGTACATGGCAAAAGTCCGCTCATTTTTAAGATGCCGGGAGACCTCTGGCAAAAATTCGCCAACCTCCGGCTATTTTTTACTTATATGTGGACACACCCCGGAGCTAAGTTGCTATTCATGGGCAGTGAATTCGGACAAACCAGCGAATGGAATTATAAAAGTGAATTAGACTGGCATTTATTACAATACCAAAGTCATAGAGGCGCACAGCACTGTTTGAAACAGCTGAATCAACTATTAAAAACCGAGCCCGCCCTACACATCAAACAGTTCACTACCGATGGATTTGAATGGGTAGATTTAAATCATCGTGAAGAATGCGTAATAGTATATAAACGTAAAGGTGAAAATCCAGAAGACGATCTACTGATTGTATTAAATATGACTCCGGAAGTACGAACCGACTGGGTTATAGAAATCACGGGCAAACAGTATACTCAGGAAATTTTCAATTCTGATTTAAAAGAGTATGACGGAACCGGAGATGTGTATAATCCTCAAATTAGATGCGAATGTGTTGATGCAATCGAACAACGATACCGCATTACCATCAATATTCCACCTCTGGCCGGACTGATTTTAAAATAGTATTGCCACCTAAAAAGGGGGTACAAACATGTACCCCCTCAGTTTATCTGCTATAGACATTAGCAAAGTAGCCTTACATACGCTCGGGCACTTTGATACCCAGCAAGCGCATAGCTTCCGCAATGGTATTGGCTGTAAGCTGCGATATTTTTAATCGCAATTGTTTCTTTTCCTCACTTTCAGCATTGCGTATGGAATGTGCTGCATAAAAGCTGTTGTACAGCTTCGCCACATTGAATGCATAAATAGCAATCAATGAAGGGTTAAATTCGGCTGCGGCCTGCTGAAGTGTTATATTGAATTGCTCTAACAAAACAAGCAATTCTTTCTCGAGTTTTAAAAGCTCAGATGTTACCGGCGCATCATTTTTAATCGTTTCATTCCTCAACACAGAACGGATGCGCGCATGTGTGTATTGGATAAATGGCCCGGTAAATCCATGAAAATCGATGCTTTCTTCAGGATTAAAGATCATTCGTTTTTTAGGATCTACACGTAGCAGGAAGAATTTTAGTGCCCCCAGGGCAATTGTTTCGTAAAGCTCATTAAGCTCAGACTCTGTGAAGCCACTCACCTTACCCAATTCCTCTGTTTTTGCTGCTGCCACTTTCACCAGCTCATCCAGTAAATCATCAGCATCCACTACAGTACCCTCACGGGTTTTCATCCGTCCGGTGGGTAGTTCCACCATCCCGTAACTCAGATGATGGATTTTATCAGCATACGGCTTACCTAGCTTTTGCAATATCAGTTTTAGTACTTTCATGTGATAGTTTTGCTCATCAGCTATCACATAAATGCTTTCATCATAAGGGAAGTCTTTGTACTTTTCGTCTGCAAGCCCTAGGTCCTGAGTAATATAAACTGAAGTACCATCCTTACGCTGTACAATTTTCTCATCCAGCCCGTCAGCGGTTAAGTCAATCCATACACTACCATCTTCTTTCTTGTAGAATACCCCTTTCTCCAATCCATCCTGTACAAAAGCTTTTCCCAGGAGGTATGTTTCGCTCTCGTAATAGTTTTTATCAAAATCGGCTCCAATGCGTGTATATGTCTGATTAAATCCTTCGTAAACCCAACCGTTCATTTGCTTCCACAATGCTACCACTTCTGCATTTCCTTGTTCCCAGTCTACCAGCATTTGCTGTGCGGCCTTCATGATGGGAGCATTCTTTTCGGCTTCTTCTTTACTCATGCCCTCCTCCATTAAAGCAGCAACCTGCTTTTTATGTTCTTCACCAAACTTCACGTAATAATCACCCACCAGATGGTCGCCTTTTATACCAGTACTTTCGGGTGTAGCGCCGTTGGCAAACTCTTTCCAAGCAATCATCGACTTACAGATATGAATGCCGCGATCGTTGGAAATACAGCTTTTGAACACCTCATGGCCTTGCGCTTTCAGCATTTCTGACACACTCCACCCCAGAAAGATATTTCTAAGATGCCCCAGGTGTAAGGGCTTATTGGTATTGGGCGAAGAATATTCCAGCATGATCTTTTTAGCAGCACCCGCATGCTCCGTCTTTACGTGTGCGTAATGCTGATCTAGGAACTTCAGCCAGTAAGAATCACTAATTGTAAGATTTAAAAATCCCTTTATAACATTATATGCAGTAAAAAGATGTGGATAGTCGGCAATTAGTTTTTCTCCTATTTCCTTGCCCACCACCTCAGGGTTGCTTTTCAGCTGCTTAATAAATGAAAAAAGTACTAAAGTATAATCTCCTTCAAATTCAGGCTTTGTAAGATTTATAGCAATAGTATCCTCCTTAAAATCCTGATTATAGAGGCTTTTCAATGTTGACACAATTACAGGCTTCAGTTCCGCGACAATGCTCATACCATTAAATTTTGCTGCAAAAATAAGAAACCAACCCTCACAAATAGTTTTAAATACCAATATCTTCGCAATTCCGATGAGACAGCTTTTTTATAGTGCCAGAAAACTGATAATCCCAGTCATCGACTTTTTTTATCCACCATTTAAAAAGCTGATGCCTCTGCAGGCATTCCGATACTTGGTGTGTGGTTCAGCCAATACGCTTTTTGGATTGGCAGTATTCTATGTAGCTTACCATTATATTTTCCGAGAAGAGGATTTCAATTTTCGAATATATGCATTTGAGTCCTATACGGCAGCGCTCATCGTTTCTTTTACCGCCTCTTTTTTATTTGGATTCTTTCTAATGAAGTATATCGTCTTTGACGATAGTAAAATCAAAGGTCATGTACAGTTATTTAGATACCTATTAGTATGCTCTTTCAACTTACTATTAAACTATGTATTACTGAAAGTGGCGGTAGAAGGTTTGCATATTTATCCCACTTTTGCGCAAATAGGCACTACGGCTATTATTATCATAGTAAGTTATCTAGCCCAGCGTCACTTCTCATTCCGAAAAAAGAAAGTATTTCCAGATTATGTAGAAGAGGAAGACCACTCCAAGAGTCTGTAAGATGTAAAAAAGCTTTACTTAATAATATCACCCTTTAACCGCAACAGCTCCGTTTCTGCACGTTTTAAATTGTAACGAGCATCAATCAAGCGGTCGTAAGCCTGTGCTAAACTGTTTTGGGCTTCACGAAGCTGTACCAGTGTAGCACCACCAAGTTTGTAAGCTTGGAAAACAATATCTACGTTTTCCTCCGCCAGTAAAATATTCTCTTCTTCAAGCTTTAAGGCGTTTTGCTGCTGTATGTACTCCTTAAAAGCATTTAATACTGCTAGTCTAATAAGAGAACGTTGGTTCTCATACTGGAGTTGCTGCAGAGTAATATTCAGCTTATCCTGTTTTATTTGACGCTTTACTGTAAATTGATTAAAAATAGGAATTCTGGCAGTAAAGCCATAATTATACCCATGAAACTGATTAAATAAGGTAGAAAAATTGTTCAGCACTTTTTTATTCGAAGTACGACTGAAATTGTAGGCCGATCCAAAAGACAAAGTAGGCCAAAGTCCCGCCTTGGTTTCTTTCAGTTCATACTCTGCAATATCAATGGCCGAGCGTGCACGCAGCAGTGTAGGATTGGTACGTTCCAGACCATCCTGCACATCTCCCAAGGTAATGTCAAAATTTAAAGGAATAGTATCTGGGATTGTAAATTCATGTTCTTGAATCTTGCTGTTCATCACCTGAAGTAATTGACTCTTGAGCTGTGTTACCAGCGTCTGCTGGCGCATTTTTAACGCCTTCTGTTCATTCAAGTCCACTTTACTTTGCAATACATCAGGCTTGGTTCCGCTTCCGATATCCAGCTTATATTGTGCTAGGTTGGCTCTTTCTTCGTTTAGCTCAATCTGAACATCCGTAGCTTTAATCAATTGTTGTTGTCTGGCGATATTATAATAGATGTTGATTACTTGCGCAACAGTATTAATCACTTGCTCTTTGGCGCTATAGGCTCCGGATTCCAGTAATGCGGCTACCTTATCGCGTGTAGCAAACATGCGCAACCCATCGAAAAGCACCCAATCCAATCCTAAACTCCCCTGAATATTGTTCGACCTTACATTATTGGATTTCCGCTCGCTACCGTCTGCCAGCGTTTGTCTTTGATTATTATTATTGAATGTAGCACCGGCGTTTATATTTACAGAAGGTAAGAAAACGGCATTTCTGTAACTGTAATCGATGGCCGCCACTAAAGAATCGCCTCTGGCAAGCTGGATATCGTAGTTATTTTGAAGCGCAGTAGCAATGGCCTCTTCCAGTGTCAGCACACGTTGCCCGTTTACTGAAATCCAGAAACAAGCTGACAGTATTGCCGCAATCTTCTTTATGAACGTAACCCTCATTTTTTCGATATAACAAAAACCTATTAAAGCTCTTTATATAAAATTTATGCAGTAACCAATTCTTTTGTCTCAGATAGCTCATCCTCTTCTTTCAGCAGCTCTTCAAACTCCCGGTTTTTCTTATTAGCAGACATATAGCTGTATATGGCCGGCAGTACATATAATGTAAGAATTAAAGAGAAGGTGATACCCCCTACAATTACGATTCCCAAAGGTATGCGACTGGTAGCTGCCGCTCCTAATGACAATGCAATAGGCAAAGCTCCTAAAGCCATCGCCATACTAGTCATCAAAATAGGACGCAAACGCTGGCAGGCAGCAAAAACCACTGCCTGTGGCTTCGACATGCCGCGCCTCCGGCTTTGATTAGCAAACTCCACAATAAGAATACCGTTCTTCGTAACCAAACCGATAAGCATAATCATACCTATCTGTGAGAAGATGTTCAGTGTTTGGCCGAATATCCATAAGGATAGTAAGGCACCTGCCAATGCCAATGGCACCGTAATCATAATAATAAACGGATCTATAAAGCTTTCAAACTGGGCGGCAAGCACTAGATAAATGAGCCCTAAAGCTAGCAAAAAGGCAAATGCCGTATTACTACTACTTTCTTCAAAATCTCTTGCCGATCCCGTAAGTGATGTGGTGAAGCTTTCATCCAATACTTGATTGGCAATACGCCTCATTTCCTTAACGCCATCGCCTACCGTATAACCTTCAGCCAAATTAGCCGATATAGTTGCCGATTTATATCTGTTATAGTGATAAATTGTAGGTGGTGTAGTAGACTCTTCCACCGTAGTGATGTTATCCAAACTAATCAATTGTCCGGATTTATTACGTACAAATATTTTCTTGAGATCATCAGGATCATTTCGATCCAACCGATCTACCTGTGCAATTACCTGATACTGCTTTCCACTTCTGGTAAAATATCCCAACCGCTGATTACTGTATGCCGTTTGTAACGCTTGTGAAACATCTGCAACGGATACGCCTAGCTGTGCAGCTTTAAGTCTATCAATACGTACTCTTAGTTCAGGTTTATTGAACTTAAGATCGGCATCTACTTGTTGCAGTATATCGCTCTTATTAGCTTCCTCCAGAAACTTAGGCAACACTTCGGCCAGTTTATCGAAGTTGTTATTCTGAATTACAAACTGTACAGCCTGCCCCCCACGTCTGTTTACCTGAATAGTCTGATCCTGTATCGCAAATGCCCTAGCCTCTGTAAATTTAGAAACATGGCGGTTCACATATTCTACAATTTCTTTTTGAGAGCGCTCCCGCTCGGTAGGAGGCACCAGCCTTACGCGTACAAACCCAGAATTTGCATTTCCGCTTTGCCTAGACCCTGCCAGAGAAAGTACGATTTCATGTTCAGGAACCGAATCCATTATGAATTTTGACACCTTATCGATATACCGGTCCATAGCATAGAACGAAGTACCTTCCGGCGCCGACAAACTGAGCCTAAACTGACTCTTATCTTCCAGGGGTGCTAGCTCAGACTGAATATTGGTTCCAATAAAGTAAATAATACCAAAACACACTAGTACAATCACCCATGCCATCCACCTCACTTTCATGAACGCTTTCAGCGTACGTTCATAAAGTTTTTCCATACCCAGAAAAAAGGGTTCTGTTTTTCTATAGAACCATGAATGATCATGTACATTTTTCTTCGCAACAAATACATTCAGCACCGGCGTTAGGGTCAAGGATACAAAAGCTGATATTAGTACCGCTCCTGCCACTACAATACCAAATTCACGGAACAGACGTCCCACAAAACCTTGTAGGAACACAATAGGAAGGAACACGATCGCAAGCGTAATAGAAGTAGCAATTACTGCAAAGTAAATTTCTTTGGATCCCTCGAGAGCGGCTCTGCGTTTACTTTTGCCCTGTTCAAGCTTTTTAAAAATATTCTCTGTAACCACAATACCATCATCCACCACCAAACCTGTGGCCAATACAATGGCAAGCAGCGAAAGCACATTAATGGTGTACCCCATTATGTACATGATGAAAAAAGCACCAATAAGCGAAACCGGAATATCCAGTAATGGCCTGATGGATAAAATCCAATCGCGGAAAAACAGATAGATAATAATTATTACCAGGCCAATGGCAATGAATAAAGTTTCTTCTACTTCTTTAATAGATGTCTTAATATAAGTAGTCTGATCGAGGGCAATTTTCAAGGTAATATCCGAAGGTACCTCTTTCTTTATCTCTTCTAGGCGTTTGTAAAACTCATTTGATATGGAAACATAATTCGCTCCTGGCTGAGGAATGACAGCTAATGCAATCATTGGTACGGCACTCTCCTTCAACTGCGACTCTTCATTTTCAGGACCCAGCACTACTTTCGCTACATCCTTAATACGTATGTCTGCACCGTTTTCATTTCTTATGATTACATTCTCGAACTCTTCTTCCGTATCTAAACGTCCAAAGGTTCGTATGCTCAACTCGGTATTTTCTCCTGTAAGTTTTCCAGAAGGCAACTCTACATTTTCACGCTGCAAAGCGGCCTGAATATCTCCTGTAGTTACTTTCAGTGCGGCCATTCTATTAGGATCGAGCCATAACCGCATAGCAAACCGCTTTTCACCCCATGTATCAATACTACTTACTCCAGGAATAGTTTGAAGACGATCTACCAACACATTCGTGGCATACTCACTCAGCTCCATAGGGTTTTTGGTATCACTCTGCACAGTCATGGCCAGGATAGGCTCGGCACTGGCATCAGCCTTACTCACTGAAGAAGGAGCTTCTAAATCAGGAGGTAAGCTTCTTTGTGCAGCCGCTACTTTATCGCGCACATCATTAGCGGCAGCTTCCAGATCTACTCCTACTTCAAATTCAACATTGATATTACTGACACCATTACTACTGATAGAAGTGATATTTCTGATACCCGGAATACCGTTGATAGCATCCTCGAGCGGCTCTGTTATCTGAGATTCGATAATATCAGCATTGGCGCCTGCATAAGTAGTACGTACGCTGATATTGGGAGGATCGATAGCAGGATAATCCCGAACTCCCAGAAACTTAAACGAGATGATACCAAATACAATAATGATGATATTCATCACTATTGCCAGAACCGGTCTCTTTAAACTTAATTCAGAAATATTCATTAAAAAATCTCCCGCTTCGGCTATTTACAAATAAAAAAACGATATATGACAAGCTATTGGGGAAACCGCTTTCTGTCGATTCCTCTAATATACAATCCTTCCTATCTCAATCTTCGAGTCAGGCTTGGTGCTCATGACACCAGATACTACAATCGTATCCCCTTCTTTTAGGCCTCTCTCCACAGCCACTCTGGCCGAATCCCGTCCGCTCAGTTCCACTTCGGTAAATACAGCTTTACCCTCACGGTACACAATTACCTGCTTTCCTTTTATCGTAGGAATAACTGCTTGTGATGGCACAAAAATTACATTTCGCGGAGCGAGCTCAATTCTAATTTTAGCAAAAGCGCCCGGTACTAATCCTGCAGTGTTGCCAACTATTTTCGCGCGCACGTCCAGCGTTCTGCTATTCAGTGTTACATTTGCAGATGTTGCATATATCTTTGCCGTATAGGTTTCACTACTTCCCTGAACGGTAAAATGTACCATCTGCCCGTTTTCGATATTACCAATATATTTTTCAGGAATAGAAAAATCGAGCTTTAATTCTTCTACCTGATTGATAGTGGCGATTACCGTGGACGGCGTTACATAAGTACCAGGACTAATATTCTTTAAACCGATTTTTCCACTGAAAGGTGCACGCACTTCTGTTTTCTGAATATCGGTTTTCACTACATCAATATCGGCCTGAATATTATTCAGATTTAACAATACGGCATCATAATCGCTTCGGCTAATAGCCTGAATTTTTAATAATTGTGCAGCCCGTTCTTCATTGGATTGGGCTATTGCCAGCTGCGACTGCAGTTTTTTGAGCTGAGCCTGCAAGTCACCATCATAAATCTTGGCCAGTAAAGTACCTTTCGACACCACTTTACCTTCGGCAATATTGAGTTGCACAATGCGGCCTGAAACCTCCGGATGTATTTCGGTTGCCTCATTGGCGACAATCGTACCCGGCACTTCGATTATTTCCGCATACGGTGCTACTTTAGCAATATAGCCATCCAGTTTTGACGCAGCACGTTTTCCGTTATTATTCCCTCCCTTTGCATTGTTTTGCTTCTGTCCACAAGCAGCAAACAGCAGGCAAACAATTGCTAGTAATATTCCGTTTTTGTTTAAAAAAATCAGTAGCATTCAAAATCGTTAATCTAAATGAATAAGCAGATGATGTTATTATGAGACGTTCAAATCTACAAAACCTTTTGTTTTTACCTGACTTACTCATGGGGAGTTTTGGCAACTACAGATAAATTATGCTTTATCTTATTTGCCTTATGAAGCAAATCGGCCTTTTCTTTACTGATGATGGTTACATGCCCCATCTTTCTACCAGGCTTAGTATTTTTCTTACCATAGATATGAAAAAATGCATTTTCCAACTTTAACATTTCCTCCAACCCCTCATAATGAGCTTCTCCGCTGTGCCCTTCCGCTCCCAATATATTTTGCATGAGCGAAGGCATGATAGCATCGGTACAACCCAACGGATAATCGAGCATAATTCTCCACAGCATATCAAACTGCGAGCTGTAATGTGCCTCGATAGTATGATGGCCGCTGTTATGTACCCGGGGGGCCGTTTCATTTACCAACACATCGCCCGAAGGCGTAACAAACATTTCTACTGCAAAAAGACCGGCAGATTGAAAGTTTTTCACTGTGGTAAGAGCAGTTGCTTCGGCTTTAAAATAAACTTCTTGACTCAGCTCTGCCGGACAAAGCTGATAACTCAACAGGTTTAGCACATCGTCAAAAACCATTTCCACCGGCGGATACATGGCTATTTTTCCATCATTAGCTACCGCCACCATAAGTGCTATTTCTTTTTCGATAGCCACTTTTTTCTCCAATACGCTTTCTGCATCAAACCCCTTCTCTATATCAGATTCATTCTCAATTATTTGAACCCCTCTGCCATCGTACCCTCCTTGCCCCAGTTTGTGTACTGCTGGCAGCAAGTGCACGTGTTGTCTTAATTCTTCCAAATTTTGCGTTACGACAAATTCTGACGTAGGGATGTTATAATCAGCGTAATATTGTTTCTGACGAACTTTATTACAAATAATGCGCAATACCTGAGGTTTCGGAAAAATTCGTTTTCCTTCTTTTTCCAATTGCTCAAGCGCGTCAATGTTTACATTTTCAATCTCTATAGTGAGGGCATCTAAATTTTTTCCAAAATTGTAAACATCATCATACCGGGTGATATCCCCTTTTGTAAAATGATGACATAAATGAGCTGCAGGACATTCAGCATCATTTTCCAATACATATGTTTCAACGGGATAATTGGCTGCCGCCTGTAACAACATTCTGCCTAATTGTCCTCCCCCTAAGATTCCGATTTTTCGCATGTCGCAAAGATAGGTAAGGGTGTCATATGCACCTTTCAGTTTATAACATTTAGTTATGGAAATTTTCAACTCTTATATTCTAAATTTGTACATATTATTCAAAACATTGCATAAAATCGTAAATATTTCATTTTCTTCGCAGTACCACAGGCAATCTTTTTTGATGATGAAAAAGTTTATTTGGACAGTAATCCTTCTGATTGGTTTTGTTTCATTACAAGCTCAGACCTCCACTTTTGACGTCTCCACCTCTTCTTTCTTAACTTATCAACTGGGATTTCAGCGACCACGAGAATCCTTTGCCAGAAAAGAAGCTGCTTTAAAAGCTCTCTTTGCTGCCAAAAACCTAATTTGGCCGGCCAGATATCTGTACATACGTTCGTTTAAGTATGACAGTCAGCTAGAGGTATGGGCTAAAAACAAACTGGAAGAGCCCTATAAGCTTGTTAAGATATACAAGGTGTGTGCTCTTGTAGGAACACTAGGACCTAAAAGATTTGAAGGCGACTATCAGGTTCCGGAAGGATTCTATCATATCAGTGGTTTTAATCCAAACAGCAATTATTACTTATCCCTTCGGTTAAATTATCCTAATGCATCTGACCGTGTATTAAGCGACCCGGTAAGACCTGGAGGCGATATCTATATCCATGGAGGTTGCTCCACTGTGGGTTGTATCCCCATCAAGGATGACCAGATCGGGGAATTGTATGTGATGACCGCCAGCAGTAAAGCTGCAGGACTGGACTTTATCCCAGTACATATTTTTCCTGTGAAATTTGATGTGCAGAAAAGTTACGAATACATCAACACGCTCACTAAAGACAACCCGCAATTAAAAGCATTTGCCTCTAAATTGGAAGATGCTTTTGATTATTTCGAAACATATAAACAGGTGCCGGTGGTGATGATTAGAGACGATGGAGAATATGTTATTAAAGACGCCCTTCCCAAAACACCTAAGTTTCAACCTAAGGTGCGCCCCACCAGTAATCACAAACCTACTGTGCGTAAAATTGACTTCTTACCTACTTCAGTGGCTAAATGGCCTGAGTACCCGGGTGGTGCTGCTGCTTTTTCTGAGTATCTGAAAGAGCTTAGCAAAGAAATGGAAAAAGTACTTCCCGATGATGTTACTAGAGCCTTTGCTCAGGTAGAATTCATTATCGATACTGATGGCTCTGCCGTAAACTTTAAAGTACTGAAAGGAGTGGATGACTACTTCAATGCGGTGTTGGTAGAGAAAATGGAACAAATGCCTAAATGGTCTCCAGCTATTTACCAGGGCAAACCGGCAGCCAAAAAAATGGTACAAAGCATTCAAGTGGGACAGGAATAATAGAAATCTATATGATTCTATTACTGTGCTATTTTCTCGAAAATGCTCCTTAATACCTCAACAGCTTTGTGACCTTCGGGGCCCAAGTTGAGGCTATAATTATTAACGTATAATTCGATGTGCTGACGCATTACTTCCTCACTCATCGTCTGTGCGTGCTGCTTTACATAATCCGAAACTTGAGGATATCTGTCAAACGCATATTGTAGACTCTTATTGATAAGCGTGTTTACTCTTTGACGCAACTCCTCTCCCAACGATTCTTTGATAACAATACCCCCCAAAGGAATGGGCACCCCCATTTTTGTCTCCCAATATTCGCCCAAGTCCATTACTTTATGCAAACCTTTTTGCTGATAAGTAAATCGGTTTTCATGAATAATTACACCTAAATCGGCTTCACCACGCACTACTGCATCTTCGATTTCATGAAACACTTTGAAAGTTTTATGAAGCGCCCCCGGATAGGCAAAGCTGAAAAGCAGATGGGCTGTAGTATTGATACCAGGTAACACAACAGTAGCTTTATTTACATCGTCCGTAGAAAACGGCCTATCGATGCTGCTAATCAGCAATGGTCCAACCCCCTTCCCCAATGCACTACCTGCATCTAACAAACGATACGTAGTAGCTGTTCTGAAATAAGCCGGAAAACTCAGTTTGGTAATATCCAGCTTCCCCTCCAATGCCCACTGATTAAGCGTTTCCACATCTTCTAATACTGGCTCAAACTTTATATCTCCCGTATCTATTTTACCATTTACCAGTGCATCGAAAATAAAAGTATCGTTCGGACAGGGAGAAAAACCTATTGATATTGTCATCTAATTTCAAAATTAAACATGAACAAATACTATATCACTCCATCTTTCAGCACCCCAATAATGCGCACTAACTCCTCATTCAAACGCGCCAATGACATTTTAAAATCCCATTTTTCCTTGTTACGCTCTCCTACATAATTCGAAACGGCTCGCATTTGCAAAAAGGGGATTTTCTCCAGCTTCGCCACATAATGCAATGCTGCACCCTCCATCGATTCCAGTACAGCACCACACTCTTTTAACAATGCAATTCTTTTTTTGTTGGTGGATATTTCATTCACCGTCACGGCTGATACTTGTGGCAAACCGCAACTCTTTAAAAGCTTTTTATAAGGATTAAACAAACAGCCGTTTATAAAAGGGGGTTGATTCGCCCTCATGAGTCCCAAATCGAACACCGAGCGCCAATGCTGTTGCTCCATCACACCCAAATCCGCAATCCCATCCTTTGACACCGCCAATACGGCTCCCAATGGAATGTTTTTATCAAAACTCCCCGCCAAACCTGCTTGGATGATATAGCGGGGCTTTTTTTGCCACAAAACCTTGGTTAGTGCATAAGTAGCTGATAGCATGCCAATACCTGTAATCAGCACATCAACTTTATTTTTCCTCAAAAAGGATGTAGAAGCTGCTATTTCAAGCTTTGTAGCAGATAGAACCAGAACATTCATAAAAAAAATGTTGCAGCAAATGTCGGTATTCTTTCTAAATATTACCTTTGCGCGATGGTATATCTGACAAGAAAAGAGCATTTTAATGCCGCCCATCGGCTTTACAATCCGAATTGGGACGAGGAAAGGAATCAGGCGGTTTTTGGCAAATGTGCCAATCCCAACTGGCATGGGCACAACTACGACCTATACGTTACCGTAAAAGCTCGGCCACATACGGAAACAGGGTTTGTATTTGATGTAAAAAGATTGAGCACCATTATCAGGGAACATATTATTGAAAAGCTAGACCATAAAAATCTTAATGAAGATGTGGATTTCATGAAAGGCAAAATGTGTAGTACCGAAAATCTAGCAATCGAAATCTGGAAACAATTGGAACCACACATTCCTGCCGGTGTACAGCTTCACTGCATAAAGCTCTACGAAACTCCCCGCATCTATGTGGAATATTTTGGAGAATAATTTTTTAACCCTGAACGTACGTTCCTGTATATAAAATCGTAAAACAGACTGAATTATTAATGAAAGTATCCGTTTTCAGAGAGGAACATTTTAACGCAGCCCACCGCTTATATAATCCGGAATGGGACGAAGCTACCAATACGCAAATTTTTGGGAAATGCGCTTCTCCCAATTATCATGGACATAATTACGATATTGTGGTCAAAGTAACCGGAGAGATCGACCCGCAGACGGGATTTGTAGTCAATATAGTAGAGTTAAGCAATATCATTAAGAGAGAAGTAGTAAGCCGATTTGACCATAAAAACCTTAATTTAGATACAGAAGAATTTAAAAATCTTAATCCTACAGCAGAAAATATCGTTATCGTTATTTATAACCTTATCCGGCCTCATATAAGTGAGCATCTCGACCTTCAAGTGAGGTTGTATGAAACTCCACGAAACTTTGTAGAATACCCGGCCGGCAGGTAACACCCGTATCACAATTTTAGAAAAGCATGTCCTATAAAAAAACAGAACATTACGATACCCCAATCACGGAGCAACTCATCCGTCATTATAAAGAAATACTCACGCTGTTGGGTGAAGATGCCTCGCGTGAAGGATTACTAAAAACTCCGGAGCGTCAAGCAAAAGCCATGCAGTTCATGACGCAGGGCTACCAGATGGATGCACATGCTATTATCAACTCCGCCAAATTTCATGAAGATGTTAGCGAAATGATTGTGGTGAAAGATATTGAACTGTATAGCATGTGTGAGCACCATCTACTGCCTTTCTTTGGCAAAGCACATGTAGCCTATATTCCTAACGGATGGATTACGGGGTTGAGTAAAATTGCTCGCGTAGTAGATGTATTTAGTAGACGGCTACAAGTACAGGAAAGATTAACGGTACAGATTATGAATGCCATTAAAGAAACCCTCAACCCTCTGGGTGTAGCAGTAGTAATCGAGGCAAAACATCTGTGCATGATGATGCGAGGCGTGCAAAAACAAAACTCGGTTACTACAACTTCTGCTTTTGATGGAGAATTTCAAAAAAATCCCACCCGAAGCGAGTTTTTAAAATTAATCAGTGCAGATTTGCATTAACAATAAAGCTAAAGGGTAGCCGCATTTTGCTGAAACTTTAGCCCGGTTTATAAATAACTATATTTAGAAAAAAAGTCATAACAAGATGAAGCATGCTTTCGTTTTCCCCGGACAAGGTTCTCAGTTTACCGGAATGGGAAAAGATCTTTACGAACAAAGTGTATTTGCCAAAAAGCTGTTTGAACAAGCCAATGAGGTGCTGGGATTCAGAATCTCCGACATTATGTTCAATGGCTCAGATGAGGAATTAAAACAAACCAACGTTACCCAGCCTGCAGTATTTCTGCACTCTATCGTGGCTTATAAATCCATCCAAGAAGCCAAACCCGATATGGTGGCCGGGCATTCATTAGGAGAATTTTCAGCACTGGTGGCCAATGGCACCATTAGCTTTGAAGACGGTCTGAAACTAGTAGCTGTGCGTGCCAGCGCTATGCAAAAAGCATGTGAAATTACACCTTCTACCATGGCAGCCATTATCAACCTGCCCGATGAAAAAGTTGAAGCAATTTGCGCCGAAGTACAAAAAGAAACCGGCGAAGTAGTGGTTCCGGCCAACTACAATTGTCCGGGGCAGCTGGTAATAAGTGGCAGCATCAAGGGCATCGAAGTGGCCTGCGAAAAAATGAAAGCTGCAGGAGCAAAACGCGCGCTGGTACTACCTGTTGGCGGCGCTTTCCACTCTCCTTTAATGGAACCTGCAAGGAAAGAACTTCAAGAAGCCATTGAAAAAACCGATTTCCATACACCTATCTGCCCCATCTATCAAAATGTTACTGCAAAAGCTGTATATGATAAAGATGAAATCAAGCAAAACCTCATTGCGCAGCTTACTGGAGCAGTACGTTGGACACAAACCATCCTATCGATGGTAGAAAATGGAGCTTCCAAATTCACCGAATGTGGTCCCGGAAAAGTTTTACAAGGACTCATTCAGAAAATTGATAAGAATGTAACTGTGGAAGGTGTTAGCTAAAATGATTTTTTAGCTAACTTAGGAAAATGAGAAAAATACTCCTTAGCCTGTGCCATTTTATTGCACTTCCGCTTTTTGCACAAAACATCGAACAACTGATTGCACAAAAAGCAGAAGCTATACAACCCAAGCTCGTAGAATGGCGCAGGCAAATTCATCAAAATCCGGAACTCAGCAATCGCGAGTTTAAAACCCAACAATACATCTTAGCCCATCTTAAAAAGCTGGGCATTGAAACCCAAACGATGGCCAAAACCGGCGTCGTGGGTATCCTGCGAGGAGGCAAACCGGGTCCTGTAATAGCCCTTCGCGCCGACATGGATGCACTTCCCGTAGAAGAACGTAATGACCTGCCCTTCAAATCCACTGTAAAAGCCGAATATTTGGGAGAGCAAGTACCTGTAATGCATGCGTGCGGACATGATGCGCATGTGGCTATTCTCATGGGCACTGCGGAAGTGTTGGCTTCGATGAAAAAAGACATTCCCGGAACAGTAAAGTTCATTTTCCAGCCTGCAGAAGAAGGCGCTCCCCCCGGTGAGGAAGGCGGCGCCAGTCTTATGGTAAAGGAAGGTGTGATGGATCATCCGAAAGTGGATGCCATATTCGGTTTGCATATTGAAAGCTGGATTGAAGAAGGCAAAGTATATTACAAACCCGGGCCTTTCATGGCTGCCAGCGACCGATTTACTATTAAGATAAAAGGGAAACCCTCACATGGTTCTCAACCTTGGAAAAGTATAGACCCTATCACCACAGGAGCTCAAATCATCAATGCCATTCAGCAAATTGTAAGCCGACAGGAAGATCTCACCAAAGCTCCAGTGGTAGTTACAGTAGGTAAGATACAAGCTGGAGTTCGCCATAATATTATTCCGGGAGAATTGGAGATGGTAGGTACCATTCGCACTTTTGATACCACCATGCAAAATGATGTACATAGACGTCTCCAACATATCGCCACTCATATTGCAGAAGCCAATAATGCTACAGCAGAAGTGGTCATATACAAAAACAATCCTGTTACTTTCAATGATATTGAACTGACCCATAAAATCGTTCCACTACTACAGAAAACAATCGGAGCAGAAAACGTGCAGGAAACACGATGGGTAACCGGAGCAGAGGATTTCGCCCATTACGGAAGCAAAGCTCCTGCCGTATTTCTTTACTACGGCGGAATGCCTAAGGGTAATGACCCTACCAAAGCCCCGCCTCACCACACTCCTGAATTTATGATTTCAGATGCTATGCTCTATAATGGAGTAAAGGTTTTTTGTAATATAATTTTTCATTTCACTAAATTGTAACATACACTGCATTCGATATCAATTCCCATTTACTATATCTACACCATGAAAAAACTAACGCTAATTCTTTTGCAATGCGCTTGTTGTCTTTTGATTAATGCACAGAAAAAAGTATTAGACCATAGTGTTTATGACAGCTGGCAATCGATAAGCAATATCCTATTAAGCAAAGACGGGAAATGGATTGTATACAACATCAAAGTACAAGAAGGCGATGATGAACTGATTATACAATCTACTGATAACAATTATAAAAAAGTAATTCCGCGCGGTTATGACGCCTCTATTACGGGCGATGATCAATGGCTCATCTTCAAAATCAAGCCGCTTTACAGCGAAATCAGACAGGCAAAGATCAAAAAAAAGCAAGTCGCCGATATGCCCAAAGACAGCTTAGGTATTGCTATGCTGGGAGGAACTCAAATTCTCAAATACCCCAACCTAGTATCGTATAAAACGCCTAGAGAAAAAAACGAGTGGGTGGCAGGTCTATTTCGAGATACTACAATCGCTACTGCTCAAAGGCGTTACAAAGCTGATCCAGCGAAGGATAGTCTGCGACAGATTATCGATTCACTACAGTATCTCATTAGCACTTTAAAACCACAACAAGAAAAAGATAAGCATCCTGATCCCGGAAAAAATAATCATCTACTGCTGATGAATCCCTCCACCGGTTATCAGCACACATTTGCTCATGTAAACGAATATGTATTCAATAAAAAAGGAACACACCTGTTGATTGAACAAACTTTAAATCTTAACGATACCATCAATTCCACCTGCATTATACGCTTTCATCTTACAACACATAAGACAGATACCATCATGCGAGGCGGCAAAGACTTCAAGAATTTAACCCTTTCCGAAGACGGAAATCAAGCCGCCTTTGTATTACAAAGAAAAGGCAGAGCAAAAGAAGTACAGCCTGATTACGAGCTTTGGTATTACGAACAGGGAATGGATAGTGCTATCAAGCTGATTGATACGTTAACACCGCATTTCCCTAAAGGATATAGGGTAAGTGAATTTGCACAGCTACGATTTAGCACTTCCGGCGAACGACTACTATTCGGTACAGCACCAGCAAGACCTTCAAAGGATACCACAATAAAAGACATTGATAAAGTAAATCTGGATATCTGGCATTACAAAGATGATTATCTACAACCTTACCAATTAAAAAATCAAAAAAGAGACCGCGAAAAAAGTTACCTCGCCGTATACGACTTTGTTCAAAAAAGAATGTTTCAGATAGGCAGTCTTTCTTTTCCCAATGTATATGAAGGAGCTTTGGCCGATGCAAAATATTTTGTAGCTATTACCGATACGGGCAGGCGAGTAACATCGCAATGGGCCGGGCGTACTCCAAAGGATATATATTGGATAGATATTGTTACCAACCGTACAATCCCAGTAGTTACAAATCTCGACGGGCATATTAGCGCTTCATGGATAGCTCCTACCGGTAAATATGTGATATGGTATAATCACAAGACTCAACACTATTATTCCTTTGATGGTAGTAAGACTATAAAAATCACATCGGGCATCAAATCACTTTTATGTGATGAGGAAAATGATGTACCCGACTCCCCTGCTCCTTATGGCATTGCAGGTTGGGTTGACGAAGACCAATATGTTCTTATCTATGATAGATATGATATCTGGCAAGTAGACCCATCGGGTAAGGTAGCCCCTGTCAACCTCACACAAAACGGTAGAAAAAACAAAATCACATATCGATATATCTCGGGCGATTCGGATGAAAAATACATCCATACCTCTCAAATGAATCTGCTGAAACTATTTGATAATACCACCAAAAAAAGCGGACTCGTCATCTTACAACACAATAAGCTGAACCACGATATTCTTACTCCTAGCTTATTTCATAATCAGCCCTATCATTTTAACACCGTACTAAAGGCTAAGAATGCTCCTGTATTTGCTTATAGTAGAGAAAGCTTTGAACAATCTCCTAATGTGTATGTCTATCTAGCAGATAAGGAAGAACAGCTTTCCTTTATCAATCCACAGCAAAAGGAATACAACTGGGGAACAGCCTCCTTGTTCAAATGGAAAACTTTTTCAGGCAAACCGGCCACAGGAATTTTATATAAACCGGAAAACTTTGACAGCACTCAAAAATATCCAGTAATATTATATTTCTATGAAAAGCTCTCCTACAATCTTTACAAATACAATCCCCCGGCTCCTACGCCCAGCCGCCTAAATATTTCTTTTTTTGTAAGCCGTGGGTACATAGTGATGACTCCTGATATTAGCTATACCATCGGTCATCCTGCCAAGAGCGCTTATGATTATATCGTAAGCGGCGCTAAAGCACTTACAAAATTCAGTTGGGTTGATAGCAAACATATGGGATTGCAAGGGCAAAGCTGGGGTGGTATTCAGGTGGCTCAAATTATTACCATGACACCCATGTTTGCTGCTGCATGGGCAGGGGCTCCTGTAGCCAACATGACCAGTGCCTATGGGGGTATAAGATGGTCTTCGGGTCTCAACCGCCAGTTTCAATACGAAAAAACACAAAGTCGCATCGGGGCCACTCTCTGGGAAAGACCCGATTTATATATCGAAAACTCCCCACTGTTTCATCTACCTAAAGTTTCTACTCCACTAGTAGTTATGGCTAATGATAATGACGGAGCAGTGCCTTGGTATCAGGGCATTGAATTATTTACAGGTCTGCGACGTTTAGGGAAACCCGTATGGATGCTCAATTACAACGGAGAAGAACACAATCTCGAAGAACGTAAAAACAGAAAAGATATTCAGATACGTCAACAACAATTCTTCGATTGGCTGCTGAAAGGCGAAAAACCTGCCAAATGGTTAGTAGAAGGGGTACCTGCTGTTAACAAAGGGCTAGACTGGGGACTAGAATTAGTTCCTTGATCTTTTCTCTCTTTAATGCCTTTAAAGCAATAATACTGCCCTTATTTATTTGTTAGACTGACCTAATATTTATAGTTTCGCACATGAAACTATAAATATATTTTGATGAAGCTTTCCAAAAGTTTATTTAATGGCATCCTATTTATGGCCTTAACACAGGCATTACAAGCCCAAACAACTATCCTAAAAGGGAAAATAACAGCAGATGGCATACCGATGCCCTCGGTCAACATTCATCTTGATAAAACGACGATAGGAACAGTATCAGACAGCAGCGGCTATTACAAGCTTGAAAATATTCCGGCAGGGAGATACAAACTCATTGCCACGCATCTGAATTATAGCAGATATGAAAAAGAAATCCATCTGGAAACACAACAACCCCTCTTTTTAAACATAGAATTGGAGCCTTTGCGCGATACCACCACTTTACAAGATGTAGTGATATCCGGCACTATGAAAGCAGTGAGTCGGTTAGAAAGCCCCGTAGCAGTAGAAGTATACCATGCTGCTTATTTCAAAAAAAACCCAACACCCAGTATTTTCGATGCCTTACAGCTGGTAAATGGAGTAAGGCCTCAACTCAATTGTAACATTTGTAATACCGGCGACATTCACATCAATGGGCTTGAGGGGCCCTACACCATGGTATTGATAGACGGCATGCCTATCGTAAGTGCTTTAGGTACGGTTTATGGACTATCGGGAATTCCTAGTTCATTAGTTGAAAGAATTGAAGTTATTAAAGGTCCGGCCTCTTCCCTCTACGGAAGTGAAGCAGTGGGAGGACTCATCAATATTATCACAAAGAAGCCCCACAATGCACCTCATATATTTGCCGATGTATTTGCAACATCTTGGGGGGAATACAATACTGATCTAAGCTTTAAAACCAATGTGGGTTCCAATGCCACCATACTGACTGGAGTCAATTATTTTAACTATCAGAACCGAATAGATAAGAACCAAGACAATTTTACGGACGTCACCCTCCAAAACAGAATATCCGTATTTCAAAAATGGAATTTTACACGTAAACAAAGCCGATTGCTAAGTGTAGCAGGCCGATACCTTTATGAAGACCGCTGGGGCGGCGACATACGATGGAACAAATCCTTCCGCGGAGGAGACGAAATTTATGGGGAAAGCATTTATACCAGCCGCGCAGAGTTGCTGGGCAGTTATGAGCTTCCAATAAAGGAAAAACTTTTATTCGCATTCTCATTCATCAGCCATAATCAAGATAGCCGATACGGTACTACCTCCTATATTGCAAATCAAAAGATTGCATACGGACAATTAACCTGGGATAAAACACTAAAAAGCCATGATTTGCTGGCGGGGGCTACGCTTCGCTACACTTATTATGATGATAATACACCTGCAACAAAGCATTACGACGCTACTAACAATCCTGAAAAAATGTGGCTACCGGGTATATTTATACAAGATGAAATTTATATGACTCCTAACCATAAATGGCTGCTGGGATTGCGCTATGATTATAATAATATACATGGTTCTATTTTCACTCCAAGGCTGGCTTACAAATGGTCTATAAATGACAATAATGCTCTAAGATTTAATGCAGGCACTGGTTTTCGTGTGGTAAACCTTTTCACTGAAGATCATGCTGCACTAACTGGAGCGAGGGATGTTGTTATTCTCAATCATTTGAAGCCTGAGAGGTCCTACAATGTCAATCTCAACTATAGTAAAAAAATCTATTTACCTGCAGGAGGTATTATTGGTTTAGATGCCACTGCATTTTATACCTACTTCACTAATAAAATTATCCCGGATTATGAAAGCGATGCCAATAAAATTATATACGATAATCTAAGCGGCCATGCAATAAGCAAAGGTGCCAGCTTAAATAGCGATATCACTCTACGCAATGGGTTAAAATTTATAACAGGCCTCACACTTATGTCTAACACGATTACCGAAAACAACATTACTACACGACAAATGCTCACTGAAAATTTTACAGGTACATGGGCTATATCCTACCAGCTCAAACCCCTATTCCTTACAATAGATTATACTGGCAATGTTTATAGCCCTATGCGTTTGCCTTTGCTTAGTGAATTAGACCCTCGCAAACCTGAATCGCCTTGGTGGAGCATTCAAAACATTCAGTTTACTTATAACGGATGGCACCAATGGGAAGTTTATGCAGGAATCAAAAATTTCTTGAACTGGACTCCCAATAAGGGAAATCCATTTATCATTGCAAGAACGAATGACCCTTTTGACAAAAATGTAGTTTTTGATGAACAAGGTAAAGTAGTCCCTACACCTGACAATCCTTATGCCTTAACCTTCGACCCCACTTATGTATATGCCCCTAATCAGGGCTTGCGCGTATTTGTAGGAATTCGATTCAAACTATAAAAGAAAATATGAACAGGCTGCTTCCATTCATTGTAATAATAGCCCTCTTGATGCCGATAGTATTAAAGGCACAATTAAAATCCTATACATTTGAAGACATAGACAGCCTCCAAAAAACAGAACCAAAACCTATTTTAATATTCATTTATACCGACTGGTGCAATCATTGTAAACACTTGCAATATACAAGCTTAAAAAATAAAGCCGTTTCAGAAATACTGCATCAGTATTTTTATTTCCTCCCATTCAATGCTGAAGAAAAAAGAGATATCGCATTTGCGGGCACTAAATTTTCGTTTCAACCAACAGGCATTCAAACAGGCATTCATGAGCTCGCAATCAAACTGGGTGTTATTAACGGAGTACTATCCTTTCCCACCCTTGTATTGTTAGATAAAGCGTACAAACCTGTATGGCGCTATAGCGGTTATCTAAATGCGAAGGAATTAAAAACTGTCTTAAACCAATTCTCAGCAAAGCAATAAATAAGCACACCATGATATAACAAAAATGAGGCATGAATATAAATTCATACCTCATAGGAATATATAACTATCTCTGAGGATTATTTTTTCAGATCCTCTTTAATTTCTCTAGCCTTGTCGCCTACTTTCTCGGCTCCCTTCTTAATAGCCTGACCCACATCTTGTGCTTTTTCTTTTGTAGCTTCCGCAGCTTTTTCTACTCCACTTTTGGTAGCCTCAGCAGCTTTGTGCAAGCCATCTTTAGTGGCTTCTGCGCCTTTTTTAACGGCATCACCGGTGGCTTCAGCAGCATTGCTTACACCTTGTTTGGTAGCATCCCAAGCATTTTCAACAGCGGCACCTGCTTTATCAAAGAAAGCACCGGCTTTAGAAACGCGATGTCCTTCTTCCAATACTATACGATCTCCCTCAGCATTTACCACTTCGCCATTAGGTTTTACCACCCATCCATTGTCCAAGGTGATATCTTTCTCCACAACTACCCATTCACCATTGGTATAAACAACAATTTTTCCATCTCTGTTAGAAATATCTCCTTCACTGAAAGTTACGGGAGTTTCTTCCACAATGACAACAGTATCGTTAGATTCAGTTGTATTGTTTGCGGAATCATTACAGGCTGTAATCATACCCGCAACAAATAATAATGCTAGAACTTGTTTCATGTTTTTAAGGTTTAGTTATTTAATAATTTTTATAATATAAATTTAAAAAATAAGAGCGGTAAACCCGCTCTTTACTTATCGGAAATGTTGTTTATTTTATTGATTTTTTTTCTTTTCCTTTTTATCCACAATCACCCCTACTCCGGCTCCAGTGGCTGCACCTACTACGCCACCTACTACACCTCCACCCACACGGTCTTTTTTATTCGCTATAGCACCTATTACAGCTCCGGATGCTGCCCCTACTATGGCCCCTTTAGCAGTATGGCTCATACCTTTTTTCTGTTGCTGTGGAGCAGTAGCAGTTCCTGAAGACGCTTCGGAACCTGAGGCATCTGAATAAGTAGGAGCACTGCTTCCACTACTGCTAGTGCCGCTGCTATTATAGGTGGAGTTGCTACGAGAACTAGTACTTTTACTTTTTGAAGTAGAGCTGCTATTCTGTAACGCCGCAGCATTAGCATTCTGTTCATCTTCTATTTCTGCACGTAATTCATTTTCCATTTTCCATCGTTGATATTCCGCCAGTCCTAGTGTATCTTCCACTTGAACCTGCTGTTCAGCATTCTGATCTTTTTTACGACTAGTACATGCGGCCATCACAATAGCCACTACCAAAAACAATGACAATAATTTACACTTATACATACTCATACAATCAATTTTTGAATTACCTAAACACGATTACGGGTATATAGATAAAAAAACATGCCAAAAGCGTTGCGTCAATGTCTTAAAAAAAACTTAATTCGATAAATTGCTCACTACAAGTAAGATGTATTAATTAAATAAGAGATAATAATAAGATTGGAGATGAACCTTTTTCTTTACATATTCAAAAAACAAAGGCTGTCTTGAGGACAGCCTATTGATAAAAATATGATACCTGTATTGTGAGGATTATTTCATTATTTCTTTAAAACTTCAGCAATGGTTTTTCCGATATCTGCTGGACTACTCACTACATGAATACCACATTCAGCCATAATTTTCATTTTTGCAGCAGCAGTATCATCGGCCCCCCCTACAATAGCACCGGCATGCCCCATTCTACGTCCGGGAGGAGCCGTTTGTCCGGCGATGAAACCCACCACAGGTTTTTTATTCCCGGTTTCTTTAATCCATCTAGCTGCTTCAGCTTCCATTCCGCCACCGATTTCGCCAATCATTACGATAGCATCAGTTTCGGGATCATTCATTAATAACTCTACAGCTTCTTTAGTGGGAGTACCAATAATAGGATCCCCACCGATACCAATTGCAGTGCTGATACCTAATCCAGCTTTAGCAACCTGATCTGCCGCTTCATAGGTAAGCGTACCAGATTTACTCACAATTCCGATGCGTCCTGGCACAAAAACGAAACCGGGCATAATACCCACTTTACATTCGCCAGCTGTTATAACACCCGGACAGTTAGGTCCCACTAATCTGGTTGAAGTACCCTGTAGATAGTTTTTCACTTTTACCATATCCTGTACAGGAATGCCTTCTGTTATACATACTACCAGCTCTACACCTGCATCAGCAGCTTCCATAATGGCA
This sequence comes from Chitinophagaceae bacterium C216, assembly GCA_028485475.2. GTDB lineage: Bacteria > Bacteroidota > Bacteroidia > Chitinophagales > Chitinophagaceae > Niabella > Niabella composti. The sequence goes on from CP144143.1 coordinate 2,598,409, forward strand.
TCCGCAGCAAAAGCCGGTGGTACAAAGATGATGCTAACATTTGCACCTGTAGCTTTTACACATTCTGCTACTGTATTAAACACCGGACGGTCTAAATGAGTAGTTCCTCCTTTACCAGGAGTGACACCTCCCACCACATTGGTACCATATTCAATCATTTGCGTTGCGTGAAACGTGCCTTCTGTACCGGTGAAACCCTGCACCAAAACTTTTGAATCTTTATTTACTAAAACTGCCATTGTATATTTTTTCTGATTGGTTACAAAAGTAAGGAAAGCAAAACGCTATCCGGGTATTTTTTAATATTTTATGAGTAAAAACGAATGTTTTGAATACTAGTTTTTATCCTATTTTACCATCTCCATCCATATCTGTCTTAAATTTTTCTTCCAAAGCTTCCTTTACATCATCACTTACATCCTTAGGTATGGTACCGGTTTCCTGGATGGTACGCATATTTTTAGCATCACGCAAAAACTCCGACGCAAAAATAAACTCATTCAATTTCTCGTTATCACTATAAATAATTTCCTTATTGGTTCCCTCCCACTCTTTCTCCCCTTTATGCATATACACGATATGATCTCCTATTTCCATCACACTATTCATGTCATGGGTATTCATAATGGTGGTGGTATTATATTCCTGAGTGATCTCCTGTATCAGCTTATCAATAACAATTGAAGTTTGGGGATCCAGACCTGAGTTAGGCTCATCGCAGAAAAGATATTTCGGATTCAGTACAATAGCTCTAGCGAGTGCTACACGTTTCTGCATACCTCCGCTTATTTCCGAGGGGAATTTTTTATAGGCATCTTCCGCCAGATTTACCCTATCTAATACTTCCTTTACGCGCGCCCTCTTAACGGAATATTTATCGTTGGTAAACATATCCAACGGGAAAATGACATTTTGCTCCACTGTCTGGCTATCAAATAAAGCTGATCCTTGAAACAACATGCCGATTTCTTTACGGATAGCTTTCTTCTCTTCGAGAGACATAGTTAGGTAGTTTTTACCGTCGTATAATACCTCTCCTTCTGTAGGTTGCATCAATCCCACAATACATTTCATCAGCACCGTCTTACCGCTCCCACTCGATCCGATTATCAGATTACATTTTCCGGGTTCCATTACAGCACTGACATCTTTCAGTACTACCTTATCCCCAAAACTCTTCTTAAGATTTTTTATTTCGATCATCGGACTGTATTTGAAGATGCAATAACTTATAACAATAAAGCTGATAAAACGTAGTCTGCCAGCAGTAACAATACGCAGGATACCACAACGGCACGGGTACTGGAGTGTCCTATTTCCAAAGCACCGCCTCTTACATTATACCCGTAAAACGACGGTACGCTGGTAATAATAAAAGCAAAAACGAAACTTTTAGTAAGTGAGAAAAACACATTGTAGCCGTTAAAATCCATCCGCAAACCGTTATCATAAATGGCGGGGTCTATAATACCTGCCATAGAACCGGCCAAACGCCCACCCCATATTCCCAGTATCATAGCAATTACAATCAGCAATGGGATCGTGAGGACTCCGGCCAAAATTTTGGGTAGTATTAGATAAGCTTTAGTATTAATACCCATAATCTCCAACGCATCAATCTGCTCTGTTACCCGCATATTTCCCAACTCACTGGCAATTTTACTACCCACTACACCGGCAAGTACAATGCAGCTCAACGTAGGAGCGAATTCCAGTATCACAGTATCTCTTACTACCTGAGCAATAGTAGATTTTGGTATAATGGGCGATACCAGCTGATAGGCTGTCTGTACGGTGGATACAGCGCCGATGAATACGGATATGATGCTGATGATTCCCAATGACCCCACCCCTATATCATTACACTGAAGCATGAACTGCTTCCAATACATGGCTTTATTCTCGGGCATACGAAACATGCCGCGAAACATACCGAGATACTGTCCGAATTCCTTTAATATCCTCAACTATAAAATGTATTTTGTAGTTAATCGAATATACCTATTTGGCTTTTTTCTTCTTTCCGGATTGCTTGGACTCACATTTCAGCTGCGCATCGATAACAGCAATCAGAGCCATATTTACGATACTGTTTACGGTACTGCCCAATTGCAACAGATGCACAGGCTTCTTCAGCCCCAGCAGAATGGGTCCGATAGCATCGGTAGAACTAATCGCCTTTAGAATATTATAGGCGATATTGCCGGACGCTAAGTTAGGGAAGATTAACGTGTTTACCTCTTTTCCAACCAATTCGCTGAATGGATACATTTCTTTTAACAGTTCGTTATTTAATGCCACATTGGCCTGCATCTCACCATCTACTACCAGCGAGGGGTATTTTTCCTTCACCAATCTTCTGGCTTCAGCTACTAATTTGGCTTCCGGAGTATTGCTACTTCCGAAATTGGAGTAACTGAGCATGGCAATGCGCGGTGTGATATTAAACGCTGCCACTTCTCGGGCAGTAAGTAATACTATTTCTGCCAGCTCTTCTGCTGTAGGATTAATATTAACAGTAGTATCGGCTAGAAACAGAGGACCGCGAGCCGTCATAATCAGATACATTCCTGCTACCTTCTTTACCCCCTCCTCTGTACCGATAATCTGCAATGCAGGACGGATAGCGTCGGAGTATCTTTTGGTTTGTCCGGATATCATACAATCCGCATCGCACATCTCCACCATCATACAACCGAAATGGTTGCGGTCTTGCATTAGCTTAGCAGCTTCGTTAAAGGTATAGCCTTTACGTGCTCTTTTTTCATAGAATATTTTTACATACTCTGCTCTGCGGGCAGCCACTTCTTCACTGCGCGGGTCAATAATGGGAATACCTGATAAGTCGATCTTATTCTCAATAGCGATCTGTTCAATCTGTTTTTTATTTCCTAATAAAGTGGGATAGCCTATTCCTTCATCCAATACAATCTGTGCTGCTTTTAGGATATTCAGGTTCTCTCCTTCCGCAAATACAATACGTTTGGGATTGCTACGGGCTTTAGCACCCAGTACACGCAATACATGATTATCGAGTCCCAGACGCTTGTTGAGTTCTTGTGCATACTGATCCCAATTTTCGATCGTTTTTCTAGCCACTCCACTTTTTATGGCGGCCTTGGCTACTGCAGGTGCTACGGTCGATAACAGTCGGGGATCAAGAGGTTTGGGAATGATATAGTCCGGACCGAAATGCAGGTTTTTCTGATTATAAGCTAGGTTTACGATATCAGGAACAGGTGTTTTAGCCAGTTCAGCTAGCGCTTTTACAGCAGCTAGTTGCATTTCGGTATTTATTTGTGTAGCTCTTACGTCTAATGCTCCTCTGAAGATATAAGGGAAGCCCAATACATTATTTACCTGATTGGGATAATCGCTGCGCCCGGTAGCCATAATCACATCCTTGCGAGCAGTGGTTGCATCCTCCCAGGATATTTCGGGATCGGGATTTGCCATAGCAAACACGATAGGATTTTTTGCCATGCTTTTTACCATAGCCTTGGTTAGCACATTACCGGTGCTTAGTCCGATAAACACATCAGCTCCTTTCATGGCTTCGGCCAGCGAAATATCTTTTTTAGCGGTAGCAAACGGTGCTTTGATTTCGTCCAAGTCTGTGCGCCCTTTATGCAAAGCACCCTTACTATCGAACATTATAAAGTTCTCAGGCTTGGCTCCCATTTGCTGATACAGTAGCACACAGGCCATGGCCGCAGCACCGGCACCATTTACTACAAACTTTACCTTCTCGATTTTTTTCTTCTGCAGTTCTAGTGCATTGAGCAAAGCAGCGGCACTAATAATAGCTGTACCATGCTGATCATCATGCATCACCGGAATTTTCAAGCGTTTCTTCAGCTCACGCTCTATGTAAAAACATCCCGGCGCTTTAATATCTTCAAGATTGATACCTCCGAAGGTGGGTTCAAGAGCCTGAACGATTTCAACAAATTTTTCAGGGTCCTTTTCATTAATTTCAATATCGAATACATCGATATCGGCAAAAATTTTAAACAGCACCCCCTTGCCTTCCATTACTGGTTTTCCGGCTTCGGGGCCGATATCGCCTAACCCTAATACAGCTGTACCATTGCTGATAACAGCCACAAGGTTTCCTTTCGCAGTGTATTTATATACATTTTCCTTATCCGCGGCAATCTCCAGACAGGGTATCGCTACTCCTGGAGAATAGGCGAGTGATAAATCTCTCTGTGTCTTGGCTTTCTTGGTAGGGATTACTTCTATTTTTCCCGGCCTTCCGTTAGCGTGGTATTCCAGGGCTAATTCTTTTCTGAGATTATTTTTTGACATAAATCTTCTATTAAAATGGGCGAAAAGTAAAGCAAATTCAATAAATGCCGGTATAGATTAATTTCTGAATATGCAACAAAATAGCAATATTTGTATAAGATTTTTATGAATATAAGAACAAAAATAAAAGCAATTCATTTTTTCGTGAAAAAACATCCCTAGTATGAAAAATTTGCTCTTTGTCCTAACCCTGATCACCTTATTTACTGCCTGTAAAAAAGACACCGTATCCAATACATACCAGGTATATAAAACCCCTCCCGCAAATTCAGACAGAGAGTTGATTGCCGATTCCACCTTCTTGTATGCTAGAGAAATTTATTTATGGAATGATAAACTGGGAGAATACAATACGTTTAATCCACGAAAGTTTTTAGGTACTGATGAACTTCAGACAGCGCAAAACGTGATGGACGCTATCAAAGCTCGAGAGGTAAGCGACCTTTTCAGCTACGCTACTACCATAGAAGATTCTGAGCAGGGACAAACCGGCAATGGAGAGGACTGGGGGTTCTTTGTCAAGGCCGGATATGCCAATGCTAACGATATTAAATGGTTTATCACTTACGTTTATGCAGCATCCGATGCAGGCCAAAAAGGTGTTAGAAGAGGATGGTATATCGAAAAGCTAAACGGCGTAACCTTAGGTTATGATAACGCGAGTGTAGCAAAGCTGAATGATTTGCTTTTTGGCAGTGCCACTACAGCCGAAATCACTTTTGGTAGACTCGGGCTACCCGATACGACATTTACAGTTAACAAAACCACATTCCAGGCTAATTCTGTATTATTTGCGCGTATATACACTCACACTTCTGGTAAAAGGATAGGATACTTTGTATTCAATCAATTTTTTAATGAAGTATCACGAATAGAACTGGTAAACGTATTTGATTTTTTCCAAAATCAAGGTATCGACGAACTGGTGGTGGATCTGCGCAATAATCTGGGTGGGTCTACCGCTACACAAGATTTGCTTGCCAATCTTATTGCACCCTACAGTGCCAATGGCAAAACCATGTATTACTATGAGTTCAACTCATTACTACAAGAAGATAGGTTTATTCTACTACGAAACAAAGCCAAATTTCCTTGGGTCCAGTTAGACCGAGGCTATTTCTCCAAAGAGGCCAATAAGCTTCCGTTTCGAAAAGAGGGAAGCATTAACTTAAATAGAGTATTCTTTATCGTCTCTAACAATTCAGCTTCAGCAAGTGAGTTACTGATTAATAATCTGAAACCCGTGATGGATGTGCAGCTTATAGGAGATAGTACCCGAGGCAAGTCTGTAGGCTTCTTTCCGGTAAATTTATTAGAAAAGGTTGCGCTATATCCGGTATCATTTCGCACTGTAAACTCTGAGGGAGCAGCGGTGCCACACACAGGCTTCGCACCCAACAAAGTGTCACCCGATGGCGTGCAGTACGATTGGGGAGATACATATGAGCCCTGTTTATATAATGCACTGAGCTATATTATAAATGGAAGCTACCCCACTACCCTTTCCTCAAACGCTACTATAGGACGCTCTGTTGTGGGAGACAAACTGGTAGAGTTGAAACAAATAGAGCCAAGGCCCAAAGTGCCGGGATTGTATATCGAGAATAAATTCTGACAATGTTGAAAACAGCATATAATGCCAGAGGCTTCCTCGGTGTAGGAAGCCTCTTTTTGTATACTCCAGTTATGAATAGCACTATTTTATTAGATACTACTCTCAAAGAGCAGCACTATTGAAACAACGGCAAGTATAAGCGTAGGCGGGTTTTCGAAGAACATACTTTCAATTTACCGTAAAGTACATTGATTGTAGGATGTTCATTTTTAGACGTAAAGCCCGCTTACGCTTATACAATGTTGACAACAGTATTTATTTTTTTACCAATCATTTTTATTGTTATTAGATTGAATTGCTGAATTCATCTCCTTAATGAACTGTGTGAATTCTTCATGAATCAGATTACACGTCTGTACAATAAATTTTTCCATTTTTCTCTTTCCCAGTCCCATCTCGTCACTACTTAGAATAAAGTTTTCTATAGATTGCTCAGTAGTCGTTCCTTCGGCATTTTGACTGAGTTTAATGTTGGATAATGTGTATTTATATCTCCCATCCTTAAACTCCAATACTATACTGAAATTCACTGTATAATTGTAAGGGAATTTCACACCCATTCCCGCATTCATAGTCGACACAATGTCGAAAGAACCTTTTTTAATTAATTTTTCTTTTGGATTGTCTAAGTCAAAATTGTTATTCAAGTATTTATCTATCAACCACTGTTTTGATTTTTGATAAAGATAATTGGCTGATGAGTCAAATTCTACTACACCGATGTAGGCATAGCTGTTCGAAGTAGAGTCAAAAGGAATTAAAATTTCATTTTCTTTGACAGTAAAGCCAAATGCTGTTGTTGAGATCAAAATTAAGATTGATGCGAATAATGTGTTTTTCATTGTATGTGTTTTTATAATTGTTGTCAACAAAGAAAATTATTCAATCCACACTTTCTTTCCAGATAATACACTGAGCGAATCTTTAATTCGTGTAGTATCAATATGGGTATCCTGGTACTCTATATACAATTTATAATTCACCGAATCTTTTGTTTCAATATTGACCGGCCAATTAAGACTCTTCAATTGATTGTATCGCTTAGATGCGCGTGGCTCTTGTGCAACTTCCAAGATAAATCTGTACCCTTGCGAAGTTGCAACAGCAGGTGTTGAAGATTGTACGAGCGAATCCTGTGATGGCAGAATCGTCACTACCTCATCCCCAGTATTCTTTCCATTAAAAGATGCTTCTTCCAAATTACTGCGGCTTTCTTCAGTTGATTTTAGATAAAACCATACCGTAGCAGCTACCGCTAATAGACACAATATGACAATAACTATAGCTGGTTTTTTATTTCTGGGTTTTCTTGTCTCGTCAATGTATGCCTGCGGAATATAATGGCGCTCGGTAATAGGGATATTTTTTTTCCTCTCATTATGTTGATGTTTTGCCTGATGGAATTCAAAAGTTCCATCGAGTCGTTTGGTGATTGTCCCGATACCTTCTATATAATAAGGCTTACCTGTATTCAGAAAAGTAATAATAGCATCCAACTCTGAAGCTAAATCCGATTCAGCCAAAACGCGCATTTTACCTGTTTGCTGAGAAATAAAATCGATTAGCTCGCTATCAAAAGCAGTAACGGTTGCCTGTTCAAAACTAATATTTAGCAAAGAAGTGCCTTTCTTGCTATAATCGACATCAGGATCATAGGTACTATCAGCATGGAAAATTCCCAAACCGGGCAAGCGCAAAGTTTTATTCTCGGTTAAGTACTTAATTAGCAACGGAGCAAGTCTCATCCTTATAATTATTTATGTCCACTTAGAATTTTTCCTCTTGGACGGTTTTCGATTAACAGATGAAGAGCTGTAAGTAATAACATTACCTCATATTATCATGTCCTATTACACCTACAGACTATTTGAAAACGGCAGAAATACGGAATATTCTACCGTTAACATTGGCAAAGGGCTCGACTTATCTCTTAAATAATTGATAATGACGATATCGCAATATAATAGATTTTTTGCGTGATGCCAAAATCAGATAATGCAGAAGAATATATATTAAATATGAAGATATTTTATTTAAAATATTCAATCAAATAAGTTTATAACTTTGAACTTACATGGACTCGAAAACCATATATACGAAAGAAGAAGAACAGTTTATCAAATACTGGGAACAGAATCGACTGAAAAAGAAGAAGTTATTGAAAGCAATGCTATGGGGGCTCCCTTCAGGACTTATTCTGTTTGTAGCCATTTTACTAAACTTTTTCAGCGGATGGTATAAACGGGCTAGCATGGTGGCCAATGCCGATCCTTCTTTATTAGTAATTTTATTAATTGCTGGAATAATAATTGTTGCATTTACCGTGATATTCTCGTCTTCCCATAAATGGGATCGTAACGAAGCTTATTATCAAGAATTAATAAATAGAAAAATAAACCTTTAATCATTTAAAAAAACATTTTGATGAAAAAAGCGATTTGGACACCTGCGATTGCAATCATGTCGGCGATAACTCTTGCCGCCTGCTTTAAAAGTAATGATGTACCTCCATGTACGCCTTACACACTAGAACAAGATAGACATATTATCGATTCATTCATCGATGTCCAAGAGCTGCATTATATGTCTTTCAACACTGACTTTAACATGTACACCGGCATAGTGAGTATGGGCGATGGACAAATTCCTAGTGACGATGCCAAGATAGCTTTTAAATACACTATAAAACTGATGAATGGATCTACAATATTTACATCAGATAGCTTGTATTTAAATCCTCAAACAGGAGGCAAACTCACCCCTGCAGACTTTAAGTCCACAAACTCCACCCCTACACTTGAATATTACTTCCTCAAGAGAGTAGGAAAAGGAGGCGTAATGAAGGTTATTGTTCCTTCCCGCATAGGAGCCGATTGTAGAGACCAAAAACTGCAAAACGGTAACACTCTTCCAGCACATGCACAATTGATTTATGATTTTACTTTAACAGGTGTAGACCAAGGAACAGTAACCCCATAAGAATATGAGAAGATATTTAATGTTATTGGTCCTAACTGCGGCCATTATCGGAAGCTGTTCTAAAAAGGAGAAACCCTGTGTTTCAAAATCGGTGGAAGAAGAGTTACCGGCCATGAAAAAATATGCCGAGGACAATTCCATCAACTACCAACAGCATGAATCCGGTATTCTTTATGAAATTATTGAACCCGGAACCGGAGCGCAGCCTACCAGTTCAAGTACTGTAAAAGCGAAGTATGAAGGAAGATTTTTAAATGGCCAAAAGTTTGATGAAAGTACTGACGGTGTGTCTTTCAATCTTTCACAAGTAATCCCTGGCTGGACAACCATTGTGCCTTTACTCAAAGAAGGAGGGAAAATGAAAGTGATTATCCCCTCTTCTCTGGCCTATGATTGCCATCCTTACTATCCGGCCTTTCATAACAAACCTTTATACTTCTCGATCGAGCTATTAGAAGTGGAATAAATATAGGACTGCATTACATTTGTTTTTAAAGCCCGATGAATTTCGGGCTTTTTTATTTTAAAGCTTAAGAACTGCAGGGCTTTCGCTTAAATTTGCCGCAGAAACCACACTTATGCATTACGAGCCTATATCGGTATTCGACATGTTGAAGATTGGCGTAGGACCGTCTAGTTCTCACACACTGGGTCCTTGGCGTGCAGCTGAAAGGTTTGTGGAAGAATTAGAATTACAGGCTCCGCTGCAGCAGGTGCTACGTGTACAGATTTTCTTATATGGCTCGCTGGCTAAAACAGGTATTGGTCACGGAACAGATATTGCTGTACAACTGGGGCTTTCAGGATTTGACCCGGTAACTTTTGATGTAGCACAAATCACTGCTACCATTCAACATATCGCCGATCAAAAGCAATTGATATTACACGGAACGCACCGCATACAATTTAATCCAACGGAAGATATTGTTTTCTTGTATCAGGAGACACTGCCGTATCATTCCAATGGATTGCGTTTTACTGCCACACTTGAAAATGGGAACACCATAACCGAAACCTATTACTCCATCGGAGGCGGCTTCGTCAAAAAGAAAGGAGAAGTAATTTCCGCTAAAAAAACTACACCTCCTTTCCCTATTAATGATGCAGAAGACCTTTTGAAGTGGTGCATCAAAACCGGACTAGCCATTCATGAAATCGTTTATGAAAACGAGCAAGCATGGCGCACTGAAGAAACTATTCGTACAGACATTCTTAAAATATGGCAGGTAATGAAGGACTGTGTCTACCGCGGATGCCATACTAGCGGCGTGTTGCCGGGAGGCTTGAATGTGCGTAGACGGGCTGCCGACCTAAATAAGAGATTGCTTCAGGGAGCCGTGTATAACAATTACGATGAATGGGTACAAAATATTCGCAAAGGTGGCAATCATTTTCAATACACACTGGACTGGGTAAGTTGTTTTGCACTTGCCGTAAATGAGGAAAATGCTTCCTTTGGCCGCGTAGTCACTGCTCCTACCAATGGATCAGCCGGCGTCATCCCTGCTGTTTTACACTATTACATTATCTTCTGCCATCAGGACAATACAATTCCGGAAGAAGATAAGGTTATGCACTTTCTGATGACTGCTGCGGAAATCGGAAGTATCTTTAAAAAGGAAGCTACCATTTCTGCCGCTATGGGAGGTTGCCAAGCCGAGATAGGCGTATCCTCATCCATGGCTGCAGCCGCGCTTACCGAAGCATTGGGTGGCACCCAAAAACAGGCTTTAATGGCTGCGGAAATTGCGATGGAACATCATCTAGGAATGACCTGCGATCCTGTACGTGGTTTGGTACAGGTCCCCTGTATTGAGCGCAATACCATGGGAGCAATAAAAGCCATTACCGCCAGTCAGCTGGCCTTGCAAAGCACTCCCGACTTTGCACGTGTATCGCTGGATGATGTTATCAAAACCATGTGGGAGACCGCAAAAGACATGAACTTTAAATACAAGGAAACAGCTGACGGAGGGCTTGCCGTAAACGTTCCCATAAGCCATCCGGAATGCTGATATTCGCAATTCAAAAACGAATTTTAATAATGACAAGAAACGAACTTCTTCAGCAGATTCAAACAAAAAGATCTTATTTGTGTGTAGGATTAGATACGGATATCAATAAAATTCCTGCTCATTTAAGAAATCATCCCGACGCAATATTTGAATTTAATAAAGCCATTATCGATGCTACACGCGATTTGTGTGTATCGTATAAAATCAACACTGCATTTTATGAAGCATATGGAGTAAGGGGTTGGCAAGCGCTGGAAAAAACGGTGCATTATATCGGTAATGAACATTTTAAAATTGCCGATGCCAAACGCGGCGACATTGGTAATACATCCGATCAGTATGCGAAAGCTTTTTTTGAAAATCTACCTTTCGATGCGGTTACTGTAGCTCCTTACATGGGAAGCGACAGTGTACAGCCCTTTCTGAAATACGAAGGGAAATGGGCTATAGTATTAGGGTTAACCTCTAATAAAGGTGCAGCCGATTTTGAACTGCAGTCTTGCGGAGATGAACTCCTATACGAAAAAGTATTGAAAACCGTTTCGCAATGGGGTACGCCCGAAAATTTGATGTTTGTAGTAGGTGCCACACAATCCGATTCCTTTATCAATATCAGAAAACTCATCCCTGATCATTTTTTGCTGGTTCCCGGTGTAGGCGCACAAGGCGGAAGCCTTCAGGAGATTTCTGAGAAAGCTATGAATGCAAGCTGTGGACTACTGGTAAATGTAAGTAGAGATATTATTTATGCCGGATCTGACGAAAATTTTGCTGTTGCCGCCCGAAATAAGGCAATAAATTATCAAAAAGAGATGCACAAATATTTGAAATAGTTTCAAATTCTCTATATTTGCGCCTCTGTAACACTTTCCATTTATGGAAAGTAACGAATGAAACTAAAGAGTTATTCATTCGGTTGGTCCGGTAGCTCAGCTGGATAGAGCAACTGCCTTCTAAGCAGTAGGTCATTGGTTCGAATCCAATCCGGATCACAAAATTTTCCAAGCCGCTTCGATAAGCGGCTTTTATTTTATATCTCTTCTCTTTCCATGCATTTCACTCCTATCCAACTTTTATTTAGGTCAATACAAAAAATTTATCCATAAAAAAAACAGGTGAAGGAACTGAGACTTACAATTCATTCACCTGTTTCATCTATGAAATGTGGAGGATATCGGAGTCGAACCGACGACCTCTTGCATGCCATGCAAGCGCTCTAGCCAGCTGAGCTAATCCCCCATAAAGAGCTAAAGCCGTCTCTTTAAACGGTGAGCGAAATTAAAGGAATCGAACAATTTATCCAACAAAAAAATTCAGCAGCTCTCTATTTTTTTGTTATGGAAGATGGAATTTCTGTCTCACGAATAGAGGCGGCGGCTTTTCTTAACAGAGCGGCCAATTTCTTATCTATTTTGCGGCCAACCATTCTTGTGGTAGCTTCTCGCACTACAAAAGGCACTACCAGTCTAGGTAACCATCCGGCACGTTTCAACAATACTTTGCCTATAAAAAATTCCACCGATCTTTTAATACCGAATTTCACAAGCGGATTAGTGGTATTTCCCTTCAAAGTGTTGCGGGCAATACCCCCAATGGCAGCAAACGGATTCAACTCATCTTTTAACGCATTAAAAGAGGCTCCAATTTTAGCTTTGCTCATTTGCAGGCGGACTTTTAATCGTTCCTTTTCCTGCAACAACTCTTCATAATTATTAATGTCTGGTTTACCCATAAATAGCTTTTATTATGACGTTTCTGATAAATGGGTGCAGCAATTTTTTCGTCAACAATAATACAAGCAGTAGCAATACAAAAAGCCCTCCGGCTACTATAAAAAATCCTAGTGTTGGATTACCTAATTTTTGTCCTATCCACCAACTTACACCCATGCATACAAAAAACATTGCGAAAAATAATAAAGCAGCTACGAAAAATGTAATCAGCAGTGAGGCAGCCAAGCTACTCCCTTTATCTGCAATTCGTATAACGGAAAGCCGATAGTAAGTTTTGGCTATTTCCTCTACATTGCTGGCAATGTCTTCTACCTTATCTTTTATTTCAAACATAGGACTGGTTTTTATAGATCATTAAACAAAAAAGGCTGTCCGTACAACAGATCATAAGCCCATTTGCCATGATTGATGCTACTGACAACCTTTCCGAGCTATTTAATTAGCCCAGTTTATTTGCAAATTCATCTGCTTGGCCTGTAAACTCTCCGGCTTTCTCCTTAGCTTTATTAAGACCAGATTTTGCCTTAGTGATGGCTTTTTGGGACAAGTCTGCAAGACTTTCTTTGCCCGACTCATACAGGCTACCTAGAGAATCTGCCCATTCTGACGCGGTATTTTTAATTTTTCTCCTAGCCTTTTTGCCTTCTTCGGTATAATATAATAAACCAATGGCTACCCCGGCAAGTGCAGCCCCTACGATGCCCAGCAAAATTTTATCCCTGTTTTTCATAATAGTTCATTTTAGAATGAAGTAATAGTTTTCTATAATGAAGCCTAAAAATCGTACCAAAAAAACTTTTATGTAAATATTTGATACAAAATATCTTAAAAGCCTCTTAAAAACTTTTAATCACCTAGATTTTCTACTTCTTTGTTTAGCCAACGCTTCACCGCTGCTGTAGTAACCGACTTGGGTCGTTCGATAGGCATACCCAGCGCTCTATCCCAACATAGGCTGGATAGTACGCCCAAGGCACGGCTTACAGCAAAGAGCACAGTATAGTATTCATACTCTACCAATCCATAATGCACTAAAAGAGCACCACTATGTGCATCTACATTTGGCCATGGATTTTTTACTTTACCTAATGATTGTAGGATGGGCGGCACGGTTTCATAAATACGCCATACCGTATTTACCAGCGGATCATCAGGCATGTGCTTTTTACCAAACTCCATCTGAGCAATGAAGCGAGGATCGGTTTTTCTAAGTACAGCATGGCCATAACCCGGTACGACCTTACCCTCGGCAAGGGTTTTTTCTACGTATTGTTTGATTTGTTCTGATGTGGGCGATTCGGTTTTCAACTCTCGCTGCATCTCAAAAATCCATTTTATCACTTCCTGATTAGCTAGGCCATGTAACGGCCCTGCCAAACCATTCATACCGGCAGCATAGCTGAGGTAAGGATCGCTGAGGGCAGATCCTACGAGGTGTGTAGTGTGTGCTGAAACATTTCCGCCTTCATGATCGGCATGGATAACCATGTATAGGCGCATTAATTCTTTGAACTCTTCATCATCGTATCCCAGCATGTGGGCAAAGTTTCCAGCCCAATCTAATAAGCCATCGGGATGTAATATTTTACCTTCCTTGTATTTTCTACGATATACATAAGCAGCAATATGCGGGATGCGAGCAATCAAGTCTAACGTGTCTTCAAAAGTGGCTTCCCAGTAATCCTTTTTACTCATGCCGGCTGCATATCTTTTTGCAAATACACTCTCGGCCTGCAAAGCCATAATACCTACCACAAACATGGTCATGGGATGCGTCTCGGTAGGCAATGCTTTCATGGTTTCATAAACATACATAGGCACGTGACTACGGCGCTGCAAAATAGCACTCAGCGTATCCACTTCCTCCTTAGTAGGAATTTCTCCTACCAGCATCAGATAAAATAAGGCTTCGGGTAATGGCTCCCCGCCTTCCTTAGCTTTGGGAAGTTTTTGTCTTAATTCGTCTATGGTATGCCTTCTAAATCGTATTCCATCCTGCGCATCTAGTAAAGAAGTTTCACTAATCAATGCGATCATGCCCCGCATTCCCTGGTATATCTGAGACAGTTTTATTTCACCGATAACGGTATCACCATGCTCTTTCAGTATTTGTTTTATTTCCTCGCCCAGCTTATCAGCCTGTGCTTTAAACTTTTGTTTCAGCATTTCCATAACACATTATTATTTTATACGGTAAGCGTTCGCCCTAAAGATAATTAATGACAAATGGTTCAACAAATTATATAATAATTTATTTAACAAGAAAACCGCGCAAACGTTTACGCAAGATGTAAAAACTATGATAAAATATCCCCTTTTATATCGTATCTGCCTTTACCTAAGTTAGGCTTATTTAGGGGTATCTCTATATAGCTTTAAAGACACAAAAAAGAAGATTATATTGGGCAGCCAGGCGGCCACTAAGGGCGGAAAATTTCCTTTAACAGAAAATACAGTAGAAAACTGGTCGGCAATGATAAATGCAGCAGCAATTACAATTCCTAATGCCAAGTGCAATCCACTTCCGCCGCGTGTTTTTCGGCTGGCCACCACGGCACCTATAAAGGTAAGCAATAGTACAGTGATCGGTGTAGCCGTACGCTTGTATCTCTCCACTTTCAAGGAGTTCAACCCCTCCGTACCTCTCAGCTCTTCTTTTTCGATATACTTTACCAACTGAGGTGTTGTGAGTTTGTCTTTTAGATACTCATCCCGTACCAGCTCGGTGGGCAAAATGCTGAGTTGGATTGTTTTTTCAGTATACCGCTTTTCCCTTTCTCCGAGACTGTCCACATACCGTTCTACTACATTCTTCCCAATCCATTTGCCCTTGCCACCGGTAGTATCCCATCGTATAGACTCTGCACGCAGGTTATACACTACTTTTCCATTTCGCACGCGGTTCATAAAAAAGGTGCCGCTGGTTCGTGTTTGGGCATTGTAGTTTTTCACACCCATGTAGGCTGTACTGTCAATCCGCTTAAAGAAACAGTTGTAACAACTCGTTTCCTGACGGTTTTTCAAGGGATTGTTCTTATCCAGCTTTTCCTGCATGAAAGTAGTATAGAGTACATTGGCTTTCGGTATAAAATAAAAACGTCCTACAAAAAGAATAAGCGCTAGAAATACGCCCCCAATAATATAAGGACGTAGAAACCGATTGAAAGAAATACCACTTGCAAGAATGGCGATAACCTCACTACGCATCGCCATTTTACTGGTAAAGAATATAACAGCTATAAAAACGAAAAGCGGGAATAATAAACTCCAGATATAGGGAATAAATCCTACATAGTATTGTGTAAATATTTCCCAGTTACTGAGACCCGTTTTTACAAAATCGTCCGTCTTCTCACTACTATCTACCGCTACCGCGATAACGGTAAACAGCAACATGCAGAACACAAACGTGACCAGCAGACGTTTTAATATAAACCAGTCTAACTTCTTCATTCAGCTGCCAAAAATATATGAAATCCGACACTTGTAATGACGGATTTTATGCTTTATAATGGATTTATATAATTTTTAGTCTTTGACATAGCTTTCCGTCTGATTCGCTACCCCTCAACGCCATCTATAACCTTGTTTTTAGCTTAATAATCATTTCATTTTTCCAGGTAGCATAGTCGCCTGCAATAATATGCTTACGGGCCTCACCTACCAGCCACAAATAAAAACATAGATTGTGTACACTTGCGATGGTTAGTGCCAGTATTTCGCCTGCTTTAAATAGATGTCTCAGGTAGGCTTTACTGTAATAACGGCTCATCTCGCAGGGCAACTCTTCATCGATGGGAGAAAAGTCGTACTCCCATTTCTTATTATCAATATTGATGACACCTTGAGTGGTAAAAAGCATGGCGTTCCGCCCGTTACGCGTGGGCATTACACAGTCGAACATATCCACGCCCATTCCGATACACTCCAGTATATTCCATGGTGTACCAACCCCCATCAGATAACGGGGTTTATCCTTAGGTAATAACTGACAGCACCAGTCACAAATTTCGTACATTACCGGCTCGGGCTCTCCCACACTCAGTCCCCCAATAGCGTTCCCTGGAGCATCCTTGGAGGCAATATATTCACAAGATTGCTTACGCAAATCCTTATAGGTGGCCCCCTGTACTATGGGGAATAGATTTTGCGTATAACCATACTTATCAGGCGTGGCGTTGAATTGGGCTACACATCTGTCTAGCCAACGATGAGTAAGCTCCATGCTCTTACGGGCATAACCATATTCACTTCCTCCAGGGGGACATTCATCAAATGCCATGATGATGTCTCCGCCAATACTGCGTTGTATATCCATCA
The DNA here is from genome assembly GCA_028485475.2 of Chitinophagaceae bacterium C216. Taxonomy (GTDB): domain Bacteria; phylum Bacteroidota; class Bacteroidia; order Chitinophagales; family Chitinophagaceae; genus Niabella; species Niabella composti. Next base: position 2,615,382 of record CP144143.1, read on the forward strand.
CCCTCTCAGGCGTAAACAAATGTTTACTCCCATCAATATGTGACTGAAAAGTCACACCTTCTTCTTTAATTTTTCGGGTTCCAGCCAAAGAAAATACCTGATACCCACCACTATCCGTTAAAATAGGCCGCTCCCAATGATTAAATCGGTGCAAACCTCCTGCTTGCTCCAAAACATCTGTACCGGGTCTTAAATACAAGTGGTAAGTATTGCCTAAGATAATTTGGGCCTTCACGTCATTCAGCAATTGTTGCTGCGCAACGGCCTTTACACTACCCACCGTACCTACCGGCATAAATATTGGGGTTTCGATCTGACCGTGATCCGTGGTTATAACGCCGGCTCTGGCCGACGTAGTGCTATCCGTATGCTGTACTTGAAAACTTAATCTTGCCATTTGTGGCAAAAGTAAACAGTTAGATTATATATTTGCTTGTATGCTATTTTCTACTGCTTATATAATTTTTCTATTATTAGCATTTTTCAGTTTTTGTCTGATCTTTTATTACCTTTTTTTCTTTGCCCGCTTAGCTTTTTACAAAACTCCTACTTCTGAAGCTGCTCCCCCCCCTGCTCCCTACTCAATAATAGTTTGTGCCAGAAACGAACAATATAATCTGGAGAAAAACATACCCCACCTTTTGCAACAGCAATACACCAATGAATACGAAGTACTGGTGGTAAACGATAATTCGGAAGATAACACCAAACATGTGATGCAATGGCTGTCGCGCAATTATTCCAGATTACGGGTTATTAATCTTGAAAAACAACACAAAGAAAGCGTGGGTAAAAAATATCCGCTATCCATTGGCATTCGCGAGGCCCGAAACGAGCATTTATTGCTTACCGATGCCGATTGTGTGCCCGCATCTCCATTATGGGCAGCTCACATGCAAAGCGCTTATTACAAATCCGAAATTGAAATTGTACTGGGTTATGGCGCTTATGAAAAACATCCGGGACTGCTCAATAAAATCATCCGTTGGGAAACCTTTCACTCCGCATTGCAATATCTTTCATATGCATTGGCCGGCGTTCCCTACATGGGTGTAGGCCGAAATCTAAGCTATAAAAAAACTTTATTTAATAAACATAAAGGGTTTGCAAGTATTAATTATATACCCGGCGGCGACGATGATTTATTTATAAGTAAAGCCGCCACGCGTCGCAATACAGCTATTATGATTGAACCCCAGGCCCACACTATCAGTGTTCCCAAGAAAAAATGGAAAGAATGGCGCCATCAAAAGACCAGGCATTATAGCACTTCAAAGTATTACAAATTCAAGCATAAGTTGTTATTGGGACTATATAGTCTATCGCATTTTTTATTCTATCCGTTACTTATTGCCACGGCGCTACTTTATAACTGGCAAGTAGCATTAGGCATATTGATTGTAAAATCGGCCGTACAATATTTTATCTTTTCTAAAGCCATGAAAAAACTGAATGAAATAGATTTGCAGGGTTGGATTTTACTGATGGATGTATGGATGTTCTTTTACTACCTCTTTTTCGCTCCTACACTCTGGAAAAAAGAAAAAAAGACTTGGTAAAACATAAAAATGCCAACAGCATAATGCTACCGATATCCACTTGATATTAATACTTTTGCTTTTCATGGAGATTATTTTAAAATACTTCGCTGATTTTACCGATACTCAGCTAAAGCAGCTGGAGGCCTTGGATGCTTTGTACAAAGACTGGAATGAAAAAATTAACGTTATCAGTCGCAAAGACATTGGTAGTTTGTATGAAAGGCATGTTCTTCATTCTTTAAGCATTGCTGCTGCCTATAACTTCGATGCAGGCAATACCGTGTTGGATTTGGGCTGTGGAGGGGGATTCCCCGGGATTCCTCTGGCTATATTTTTCCCCGAGGTACAGTTTCATATGGTAGACAGCATTGCCAAAAAACTGAAAGTAGTTGAGGCAGTAGCCAACGCTATCGGCCTGAAAAATATAACCACCCAGCATACCAGAGTAGAGGCCATAAAGGATAAAAAATTCGATTATGTAGTGTCGCGAGCGGTAGCTCCACTTAAAGATTTGTGGCGATGGAGCAAACCCATTATTAGCAAAAACAATGCTCAACGTAGTGAGGATACCCCTGCTCCTGGCCTTATTTGTTTAAAAGGTGGAGATTTGGCGCTGGAAATACAACAGAGCGGTACCCGGCCTTATATCACCTCTATTATAGACCTTTTTCCTGAACCTTATTTTGAAGAAAAATACATCCTGTATGTGCCCAAGTAAGCACCTACAGGCCGCCAATTGGCGAAGTGCGGACTTGAATTGAGCAAAAGTTCAATTCAGAACCGAACGAATCCCAAGCTGTCAGCCTTTTTGTAAATTTACTAAAAAACAAAAGCGACCAGCCATATGCGGATAGGGAAGTAGAATTTCAATTTAGCAATTAACCCCGCATTTCACCAAGCTGATGTGCCTGTTGCACAACTCAAAAATAATGTAAGATATTGATAAAAACTAGTATGTGTAGCATGGTTTTTGTATAGTTATGATTATGCAAGGACGTAAACATTTTTCACCTCAATTGTTTTATCAGACCAGCTTAGAGCTACTGGTTCCTCAAGATAATTTTTATAGAATACTCCAAAAAGAACTAAATCTTCATTTTTTATACAAAGCCACTTCTGCATTTTATGGCAAAGAAGGACAAGAAAGTATAGATCCTGTTGTGTTTTTTAAGATACTGCTGGTTGGTTATTTGAATAATATCAATAGCGACAGAGCATTGCTCTGTTATTGCGCAGACAGTTTGAGTATTCGTTTGTTTTTAGGATATGACTTAGACGAAGAACTGCCATGGCACAGCACGATAAGCAGAACGCGTCAACTCTATGGCGAAGAAGTATTCTTGAATTTGTTTCAAGAAGTATTGAAAATGTGTATCCACAAAGGCATGGTACGCGGCAAGCGCCAATGTGTGGATAGCGCTTTTATCAAAGCCAATGCAAGTATGGATAGTTTGGTGGAAAAAGAAATCATAGCCGATGCGAAGACTTATACAGAAGAACTCAACACGCACTCGGACTATCAAGTTACCCCGCAAAAGCAGAAGGAAGTCGAACAACATCACGTTTGGAAACAAGAAGCATATAAGGATATGCCAGGATCACGCAAAACACTTCAAATAGATGAAGATGGAGAAGAAATCCGTCCCAAGTTTTTTCTTCTGTCGGATTAGTCCAATTCCCAATGTCAAAAGTCCAAAAGTCAGTATTGCAATACCAACATACAAAATGAAAATTAGTCCTGTCGGTTCGGTAATTTGTCTGCCGATAGCTGCCGCAAAGAAGCCTAAGCTAATTGTAATGGCTGAAATCGGGAATGAAAGTCGGGCAAACCATTTCCAACGATTGGACAAAGAAGCGTGGTCTGCGAAGAGTTGAGCAACTAACGCAAGAATGACCAAAACACCTGCGTGGGCGTGTCCTGCACGGAACATTGATTTTTGGAAGTCCGTTAATTGCAAATGTTCCTGTTGTCCGCTTAAAACGGTGAGCAAAAAATACCCACCGTAAATGATTGTCGGAACGGAAAGCAAAATGTAACCGCTTATTTTTCTTGCTTCGTTTGTCATAGCTGTTAGTGTTTAAAGGTTGTTGGTGCTTTGTCCAATTTACTTTTAATAAAAATCAAAGCGGTTTCTTCGTTCTTCATAAACGGAATTTCTTTGCCGTCTTTTTCTTTGATGAGTTCAACAGTTTCGGTCAGCACACCTTCTTCGTAGTTGTAGTTTTGCGTAATTCTAAACTTGTTATACGGCATAAACTTACTTGCATTTGGAACATACATTATCAAAACGGATTTACGAAATTCTGCGTCTGTTGTTCCCGTTCCGTTGCCAAGCGATGAATTGATAGTTGCTTGCACTTTTCCGTCAATCAGATTTTGGTAAGCAACTTCAAAATACATTGTCTGGTCTCTGTCACCCGCTTTGCCGTCATAGTCGGGGTGAATACGGTGCAATGATTTAACGGATTTCCAATGATTGTCGTAGCGTTTTTGAACAACGTCAAATTGGTAATCATAACTTTCTGCTCGCAACCATTGTCCGTTTTCGTATCGGTATGCTTTGCTGACACCGTTCCAAATAATTGTGTAGGTGTCGTCCAACTCAACGGAACGGTTAAGTGGAACGATTACTTGTTTTGAAGTGCTGCAACTCGCCAAAATCATAAAAGCAATTGCAGTAGCGGAAAAAATTATCTTTTTCATTCTGAAACTTTTTTAGTGAAACATTAAATTTTACACTGCAAAAGTCTCAAAGGTGAATAAAGAAGAAATTGACAAATGTTACAATCGCTACTTGTAAGCAATTTTTTTCCGTAGTCGGCTCAAGCTTTCCCGTTCAAGACCTAAGTAGGAAGCAATATGATATAACGGTATTCTGTCAAGAATGTGAGGTTGGTTTTCAAGTAAGTCAAGGTAACGTTGCTCTCCGTCTAAAAACAAAAAGCTCTCAACACGTTGGGTTGTCAGCTTGTAAGATTGTTCGGCTATCATTCTGCCAAAGCGTTCCCAATTTTGCGATTGGTTGTAGGCATTTTGTAAAGCGGATAAATTGAATGTTACAATTTCAGCGTCTTCCAATGCCTGAATGAAGTAGCGGCTGGGTTTACTTTGTAAAAAGCTGTCATAGTCCGTTACAAATTCATTTTCAAATGCAAAATGCGTGTTGATTTCCTTTCCGTCTGCAAGGTAATAAGTTCTGAAACAGCCTTGATTGATAAAGCCGATTTCGTGACAAATTTTTCCTTCGGTCAAAAAGTAGTCTTTCGCTTTAAGTTGTTTTGTCTTTAAAAAGGGTTCAAAAAGCGAACAGTCCTTTTCTGTCAGAAAGGAAACTTGTGTCAGCCAATTTTTAAATATTTTAAAGTCGCTCATTGTCCTGTGTTCGTTGGTCTGTGGGGGTGTCGTCTAAGGTTGCCTATAACGTTCCCACGCTTGGCGTTCGTGCGGGATTTCGGAGCACAAAACTGTCAACCTACCACAAAAGCCCAACTGGAAAACTGAACTTGAATGTAAGCACGTCACCCCGCATGACGCCAAACGTGTGTTAGCGGTACGGCATTTTTTATTCATACTCATTTTTAGCAATAATCATCAATTGTGTCACCACCTGTCCATTCAAGTCCTTGTGCAACGGTAAATTGTTTTTCTGCTCCTTCCCTTTGAAAAAATGTCCCAAGACTATTGTGAACAAAAACGTCTTTTTGATATGTTATTTCTGCCAATGAATAAGATTTTACAGGATTATCGTCACTACTTTTGCACATAATCCATATTGTATTTTCGTCATTGGAAAGTGCAAAATGCTCAATTATTGAACTCGTATATTGGTTTTTGGAAAATATACTCCCTGCTTTTAGGTTTGAAGTATAGTCAGCAATTGGCTTATGAGTGATTGTCTTTGGACAACAAGGAAATTCGCTTGGTGTTTTCCAATTTCGGGCTATTTGAACAGCGTTTGGGGTTAGTGAATTTATAAATTCTAATTCTTCAGCTACATTGGCAGTGAATTGATTTGATAAACTTCTATTGTAAATCCATTCACCTAAAGTGCCACCTTGAAAAGGTTTATCACTTTTTGCCCAAGCTAATAATCTTTCTTTGCTCGCTTGAGCTTCTTGGATACTAACCGTACACATCCAGTCATATTTTGGGTCAGAGAATTTGTCTCGGAATTTTGAGGGGTCTGCTAGAAATTCTTCAACGCTACCGCAAACAAGTTCAATACGTCTTGCAGTAATTGGGTTAAGTAATATATTTTCTAATCTCGTTACCCACCGTAGATTTTCTGGTCGGTTATTTTGCTTGTTTGTGTCAATGTGGTCAACAACGTGTTCTTTTGTTGGTGCTTCTCCGAGAAATGCGGTCGCAACAATTCTGTGAATGCGAACAGAAGCAATTTCTAAATATCCTGTCCTGATGTTTAGTTTGCCAAAAGTCCAATTGTTGTCGGTTGGTCGTTGACGTTTCTCATTAAGAGGATGGCGTAAAACTGCTCCGTTGTCACGAACAGAATAACGCTCATCTTTATAAAAGCACATTACTTCATTTTTAAAGTCGTCAACACAAACACTCATAATATTACTCAATATATACGGATTACTAATCTTTCATCTTCTTTTCCCCATTGTACTTGCCAAGTTCTTCCGTCAACTTGGTCAAGCAAAATGAAAGTGTATATGTTAGTGGTTGGATAAAGAAAAAATCTGCCATTTTTCTCTTCGTCCTTATTTACCAGAGAGATGTCTGATAGTGTACTCTCAAATCTATATTCCTTCCCTTTATTACTCCATTGAACTTGCCACATTTTACCATTTCTTGTATCTAGTTTGATAAATGTGTACATATTTCTTGTTGAAAACAGTCTATATGTAACGGCAGTGTCCGTAGAAATAATTTGTGTAGGGACTTCTGATGTCGTTTGTGCAAACGAGAAGTTTGAAGCTACTAAAAGAAGTAGTGTAATTAATGTCGTTTTCATTATGTCATATTTCTATGTCTTTCGTTTGATGTAGTGTCGTTGTATGCTGACCGTCAACGTTTTACGGCTTGGCGTAGTGGGGTTTTTCAGAACTAAAGTTCATACGAAGCACAGAGTTCAAATTTAACACAAAGTTTCATACGAAGAACGTCCGCCCCATTACGCCAAACCGCTGTTACCGGCTGGTGTTCTGTCGTCCGTCCTTGCAAACCATTGTCAATAGTACGCTTCACCGTCCTTGTCGTGTCGGTTTGTGCGGTTGCGTATTTTTTATTTTCAGAAGGGAGGGAAGGTTTTTTTAATTCAATTTTGTCAGGGTGGGACAGGCACACTCTTTGCCAAGCTTTGGTTTGTGCGTTGGCTGGTGCGGCTTGGTAATGTGTGTGTCTGTTGGACTGGCTATTCATTTTTCTTTCTTTGTCATTATTTATAATTGACCTCCAACTCCTTTATACTTCTCTACAAACGAGACGAGCTTTTGAAATACACTTTGCTTTTTTGTTAAGTATTGAGGATTTAATGGACTCATTTTCGGTAAAAGTGCATTGAGCTCTGTTCCGTTTTCGCTGGCATATTCTCGCTTTAAAGAAGCGGTTATATAACGCTTGGCAGCTTCTTCATTTAGATTTTCTTCTCTAATTAATTCTTGTGCTTCTTCTTTTTGCTTATTTTGCGCAAATACAAAAAAGGAATCAATTACAGTCGCTTTGTCTTGAAGTGTGTCGAGGTCTGTTTCGTTGATGAAATCTACAACCAAACTTTCTTTGGCTCTATTGCCCACACTTGCACGTATCACCCTTCGAATTTCATCGATTAAGTCAGTTTTGTTTTTGTTTTTCTTGTTATGCTCAAAAATCAATTCAAGAATGTAATCAAGGTTTATTTCCTGCGATTTCAGCAAGTCAACTTCAAACACAACATCATCCCAGTCGATGGTAGATTTTTCCGGCTCTTTACCGCTTTTCTCTCGTCTTAACCAATCACGAATATCATTGTAAGTAGAGCGATAATCCTGCACTGTCCGTTCTTTGAGCAATTCAATTTGCTGCATAGTTGCAAAGTCCTCATCCGATATGAAATGAGTCTTTTTAAATTCTTCGACAGCTTCTGGATTGTTGATGTCAATCGTTTGTAGTGTTTTGAGATGGTTAAACTCATCGTAGTTTTGGAGTATGTTTTCAATTCTCAAATACTCCCCGAATAATTTTACAAATTCCTTTTTATCTTTCTCTTTTACAATTTCATCAGGATTCGGGAATTTTTCATTTAATTCTTTTACTACTTCAATATAGCCTCTTCTTGCTTCGCCTGTAATAATATCTGTAAAGCCTTCCAGGTATTCTTTGTAACTCTTTTCAAGAATAACATTCTTGGTATTTTTATCGCCAAATAGCGTAATTGCATCTATGGTTGCTTGCTCTAAATCACGGAAGGTTACAATGTTGCCAAAGGTCTTTGTGGCATCATAAATTCGGTTTGTTCTCGAAAAGGCTTGTATCAAACCGTGATAACGCAAATTCTTGTCTACAAATAAAGTATTGAGTGTTGGCGCATCAAAGCCTGTTAAGAACATTCCGACTACAATAATTAAGTCAATCTCTTTGTTCTTTACACGTTTGGCAAGGTCGCGGTAATAATTCTGAAATTCATTGCCATCAACACTATAACTGGTTTTGAACATGGCGTTATAGTCATTGATTGCTTTGGTCAGAAACTCTTTGGCAGTAACATCCATTGCCGAAGGCTCAAAATTCTCGTCTACAATTTCACCTATTGCACTCTATTCCTCGTTTGCTGCAAAAGAAAAGATTGTCGCAATTTTTAAAGGCTTGTCACTGTCTTTTTGCAGTTTGTTTAATTCTTCGTAATAGCATTTAGCTGCATCCACACTGCTTACGGCAAACATGGCATTGAAGCCTCTGTTGTTTCCCTGAGTCCTGTGCGTTTTTATTCTATAATTTTGTAAAATGTATTGGGAAATTTCTTTGATGCGTTCCGGATGAAGCAATGCTTTTTTATTTTCAGCAGCATTCAGTTTTTGCTCATCTTGTTCCGTTTCGATGCTTTTGAACTTAGGACGAACATCATTATAGTCCACTTTAAACTTGAGTACTTTTTCGTCTCTAATCGCATCTGTTATGACATACGAATGCAACTCACGACCAAAAACACTGGCGGTAGTTTCTGCACCTAAAGCATTTTGCGGGAAAATAGGTGTTCCTGTAAAACCAAATTGATAATACTTTTTGAATTTCTTTTTTAAGTTCTTTTGCGCTTCTCCAAACTGCGAACGATGGCATTCATCAAAAATGAAAACAACTTGCTTTTGATAAATCGCCAAATCGCTCTCACTCTTCATCAGGTTATTGAGCTTTTGTATAGTGGTGACAATAATCCTGTTATCGTCTTTTTCTATATTTCGCTTTAAACCTGCTGTACTTTCTGATCCGTTCACACTATCAGGAGAAAAGCGTTGGTATTCTTTCATTGTTTGATAGTCCAAATCTTTACGGTCAACGACAAAGAATACTTTATCTATAAATTCCAATTGCGTAGCCAAACGTGCCGCTTTGAAACTGGTCAATGTTTTACCCGAACCTGTTGTGTGCCAGATGTAGCCGCCACTTTCTGGTTTGGACCAGTTTTTCGCCTGATAGGAACTTTTGATTTTCCATAAGATTCTTTCCGTAGCAGCAATCTGATACGGTCGCATAATTAAAAGTGTATCGCTTGTATCAAAAACCGAATAGGTGAGCAACACGTTAAGCAATACTCTTTTTTCAAAAAATGTAGCCGTAAAATCTTTTAGGTCTTTTATGAGTGTATTGTCAGCCTTTGCCCAATTCATCGTAAAGTCAAAGCTGTTTTTGTCGCGTTTGGTGGTATTGGCAAAGTAACGGGTATCTGTACCGTTTGATATTACAAAAAGCTGAATGTATTTGAATAATGAGTTTTGGCTATTAAAACTTTCTTTGCTGTATCGGTGAACTTGGTTAAAGGCTTCCCGAATAGCCACGCCTCGCTTTTTTAATTCAACCTGAACCAATGGCAAACCATTTACTAAAATGGTTACATCATAGCGATTGGCATGATAACCTTTCTGTTCAAATTGAGAAATGACTTGAACTTTATTTCGGGTAATATTCTTTTTGTCAACTAAATAAATGTTTTGAATATGCCCATCATCAAAGACAAAATCGTGGATATAGTTGTCGTGAATTTTTCTCGTTTTCTCCACCAGGTTATCGCTTGGTTTGTCCAGATATTCTTCCACAAAACGAGCCCATTCGCCATCTGAAAATTCCATATTGTTAAGCGATTGCAATTGCAATCTAACATTTGCCAGCATTGCTTCTTGCGTATTCAGGTTTGTCAGATATTCATACCCTTGGTGGATGAGGTCTTGAATAAATTCCTTTTCCAGCGCAGCCTCTGTTTGATAAGCTGCAGGAGCTTCATTCACCTCAGAATACTTGGTGAATTTATCCAACACAATGAAATTGTTGGTTTCTGCGATTGATTTATAGGTCATCTGTGTTTTTATTTTAAGGTGTCATTATCCCAATTCTGGGGATTTTTTAAAATATATTGTGCAATGCGATTATATTCATTTTCATTTCGGATGATGTGTTCCCAATAATTGCGTTGCCACAATTTTCCATCAAACGGTTTCCAACCCAACGTTTTGACCCCACGAATATATTCGTTGGTGGTCATTGTTTTAAACCATTGTACCACCCGATGTAGGGGCGAACCTATGTGTTCGCCCAAAATATTTGTTTCGTGTTCGCCCAAAATATTGTTTCCGTGTTCGCCTAAAATATTTGTTTCCTGTTCGCCCAAAATATTGGTATCGGCGATATTGGTATCGGGGCAGACACGTAGGTCTGCCCCTACGGTGTGTCCGACGTTTTCGATGATGCAATGGAAATGGTTGGGCATGATAATCATTTCATGACAACGAATATCCGCAAATTTATTTTCCAATTCATAATACCATTTTTGAACCATTTTTCCGGCATCATTCAATATCATTTCGGGCTGGGGTGTGGTATTGGGCGAACACGTAGGTTCGCCCCGACGGATTGTACCCAATAAACATTCACGATTTTGTACACAGATGGTTATGAAATACAATCCTGCCTGTGTGTAATCATATCCTTTTAATCGGATGGATTTACGATGATGTATATTAGGGTTATAGGACATAACGGCAATTAATTTTTTGGAAACGTCAACAACAAATCCCGATAATATTCATACTGCTTTTGCCTCAATTCAATCTCCCTCGGCAAACCTTCGCTGATAGACGTGGTCAATGTATCGAATTTATCGAGTATGGAAGCGATATGTTTTTGCTCATCAACTGAAGGAATTGGAACTGGAAATTTTAAAAACATTGGCTTCCTCATAGAAGTAACCGATGAACTTACAGATGTTTTTACGATGTAATCATAAAACTTTGCTATGAGATAATGGTAAACATATCGAGAACAAACTGAATTGTTAGGAACAATTCTATATGCTCTTTGATGTAAAGCATATTTCCCAGTTGCCCAATGAAACACTTTTCCTACACCAACTCCATCACCAGCTGTAATTATTGCCGTTTCATCAAAATCGAATGAGTTGAGTTTTAAAGGTGATATTCCTCTAGCATAAAAAGTATAAATTCCATCCTCTACAGCATCTTGTGTATTATGGCTACCTGTACCGATTTCAGCAATCTCCCCCAACGTCTTCCACTCTACTTTGCCCTCATCAAAACTCAACAACTTCTCCCGATAATAATTATACTGTTTTTTACGAGCTGTAAGCTCTGCTGTAAGCTCTGCTGTAAGCTCTGCTGTAAGCTCTGTAAATTTATCAAGAATACGAACAATTTCTTTTTGAACAGAGAGCGACGGGATGGGGATTTCTTTTATTGAATAACTACTAATCCATTGTCTTTTGTGGTCCCCTTCTACTAAACCGCTTGGTAAAGTATTAAGCCAATAATAAATGTATTTTAATAATACTTTGGATTCATCCTTTGAAGTAATCAACTTCATTGCAGATGATTTTATTTTAAAATTAAAATCAACCCACTTGTTAGCTGTTGTAAAATCATCAAATATTATTACAGGACTTTCAGAAGCCTGGTAAATTCCATCAGTCTCATCTGTATAACCAAGAATAAAACTTTTTCCCGCTGTTAAAACGGGCGTTTTAAATTTATCGCTATAATTATTTGACTTTACAATATACCTAGTTGGTTGTTCATAATCTGTAACCTCTTCCAACGTCTTCCACTCTACTTCCACGCCTTGTAGTAATTTATCTAAATAACTCATGCTTCAATCTCTTTAATAATGTTATCAATATCAGCACGCAGTGCATTTATTTTAGCCACTGTTTTGGCTATTTCATTATTCAATTCTTCAATATCTACTTTTTCCCTAGTGTCTTTGGCTTCTACATAAGAGCTCACCGAAAGATTGTAATCGTTCTCCGCAATTTTGGTGTTGTCGATAGAAACCGCTACGTGTGCCACATCTTCTTTCTTATCGAAGATTTGCATAATGCGTTCAATATGTTGGTCTTCCAGCACATTGTTGTTGGTGGCTTTCTTGAAGAAATCTTCACCCGTAGCATCGATAAATTGTGTCTTTGTGTCGGTTTTGTTCTTGGATAATACCAAAATATTTACCGCTATAGAAGTGCCATAGAATAAGTTGGGAGCAAGGGAGATAACGGTTTCTACAAAGTTGTTATCTACTAAATATTTCCTGATTTTCTGTTCTGCACCGCCACGATAAAAAATACCAGGGAAACATACAATTGCAGCTCTGCCTTTACTGGATAGATAACTTAATGCGTGAAGCACAAAAGCAAAATCTGCTTTTGATTTGGGTGCCAACACACCTGCAGGAGCAAACCTGTCGTCATTAATCAAAGTGGGGTCATCACTACCAATCCATTTGATAGAATAGGGCGGATTGGAAACGATAGCATCAAAAGGTTTTTCATCGCCATAATGAGGGTCAATGAGTGTATTTCCAAGTGCAATATTAAACTTGTCGTAGTTGATGTTGTGCAAAAACATATTCATACGAGCCAAGTTGTAGGTGGTGTGGTTTACTTCCTGGCCGTAAAAACCTTCTTCAATAATATGATTGTCGAAATGCTTCTTAGCTTGCAACAACAAAGAACCCGAGCCACAAGCAGGGTCGTAAATCTTGTTTACAGAAGTTTGCTTGTGCATCGCCAATTGTGCAATGAGTTTGGATACGTTTTGAGGTGTAAAAAACTCACCGCCCGATTTACCTGCATTGGCTGCATAATTGGAAATCAAAAACTCATATGCATCACCAAACAAATCAATTTGATTATCTTCAAAATTGCCAAAATCAAGTTCTTCAATTCCTTTCAATACTTTAGCCAAAGTACTATTCTTGCTTTCAACGGTATTCCCTAATCGTGTGCTTGTTGTGTCGAAGTCGGCAAACAAACCCTTAATGTCTGGTTCTGATGGATAACCATTGGCAGAACTTTCAATGGCATCAAAAATGTCTTTTAACTCTGTATTCAGATTAGGGTTGGTGTTAGCTGTTTTGGCAACATTTACAAAAAGTTGGCTTGGATAAATGAAGTAGCCTTTTGTTTTAATCGCATCATCTTTTATTTCGGGGGTAATCACCTCATCCGAAAGGCTTGCGTAATCGATGCTTTCATCTCCACCTTGCATATAATGTGCAAAGTTTTCACTAATAAAGCGATAGAACAGCGTACCTAAGACAAACTGTTTAAAATCCCATCCATCTACCGAGCCACGAACTTCGTTGGCTATTTTCCATATTTTATTTTGTAATTCTTGTCGTTGAATTATGCTTGTCATTTTTCCTCTTTTAATAATTCTTGTGGTTTCACTCCTAGTATTTTAGCAATTTCAAAAAGTACTTCCAGTCTTGGTTGTTGTCGGTTTTGCACATAGCCATTGACCATGTTGTAGCTTTTTCCAAGTCTTTCAGCCAACCAAGTTTGCTTAATACCCTTTTCTTCCAGTATTTCTTTTATTCTGTTCATGTCGACAATAATTCAGGGAGCTAAAATAGCTTTTATATTTTGATTATATCGTTTTTCAAGATAAAAAGTGTTTGATAAATTGTCGCCCTGTCTGTCGGTGCGTTGGCAAAAAATGGCTCTTTTGGTTTTACTCACGGATTATATGTTTTTATGGTGTTCGTGAATGCTTCGCATTTGAGAAGGGTCGGCTTATGTGTCGGGCAAAACCAAATGTGCCATTTGTGGGTCGGGTTTTTAGCATGTGCCCTAACGTTTTGGGGCTTTGCGTAGTGGCGGATTTAAACCACATACCTTGACACGAAGCACACAGCTCAAATGTAGCACAAATGTTTATACGAAGCACGTCAGCCGCCATTACGCAAAACCGCTGTTATCGGCTGCCCTTATTTCGTTCATCCTTTGTTTTTCTGTTGTGTCGGGTGTTGTCGGTGCAAAAGAGTTACCCAATAGCGTGGGCTTTGGTTGTCTTTATCCGTTTGTGTAGCTGATAAGTCAAGTTCAGAAAGATGTTGTTTTCGTGTAGTTTGGTTGTGCTTGTCATAGGCAGTCGGGTAAGGTGAATATAACCTATGTCAAATTTCAGGTTGGGTAAAACTTTGTATTCAAGGTTAAGCCCAATTCTGTCGTGGTCAAAAACGTGTTCAATGGGTGTTCCTGCTACGTTGAAAAAAAGTTCGTCAAACACCGTCAGTTTGATATGTTCCGTGAACTCATACCGCACACCAAAACGTGTCCTTAACCGTGTAATATCGGATTGCGAATTGCTGAAAATGCGATACTCCAACGCATTTCGGTCTATAACGTATAATTTTTTGAAAATTTCGTGCTGTAATTCTACTGCTGCCGAAAAACGGATTTCGTTGTTTGGCGTTACCGTTTCGTCTGTTTTGTTTTGAATAATCCTGTAATGGGAAAAATAAGCGAATGGCGAAAAGGAAAATTTTATATCTTCCTTATGCTGATAATGTACCCAACTTCTAAGCGTGAACATCAGGTTTTTATCAAACATATTCTTATTCTCAAAACCGTTTTGCCGTCTGTGCTGAAATTCCGTATCAATCTTAAATTTCTTGCCGACAGGAACGCTCAAAGTGCCACGAAACCAAGCATTGTAATGTTGTTGTGCCTGTAAAGTTTGGGCAATAGAAATCCATATCGCTGTTATCAGCAATTTTTTAAACCAATCCATAAACGTATTTTAGTGAGGAAGTTTTTCCCTTAAATATCCATAAACCCAAGTCCCTGCAATGGCACTCAAAAGCGTAACGGCAATAACGGTTGCACCTGTTCCGATTTGTGCAAACAACGGACCGGGGCAAGCTCCCGTAAGTGCCCAGCCGAAGCCGAATATCAAACCACCAATGATCTGACCTTTGTTGAAAGTTTTGGGTGCTATTTTAATCGGCTCGCCATAAATGGTTTTGATGTTGAATTTCTTAATCAGCCAAACGGAAATTATTCCTACCACTACGGCACTTCCGATAATACCATACATATGAAACGACTGCAATCGGAACATTTCCTGTATGCGAAACCAACTAATTACTTCGGCTTTTACGAACACGATACCGAATAAAATTCCTACGATTAAGTATTTCAAATTGTGATACCACCTGTGTTCCAAACGACTTTCATTTACGCACATTGCATCTAACTCACGAAGCTGTAAATCTTTTTCTATGTCTGTATTTTGTTGCATTTCTGTTTTAGTTAAAGTGAAAGAATGATTGGTAAAATAAGATTAGCCATAATGAAACCACCAATCATAAAACTAATAGTTGCAATCAATGACGGAAGTTGTAAGTTGGACAATCCCATAATGGCGTGTCCGCTTGTGCAACCACCTGCGTAGCGTGTGCCGAAACCCACTAAAAAACCACCGACAACCATTAGCAAAAAACCTTTTAGCGTAAACAATGATTGCCAGTTTATGATGTCTTCGGGAACAAGGTTGTTGAAATTTGTAATGCCGTAACCAGCTAACTCTGTTGCTAATTTTGGATTGACTTCAATTGGATTAGGATTGGATAACAGGTTAATAGCTATTGCTCCACCTAAAAAAATGCCAAACACAAAAAACAAATTCCACACTTCTTTTTTCCAATCGTATTTGAAAAACGGAATGTTGGCAGGCATACACGAAGCACAAATGTGGCGTAGCGATGAACTGATACCAAATGATTTGTTACCAATAATTAAAAGTGCAGGAACGGTTAAACCGATTAACGGTCCCGCTATATACCAAGGCCAGGGTTGTTTTAAAAATTCTATCATTTTTATTTTACTTGTTTTCGTTAATCAATTTTTCTAACTCGTTTGCAGGAACCACTCCCGATTGTCGCCAAAGCGGTTTGCCGTTTTTGAACAAAATAAGTGTAGGAACGCCACGTACCTGATAAGTTGCAGCCGCTTGCGGATTCTTGTCCACATCAATTTTGATGATGCTTGCATTTTCGCCAACACGTTTTTTTTACATCGTCCAAAATGGGCGACATCATTTTACACGGACCGCACCAAGTCGCAAAAAAATCCACCAATACAGGTTTGTCCTGATTTATTATTTCCTGAAATGTCATACTGTTTTGTTTTTATTTTTTTTAAATATCGAAAAGAGAAGTCCGCCCATTGCTGCTCCGTAAATAGTACTGTTGTATGGATTGGACGTAATGGCACAACTCCCTGAATTGCAACCGACAAATTTCCAATAGAGAAATCCCGCCAAAGCTCCGAGCGGAACTCCGATAATCGTTAGTATATTTTTCTTTAGGAAGATTTTCATTTTATTAGTTTTCTTTTAGTTTTATTTTCCACATTCCCCTTAAATCTCCCATTTGGTAGCCGACAGCTTTGTCGTTGGGATATTTTTGGTTAATGATTTTTTGTGTGCTTTCGGATATGTCGTTTTTACCTCCATGGCATTTTATGCAAGTGGGCATTGCTATTAAAATCGGTTTGTAATAATACACTTCCCCGTTTTTGTCCTGCTTCGTAAAATCTGTTTTTTCAGATTTCATTTTCTCCCAAGCTATACTGTCCATTTGCGTTTGAATGGCATTATCGGGATTTCGGTTTTTATCGCTTAACCGTTGAATATAAACTTTAAGATGGTCAGCGATACTATCCGTGAGCGGCATTGCCTGAATGTTGCAAAATTCAACGGCATAGTCTGTTCCGCCTTTTTGTATGGCTTCGCCTACGTTTTGCAGCAACACATTTTGTATCTCTATAGAAATGCTGTCGCCCAAAAGCATCAATGCCGCTTTTTCTTCTTCGGATATAGTTTGCTGCTTAGGGTTAGTGCAAGCCGAAAGTGCTGTTATTATCAATAAAAAAGCGATACTTTTCCACATAAATTCTTTATTTTATCTCCTCATAGGTTATATCTTCTATTTTCTTACTGCTTTTTGAAACAGGCGTGTTGCAACCCGAAGCACCACAACAACCGATATTCAGCAATGGCATTAAAGAAAATAATCCACCTAATGCAACAAACAACCATTCTTTTGCCTGAACGCCCTGCACGATAATAATAATGCCTAATGCCAATCGCAGCACACGCATAAAGTTCCAAGTTTTTAAATACGCTTTCATTGCATTTACTTTTTGATTAGGTTAATAAATACTTCTGATTTTGCTCTTGGTGGAATACTGTTGTAACATTCGTTCATTGCTTTAATGACAAAATGCGGTTCAAAAATGGGCTTGTATTCGCAAGGGCAACCGCCAAACGGAGGAAATGGATTATCAAAAGTTCTGTCAAACAACACACCGATTATTTTACCATTAAAGTTGAGAGTTGAAAGTTGAAAGTTGAAAGTTGAAAATTGAGCGTTGAAATTGTAATCACTTTTAATTCTCCGCTTTCAATTTTCCACTATTAGGACATACGAAGTTGGTTTTAGGAACATTGGTTTTGGCAATGGCATTGAAACCGCCTTCTACTTCGGTAAAGTTTCTGTAACCTCTTGCCTGTAAAATGCTCGCTGCAATCATACTGCGGTAGCCTCCGGCACAATGCAGATAGAAATGTTCCTTCGGATCGATGTCTCTCATCCAATCGTTGATATAGGCCAATGGCCTGCTAAAGGCTTCTTCGATGTGTTCAGCTTCATATTCGCTTTCTTTACGAACATCTATTATTTTGCTTTCACCTATTTTTACTTCCGATGCAAATTGTTCCGGTGTAATGCGGTTTACGGTGTCGGTTTCTTTTCCTGCGTTTTTCCAAGTTGTAAAACCTCCTTTTAAGTATCCTAACACATGATCAAAGCCTACTCGACTCAAACGTGTTACCGCTTCTTCCTCCGTTCCGGGTTCTGAAACCAGCAGTATTGGTTGTGCTACATTTACAATCATAGCACCCACCCAAGGAGCAAAGTCACCATTCAATCCGATATTGATAGCTTGTGGAATAAATCCCTTTGCAAATTCCTTGTCACTTCGGGTGTCTAGAATCAATGCACCTGCACTTTCGGCCGCGGATTCAAATTCTTCCACTGATAGTGCCTTCAAGCCCTGTTTCAAAACTTCATCAAAACTGTCGTAACCTTTTTTGTTCATTGCTACGTTCATACCGAAGTAGGCAGGTGGCGGAAGTAAACCGTCTGTTACGGCTTTGATAAATGCCTCTTTGCTCGGCTGATTTAAAGCATAGTTCATTTTCTTTTGATTGCCCAATGTATCAACTGTTTCTTTCATCATATTTTTTCCGCAAGCCGAACCCGCACCGTGTGCAGGATAAACGGTTACGTCATCGGGCAAGGGTAAAATTTTGTTGTATAAACTTTCGTAAAGCAGTCCTGCTAATTCTTCCTGTGTCATATTGGCTGCCTTTTGTGCTAAGTCGGGTCTGCCAACATCACCCAAAAACAAGGTATCCCCGCTGAACAATGCTGTTTCTTTACCGTTTTCGTCAATCAATAAATAGCAAGAACTTTCCATTGTGTGACCAGGCGTATGCAATACTTTAATTTTTACATTTCCGATTTCAAACACTTGGTTATCTTCTGCAACAATCGCTTCAAATTCGGGTTGAGCCGTAGGACCGTAAACAATAGGTGCATTTGTTTTTTTACTCAAATCAATATGTCCCGAAACAAAATCTGCATGAAAATGTGTTTCAAAAATGTATTTGAGTTTCACACCGTCTTTTTCCAAACGGTCAATGTAAGGTTGCGTTTCACGTAATGGGTCAATAATGGCTGCTTCGCCATTAGACGTGATGTAATATGCACCTTGTGCCAAACACCCTGTATAAATTTGTTCTACTTTCATAATAATTGAGAATTGAAAATTGAAAATGGCTTTTTCTTTTGGCAAATTTCCGATGATAAATTTATCTGTACAGCTACTTTTGTTACAGAACAGTTGAAAATTGTATAACTCTCCACTTTCCACTCTCAACTCAACAAAGTTTCTTTGATGATGATGTAAATGCCCACTACCAACACAAACCAACCAAATGCAGGTTTGAGTTTTGAGCCGTCAATTTTTTTAGAAAGTGCCATTCCGATAATAATTCCGACAATGGCAAAGGCGGTAACATTTGCAAGGAAAATATAATCAATAGCGGTTTCGCTACTTTCGCCAAAGAAACCAATCAATGATTTTGCGGCAATGATTACTAACGAAGTTCCAACCGCTTCTTTCATTGGCAATTTGCTCAACAGCACCAATGCCGGAATAATCAAAAAGCCGCCACCTGCACCTACAAGCCCTGTCAAAATTCCTACAACTGTTCCCTCAACAAGAATTAGCGGATAATTGAATTTCTGTTTTTGTGGTTCTTCATCGCAACATTTTTTATCCTTTTTAATCATACTGTAAGAAGCGAAAATCATTAGTACGGCAAAAAGCAACATCAGTAAAATACTTTTGGTGACGGTAAAATTTCCGATACTAAAAATTTCTTGTGGAATGGCAGGAACGATAAAAGCCCTTGTAAGAAAAACGGCTGCAATGGACGGAATACCGAACACAACAGCCGTTTTGATATTAACCAAACCTTTTTTGAAGTATGAAAATGAACCTATAACACTTGTCGTTCCGACAATAAAAAGAGAATAGGCGGTTGCTAAAACTGCGTCCACACTAAACAGATAAACCAAAACAGGAACGGTAAGAATACTGCCACCGCCACCGATTAGTCCTAATGCAACACCTATAAAAATTGATGCTAAATAACCCATATACAATTGAAAATTGAGAGTTGAAAATTGAAAATTTTTGAACTCTGCAAAATTCTGATAGTGGATTTTCTTTTACAGCTACTTTTGTTACATAATAATGGAAAGTGGAAAGTGGAAAGTGGAAAGTGGAAAGTGGAAAATCGAGAATCGAAAAATTGTATCTCTTTCAGTTTCTCAAATCTTATTCAGTTTTTGTTTCGTAGTTTTTACTATCGATGCTAACATTTTTACAAGTTCTTCTGCGTCATTATGTATAGATTGAAATTCTTGTTGCGAAAGATAGTCAGTTTCTTTCATTAAAATAATCCAGTATAGCGTTTCGTTAGCTTCCTTTAGCGATATGTTCATTTTATTAAGAAAATCGGATTTAGACTGTGCGTGTTCAGCTTCTCTGACTAAAGCCCCGATTGCTGTTCCACTTCTCAAAAATTGCTTAGACAATACAAACTCTCTTTTTTGTTCCGATAGGTATTGATACAATTTTACTACCCTGATGGCAAACTTCAAACTCTTTTCAGCTATTCCATTTTCCATAAAAATTAATTTTTAACTTATCACTTTCAATTTTCAACTAAAACAATTTTGTTTCTACCCAACTTAACTTTTCCGATTTCTTCCAATTGTTTTAACAATCGCGAAACCACAACACGGGCAGTCCCTAACTCGTTGGCCAATTGTTCGTGGGTGATATTCAAGGTGTGGTTTCCTGTGAGCTCAACTTTTTTGTGGAGTAAGTCCAACATTCTTTCATCTACTTTTTTAAAAGCAATAGCGTTTACAACTTCCAATAATTCTTCAAAACGTTTGTGATACAAACGGAAAATGTAATCTAACCATTGCGGATATTCTTTGATAAACAACGATACTTTTTCAAGGGGTAAAAAAAGTATTTCAGCATCGTCTTCAACTTCCGCTTTTACTTTACTTGTTTCGTTGTGCAAACCGCCCAAAAACGACATAATGCAACTTTCGCCCGTCTTGATGTAATACAACAAAATTTCTCTTCCGTCTTCTTCTGTTCGGATAACTTTCAAAGTTCCTTTGGTAACAATAGGAATAGAACGAATGTGTGCATTTTCGTTTAGAATAATGTCGCCTGCTTTATAGGTTTTTTGTATGCTGTATTGTTGTAGTTTTGCTACTAATTCGGGTGATGTCTTAAACTCTGTTATCTGTTGTAATTCTTCCATTTTGCAAAGTTACAATTTTGTTTGGGTGGTGGGTGGGCTTGGTTGGGGCAAAATTAAATGTGGTGTTTTTGTGTCGGCTTGTGTGGTGGCAAACACATCTTTTAATTTTGCGAAGCGTTGGCAATTTTTCTGTTTGATGTCTGTCCGTTGATGTCTGCACGGTGGTCTGGTAGGGTTGCCGATAACGTTTTCGGGCTTGGCGAAGGAGCGGATTAGAAAGCCTAAACTTTCAATTTAGCACTAATGTGAGCAAAACCATTTTTTCTATTTGCTAATTTACATTTTAAAAGCAAATAAAAAATGGTTTTGTGGTTAAATGTACAAACTTTGAATTTAGCACTTAACCCGCTCTTTTGCAAAACCCTTGTTAGTGGCTGTGGCTATTAGTCATTCACTATAATTTAGTTTTAAGTAACAAAACATTTAATGGTGAAAAGCCGTTTATTAGGCAATCTTAACATAATCCAATCAAAATAACTGTACCTTTGCAAGGATGACGAAAAAGGAAAGCCATATCAAAAAAATCAGACACATAGTATTGATGTGGTTTGTTCTGTTTTCGTTAAGTCCTTGTACTGTCAAGGAGGCATTGTCTCAAGTAGTTAATATGGATTATGTCAAACCGCTCAACAAGTCAAAGACAATTGCTCCGACAACCAGCTGTTCGTATTCGCAAAATGATAACCAGCAAATTTCGGTTGTAAAAAAAGCGAAAATTAATAAAGAAATTGAGCCTGTTCAGGTTGTCAACAATTTGTGTTTTACGGTACTTTCTTCCAAAATTTACAACGATTACTCAAAAACATCTTCGGGTAACAGTCCTCCAAAATATATTTTATACAAACGGCTGAAAATTGATATAGCGTAATTTTTCTTTCGCATTATCATATCATTTTCACGTTTAATTAAAATATAAAAATCAATGAAACAACATATTGACAGTGCAGTCGGCAAGGCTGGACTATTTACGCTATCCCTACGTTGGGTAATCGGCTGGACTTATTTTTCCGCTTTTTGGCGAAGGTTGATTATAGACAACAAACTTATTCCCGAAGAAGCGGGCTATATAGGTGAAAAATTCAATCACTTTCTTCCCAATGCTTTGGGCATAAAACCGATTATTGAATATTTGGTTTCCAACCCCGAAGCGTTGCAAATTTCAATGGTTATTTTTACGATTGTAGAGGCCATTGTCGGCTTGTTCATTATTTTTGGGTTATTTACAAGGCTGATGAGCATTGGGGTGTTCTTTTTGGCGATGGGAATTCTTTTGGGTTCTGGTTGGATTGGAACGACTTGTTTGGACGAATGGCAAATAGGTGTGTTGGGTGTGGCAAGTGGCTTTGTCTTGTTCTTAACAGGTAGCGGAGCTTATTCGTTAGACAATTATTTAATGAATAAACCCTATCAGTTTACCAATAAAAAATGGTTTGCTTTTTTAGGTTCGGGCGAGCTTCCAATAAAAAATTTAGCTCCAAAAGTTCTGGTCATGTCGTTGCTTATTTTTGGATTAACTTTGTTTACCAATCAGTATTTTCACGGAGGTGTATTTGGTACGCTTCATAACAAATCGGTAAAGCCCAAAGTTGAAATTTCAAATATTCAGCAAAACGGCTCACAACTTTCTTTTCAACTATTCAGGGTTGAGGGTGCGGATGTTTACGGTTCGTTTTTGATTGGTATACAGATTTTGGACGAAAACAATCAGGTCATAAAGTCCATTGGGCAAGAGGAACTAGCTCAATTTCCGAAAGAAAAAATAAATAATCATTATGTGGCAAAAATCAAACCGGGAAAACATAGCCTGATTTTACCGCTTGGTGCAAAAGCCGATTTGACGATTGACTTAGAAGGAATTACGCTCAAAGAAAATTACGCATTGAAACTGATTGATATCAGCGGAATAGAATGGATTACTGAAATAAAATAACAGATTTGTTAGCATAAAAAAGCTGTCATGATAATGCGACAGCTTTTTTTGTTTTTTGGAATGTCGGTAAAAACTAAATGTGCCTGTTGAATTTCAGGTTTATGGCTGTTGTTGTCGGCGGTGCCATTGCCACTAACGTTTTGGGGCTTGGCGTTCGTGCGGGTTTTCGGAGCGATTCACTGTCCGCCCAACGTAAAGTTTCTTAGGCGCAAAAATACTCAGTTTTAGCCATACAGTCCGCATTACGCTTATACAATGTTGGCAACTGGCTTTTTTCAAAATTCAATAAGATATGTCTGTATAGATTTTAGGAGTGTCCCCTTAAAGCCTTTAAACTTATACACATTACAAAACGCAAATTTTAAATCATCTGATGTAACCACAGTTCCATTTGCAGAAGCTTCGTTTCCATGAGTTATAATGGCGTCTATGACAAGTTCTTTCACATTCCACAACGGGCTATCCAATATTCTTTTTTCAAATTCCTCCTTATTGGTAATCGTATGGTTCCCAACAATTTCCCAATGGATATTGTCTGTGATGTTTTCTATTACAAAGTTGCTATCGCTATTAGCTAAAGCAATGTGAAACTGTTTTAGAAATTCCTTCCTTGGGGCATTACCGCAATCTGCTTCTACTGTGACTTTTACCATAATCTATTTTGTTTTAATTCTTTTTCACAGGTATACAGAAAACTATGGTGAGTATCCCTTCTTTAGGTGGTTCGGGATAAACTTGATAAGGAATTTTATCAATTGGATGATATCCAATTGATAAAATTTCCTCCCCGTAAATCCAATTCCAGGCCATTGGAATCTCTTGAGGTTTCAGCTTAAATTTGGCCACATAATATTTGCCATAAGGTATCGTGGTTTTCCCTATGCTACCGTTTACTTCGGTATCTTCAGGAACAGTAATGCATACACTCATTCGCTGCTTGTCCTCCGGTGTTAACTCGGGGTCATCGTAATGGATGACAATGGATTCAGGATGGTGTTTAAGTAAGCTGTTCTTTCCTGCCCAATCATAGTGTTGGTTAAACAGCTTTTCGTAAATATCTACATTTTGCCTATATGAACCGATATGCTTGATATAAGCGATAGTTTTTTCAGGTAATGATCGAATGTTTGCTTCAACTAACTGTTCCATATCTCTATAAATTTTAAGTTCGGAACAAAAGTATTTGGCTTTGAAAGAAGAAGTTTGATGAATATTGCTCTGTTGTATTTTTTGTTTTTTAAATGCGGTGGGTGAGATGTTGAAGTGCAAAGTAAACTGGCGTGAAAAAACAGCTAAATCGTTAAAACCGCATTCGAATGCAATTTCAGTAATCTTAGCTTTTGGCTTTAGTCGCAATAGATAATTTGCGCGCTCTAATCTGATTCTTTGAATAAATTTAAAAGGTGTTTCGCCTACCAAGGCACTAAATATTCTTGAAAAATGAAATTTTGAGAAATGGGATAGCTTGGTCAAGTCGTCAAGGTTTAGTTGAGCATCAATGTTTTCGTCTATATAATCAAAAACTTTATTGAGCCGTTCTAAATAATGGATTTTATTTTTTTCATTAGGATTCATTTTAGTTTAGCTTGTTGCCAACGGTTTGGCGCTTGGCGCAGTGGCGAATTTCGGAGCACAAAACTGTCAATACACCACAAAAGTTGATGCGAGGTATAATGTTCAATTAACCACGTCACCCGCCATTGAGCCAAACGTCTGTTATAGCCAGTGGTTTTTGTCATTCTTCGTTTGTCGGTATATGTTTTTCTCTACAATAGTTTTCAACTTCTGTGTCGTTGGCAAAATAACTATCACAAAATTCGTCAAGTTCTTTTTCTGCTCCTGAAACGTATTTTTCGCTTGCAGTCATTAGTTTTTCTGTCTGTTCTATGAATTTTTCAAATTCCTTGTTCATTTTACAAAGTTTGTCAATCGTTTTAAAGTCCAAATCTCTGTAAACTGCTGGAAATAACACTTTACTCTGATAAGGATTTGCGTTTAATTCGATAATTCCAATTCCGAATGATTGATTAAGTCTTGCCATTTCTTCATTCAAGCTATCGCTGAACTCAAAAGCAACTAAATAACCATAATTTGCCCAACTTGAATTAGAAACTGCTTGAAAAAAAGCCTTTTTTAGTTCGCTGTCGCTATTGATTTCTCTTTTTAGTTCGTATGAACTCAATTTGAAAGTATCAACTCGATTTATAGATTTTAAAAAATTTTGACTGGCTTTTGTCTGTAAGTTCAAGAATTTAATACCAACCATATCTGGATGTGTCCAAATTTGGTTGTTGTCCTTTCCGTTAGATTGTTCGTGGAAAATTGTCTTTGAGTAAGTGCCTGAATTTTTTAGGTAACTGCTTAAAAGTTTATGTAAGTCTCTTTCTTCAAATGTCTTTGTTTTAGTTGCCTTGGTGATTTTTGTAGTCTTTGTTTCCGTTTCACCGCTCAAAATGTCTATGCCGATATTTTGCTCGTTTTTTGTCAGGTAGTAAGCATAAGTTCCACCTTCTTGTTTTATTCTTTTTACTCTTGTGTCACCGTTGCGAATAAAGTCACCAAGCAAAGCCGAAATTGTCGAAGCAGGTGTTTTAGCTGTCCCAAAGTCGTAATAGTTGTTTTTTACGATATGGTTGTAAACGTCCATATAAGTTGTCAGGTCGTTAATCTCGTCAAGGCTTTTTAAAATCGCTTCTTTTATTGTCATTGTCTGTTTGTTTTTCTTTTACGGTTCGGTCGTCCTACCATTGGCTATAACGTTTAGTATATGAAAAGTAGGCGATTTCGAAGCACTAAACTTTTAGTTAAACACAAAGTTTGATACAAGCCAAAAACCTTGATTTTACTACTGTTTCGCCTATTTTTTATATACATTGTTAGCGGTTCGTTGTTTTTTCATCCAAACTGGTTCATAAATCCATTCAAAATTCCGCTCAATTTTTCGGGTCTGCTCATCATCGGCAAATGTCCGCTGTCGATGGTTTCCACTTTTTCTGCTTTTAAATTCTGTATCATCTTATCCTGTATTTCAATTCCACCCGCATCTTTTGACAGCTTTATGTACAAGGTGTTTTCGGGTAAATTGTGATAGGTTATTTTCGTGGTGTATAATGACTTTGCCTCTGGCGTAAATCGGTTTACAACCTCTGAAGTTTGACTTGGCGACAGGTCATTGCAAAGTTGTTTCTCTATTGATTTGTTAGGCGGTTTAGTTCCGAACAAGCTCAAAAGTATAGGTGTTAACAGATTTTTTGGAAATGGCAAACAGGATACGAACGATTTTCCGCTCTCGGGAATTGCCGAACCTATTCCAATAAATCCGATGGTTCTTTCTTTGAAATAGTCCGACAATTTTAGTCCCACACACCCACCAATAGAATGGGTTACAAACACTAATTTGTCCTTGTTCCATTTTTGTATTTGGTCGATTGCGGGTTTTATATATTCGTCAAACTCCAAGTCATAGTTCATTTTTTCTCCGACCTCTCTATTTGGATATTCGATGAATAGTGCCGGAAATTCTATTAATGGCTTTAAGTCTTGCCAAATAAAATTTCCAAGACCCGCCCCATACAGGAAAACTGCACCAAAATCTTTGTCCATTATCTTATGATTTACGGTTTTTATATTTTTCGGGATGTCTTTTTGCGTAGTCCAATGTTAGTTCGATTATCCTGTCAATTTTCTCCTTGCGTTTTTCCTCCGACTTTGCTTTGTTCACCCGCTCAACATATTCACGCTGGCAACTTGGTCTTAATTTGTCCCAATCATTTTTTAATTCCTTGCTCTCCTGTAAAGTCTTTCCAAACTTTCGGGGACTTTTACGCCTTTTTTTGTTTCCATTCGTTCAGATATTTGTTTTTTTACAATGACCACTAACGGTTTGCGGCTTGGCGTAGTGGGGGCTTTTCAGCACAAAACTTCATACGAAGCCGAAAGTTCAAATTTACGAAAAACTGTCATACGAAGAACGTCCGCCCCCATTACGCCAAACCGCTGTGCCTGTTGCACAACTCAAATCAAATATAATTATTTTTTGCAACTTGCTATATGCAAGGACGAAAAGATTTTACACCCAAATTGTTTTACGAGCTGAGCTTAGACTGTTTAGTTCCTCAAGAGGATTTCTATCGAAAAGTAAATCAACATTTAGAGCTACACTTTCTTTATAAAGCTACCGCCCCATACTACGGCAGAGAAGGACAACAGAGCATTGACCCGGTGGTTTTCTTCAAAATATTGCTGGTGGGTTATCTCAACAACATCAATAGCGACAGAGCTTTACTAAGATATTGTGCCGACAGCTTGAGTATTCGTTTGTTTCTGGGGTATGATTTAGATGAAGAGCTGCCTTGGCACAGCACCATCAGCCGTACACGACAGCTTTTTGGCGAAGAAGTCTTTTTGAGTTTGTTTCAAAAAGTACTTTCGTTGTGTGTTCAAAAAGGAATGGTCAGAGGAAAGCGTCAATGTGTCGATAGTGCCTACATCAAAGCTAATGCAAGTATGGACAGCCTGTTGGAGAAAGAAGTAGTTGAAGATGTCAAAGCATACGTGAATGAACTGGAAGAAAACTCAGAGTTCAAAGTAACTACAGAAAGAAAAAAGCTGGTAGAACAGCATCATAACTGGAAGAAAGAAGCCTACAAAAAGATGCCGGGCAATAACAAAAGCGAACGTTTAGATGAAGACGGTAACGAAATCCGTCCCAAGTTTATAAGTAACCACACCCATTACAGTCCTACCGACCCGGATGCGAAAATATCAACCAAACCCGGCAAACCCCGACAACTCAATTATGCAGGACAGTTGGCCGTTGACGATGCCCACCACGTCATTACCGGAGCTTGTGCGAGCACGGCAGGGAGTAAAGACAGCGCTATTTTCTCAGAAATAATGGATCAAACCCTTGACAACCTAAGTCAAAACGAAATAGAAATAGAGGAAGTGCTGGCCGATGCGGGTTACAGCAGCGGAGAAAGTTTACAGTATTGCCAAGATAAAAACATCAATGCCTATATCCCAAACTTCGGACAGTATAAACCCGAACGAGAAGGATTTGTGTTCAACAAAGAAGAAAACCGTTACGAATGTATCAAAGAAGGAGGCAACAAGGCTTTTTTGCCTTTTAAACGCATAATGACCGATAGTAAAGGTTACCAAAAGACAAGCTATAGAAGTAGCGAAAAAGATTGCGGAAAGTGCCCTCTCAGAGCAGAGTGTTGTGGAAAAATCACCAAGTTCAAAAAGATTGAAGACAGTCTTCATAAGCCTTTGTATGACCAAATGCACGAAAAGTTGAACAAAGACAAAAACTACACACGTTTTTTGACCAAACGCCGTAGCAGCACAGTAGAACCTGTCTTGGGTACACTCATCAACCATCACAATATGAAACGAATCAACTCCCGGGGTATGAAACAAGCCCACAAACACGTATTGATGGCTGCCCTGACTTACAATCTCAAAAAATACCTGCGTTTTGTCGTGAAAAAACCAAGTGTTGTAGCCCAAGTTATATCCCTAAAACTAGGGGAAGTGTACTGTTTTCTAAAAACGCATCTTCACGAGCTCAAAAATTCATTTTTAAGCCACTCAAATTTTAGCATTTTGAACTACAACTAAAAAATAAACCTCCTTTAAATCGACTTAAAAGAGGTTGAGTTTTTGGGGTTTTAAAGATTCTTTGGAAAAATAGAGAGTTGTGCAACGGTTACCGATGTTAGCAGCTGGCGTTCTGTCCACCGTCTTAGTAAACCATTTGTCTGTATGTCGTCCAAGTGTCGCTGTCGGGTTGTGCGTTCGGGTATTTTTTCTTTTCAGAAGGGCAGGAAATTTTTTATTCAATTTTTTTAGGGAACAAGCACACTCTTTTTGCAGCTTTGGTTTGCGTGTCGGCTTGTAGCGGCTACAAAATGTGTGTGCTTGTGTGCGTTGGCTTTTTACTTCGCTAATTGTAATATTCTGTATGCTCCTCTTGCAACAATTATAAAAACGATTGCTCCAATAATCAAGTCGGGATAACCTGAATTAAGCCAATTAACCAAAAGTCCTGCAACGATAACACCCGAATTAATAATTACGTCATTGGAAGTGAAAATCATACTTGCTTGCATATGAGCTTCTTTGCTTTTACCCTTTTGTAATAAGTAAAGACAAATTACATTAGCGATAAGAGCCAAAACAGAAACGATAATCATTGTTTGAAAATCAGGCATTTTCTCAATTCCTATAAATCGTCTGACTACTTCTACAAAACCAATTACAGCAAGAAGTATTTGAAAATATCCTGCAAATTTTGCGATGTTATTTTTTCTCGTTATTGTTCCACCTACCGCAAATAATGCCAATCCGTAAACAATACTGTCTGCGAGCATATCCAAACTGTCTGCCACTAATCCCATTGAGTTGGAAAAAATTCCAAACAGCATTTCCAAGCCGAAAAACAGAAAATTGATAATAAGAACCGTCCATAACAATTTCCGTTGTTTATTGCTTGTGTCCGTTTCAATTTCTACTCTGCTTTCTTCCGTTGAAACCAAAGAGGTATCAAGGTTCAGCGTATTTAAAGCCAAGTGTATCGGCTCTGGTTTTCCATTATGATGAACTGCTAATTTTCGGTTTGGAATGTCAAAGTCCAATGATTTTATTTCATCAAACTTTTGCAGTTTCATCCGTATTAATTGCTCCTCACTTGGGCAATCCATTTTTGTAATGTTAAATATTGTCTTTTGCATAATTGCTACAATTTTAGTTTTATACCACCATTAATTAAAAAACCGTCAAGCGGTGCGTAAATATCCCTGAAAACAGGATTAGTTACTGTGCCTGTATAAATAGTGTCAAATCGGGTTTGCCTTGCGTCAAGGAAATTTTCAAAGTTGATGTAAACCGAAAATTTCTCCCATAGCTTTTCAACCATAAAACCACAAAGCACATATTGTTTTCCTGTTGCACCATCACTCAATTTTTGAGGACTGAAATAATACGCTTCCAAACCTACTTTCCATTTGTCCTCTACTTCATACATTAAAACTGAATTTATCCTGTGCTTTGGCGTAAGCGGTGTATTTGTCAAAATTCCGTTTTGATGCAAGCGGGTATCGGTAAATGTATAACCCAAAAACAATTTAAAATCATCATACCCGATTTTGATATTGGTTTCCGTTCCTCTTGTATCAATGTGTCCTGTCGAATTGATAAATTGGTATAATCCGCCTGTTTGAGATTCAAGCAACAAAGGGTTATTCAAATAGGTATAGAAAAAAAGTTGGTTGATACTGAACGTTACTTTTTCGCCAAATACGGTGCGATAATTAAAATCAAAATTTCCTCCGTAACTGCGTTCCAATTTGTAGATGTTTTTATCAATGGGCATTACATTTTGGTATTGTATGCGTTCGCTTTCCTCTGTAAATATGGTTGGCGTTTTATAGCCAAAGCCACCGCCAAGCCGTGAAGAAAATTTGTCGGTTATTTTGAATAATGCTGAAACTCTTGGCAGCAAGGCAATACCATAATCAATAACATAGTCGGCTCTGAAACCTGTTTCAAGATTGAGCCACTTGGTTGCTTTCCACGAATTTTGAGCAAATGCACCAAAAGTAATTTGGTTATAATTTCTCAACGGAAAAGTGTCTGTCTGCTTTTCCTGAAAGTTATCCGACCAAAGATTTACACCTGCAACCCATTCTGTTTTTTCCCGAACATTGGTATAGCTTGCTTCGCTGAATGTGGCTGTTTGTGTGCCGTCAAAACTGTAATTTGGAATATTGATTATCCTGTTAAAATAACTCACACTGTTCTTGAAATTGAAGAAACTTTTGTCATTAAATTTATGGTCAAAAGACAATTGCGTGGAATAGCGTTGTGTTTTGTTTTCTTCAAAATAACTGTGGATAGTGTCGCCTTTTCCTTGTATAAAATGTATGTCGCCACCGATACGGTTTTCAATAGCTGTGTTTATTCCAACATTCAGTTTTGTTTTGTCGCTGAAATAAACAAATAACTTAGGATTGAAAACATACCTGTCAAATTTTGGAATAGCTGAAAAATCACCCGATGGGGTATAAGCCCAATTGCGGTTATGTGCGGCAAAAATAGTTGTCCCGATTTTGTTAAATCGCTGTCCGTAAAAACCGTTAATGTCAAAACCTCTGCCCGAACTTCCGTTTAAATGAAAACGTAATTCTTTTTCATCTGTCGGCGTTTTGGAAATAAGGTTTACCAGTCCTGCTATTGCTCCGCCTCCGTAAAGTGTAGATGAAGAACCTTTAATAATTTCTACTTGCTTTAAGTCAAGCGGTGGCGTTTGCAAAAGTCCTAAACCGCTTGCTGCTCCTGCATATAGCGGAAATCCGTCTTTAAGAATTTGTGTATATCGTCCGTCAAGTCCCTGAATACGAATAGAAGCATTGGCAGATGTTGCGGAAGTTTGCTGTGTTTGTATTCCTGTGCTTTCGCTCAAAAGTATTCTGATGTCCCCTGACCTCATATTTGATTTTTCTTCTAATTCTTCCCCTGCAATAAATTCAATTCTTGTCGGAATGTCCTTTATGGTTCTGGAACTTCGGGTAGATGAAATCACAATTTCGTCCAATTCGCCTGCATTTGATTTGAGAAAAATCTCTATCAGGTTTGATGTTGTCAACGGAAAATCAAACGTGTCTTTTCTTGT
Organism: Chitinophagaceae bacterium C216; assembly: GCA_028485475.2. GTDB lineage: Bacteria > Bacteroidota > Bacteroidia > Chitinophagales > Chitinophagaceae > Niabella > Niabella composti. The sequence continues at coordinate 2,646,952 of CP144143.1, forward strand.
TTCATAACCGATGTAACGAAATTCAATTATCTGCTTTCCGTTTGGGATATTGGTTAAGGTTATCATTCCGTTAATGTCTGCGGTTGCTCCTGTTGCCGTTTCTGATAAAATAGCTGTCGCTCCGATTAACGGTTCTTTTGTTTCGCTGTCTTTTATGACCGCTTTAAATGTATTCTGTCCGAATACGGTATTTATGTTGAATGCTACCATTAGTAGCAAAATGATTTTAAACTTCATTGCCTAAATGATTATTAATGTTTGAAAAATAAGAATTGGCGGTGCGTAGCACCGCAATTTGTTATTGTGCCGAAGGCACGGAAGCATTAACTAATTTTGGGCGGTTGCCAAATGGAAGAGAAAAAGTCAGACGTTGTATTTTCCTTGTAAATAGAAACTTTTTTGTCTGAATAAGTGAGGATAGAGTGTATTGAAAAATTTGCTATTGGGAAAGTAAAACCTAAACAGGTATTGCAACTCATAAATGGTGAACAACAATCGCTGCAATCTTTGTCACTTTGATTGTCTTGTGATTGTTCGGTTGTTTGCTCCTGAAAACATTTGTCCTCCACCAAATTTGGTGCTGCTGTCAGCAACAAAACATAAAGGGCTAATATGAAGGAGAAATATTTCACGGTGCAAAGTTAGTATAATTCATTATTTGATTGTCCAATCGTCATTATCATTTTCATTAACAGTTATTTTACTGATAACAGCGTTTGCTCCTGAGTCTGTGTAAGTTCCATACCCATTGACAAATACGCCTTTAGCTCCGTCTTTCTGATTTGTCATTGCGTATAAAATAGCTTCGTCTTCCAAGTCGTTTTGTCCTGTAAAACGATATATTTTGTCAATAACGATGTCGTTCAAATCAACTTTTTCGCCTCTTTTTTGTAAGATATGTTTTCTTCCAACAAGTTAAAGTCTTCTGTATAACCACGTTGTCTTAGTATTTCTATTACTTCTGATAATGTTTTCTCTGTTGATAGCATAGTGTTCTCTATATAGATGTTTATAAATGCAAAGTTAAAAAAGCGTTGGGGAAAATGGCTCTTTGGATTTTGCCGAAGCGTGGGCTTTTGTGTGTCGGGGCAAAAGCCAATGTGCCATTGTGCGGTGGCAAAAAATTGAATAAAAAAATGTGCGGTAGGGAAAAGAAAAAATACAGAAGGGGCGGCAAGGTGTGTCGGCTTAGTTCTTGTCCGTTTGTAATATGGTCTGTATGTCTTTGTTTATCTGTCAAAATGGTATACGCTTCTCTTGTTTGTCTGTCCGTTACTGTCAGGGTTGCACGGTCTTTTTACGCTTGCTGCTAACGTTCGCGGGTATGAAACGTGCCGGATTTCGGAGCTGCGTCTGTATCCCACGATACAAAACTTGATGCGGGACGAGACGCTTGAAAACCCACTAAAACCGGCATGTTTTATGACCCGTTGTTGTAGCCAGTTATTTTTTTCAAATATTCCATTCTTGATTTTGTCATCTTAAAACTCTGTTTCAATCTTACCTCAAAATCAATAATTGTATCTGTCGTATTATTTTTTGAACCCCTAAAGCCCAATGTCATATAGTTAAGCATTATGGCTCTTATTATTTTAAAAATTATCAGGCTTACTTATTGATTTTAAATGGTTTTATTGAACTTGTGAACTGTATGGTTTGAGGAATGGTTTGATATTTATTAATCACCCCAATAGCCGTGCATCCTACCCCGGTAGTTTGATAGTCGAAATTGAATGTTACACCATCCGATTTGTTCAATTGATAGGTGTATTTTGCCTTTGACAAATTTTCCGTGCTGTAATTATAGCAATTAAAATTAAATGGTTGTGTTGCCGAGAACTCGATACCGATTCCTTCATCATTTGTTATTCTTACATATTGGTTATCTGTTCGCAAACCACAATCTTGAGGTATTAAATAGGGCTCAAACATATTATCCACTGTTGACTGATAAAGCCCAATACGGTATCCGGTTTTGCGATCGGGATAATTCTCCTGTGGCCCGCGACCAAGCCATTCTACATTTTGCATCTGGCTATTTAATACCCATTTTGTTCCAATGCGTGGCAAGTACATGGGCATGTTTCCATTCGGATGAATTGTGTGCTGTAAAATAATATCACCGTCGGGCGAGATCGTATAAATCATTTCATTCTCAAAGCCTGCCCTGTCTTCATTTCCAAAGAGAGCAATTTCACTAATACTGACAATTATATTCTCATCTTTCTTTTCAACCCGAAATGATTCAAGTTTTGACTTCATTTTATCCAGACCGGTAGAATACCATGCAGTGGCAATCATTCTTCCGTAGCCCTCAGTTCTGGGATATACATTAACCGAATAAGTAGTCCAGTCGTCCAGTTCGTTCGCCAAAGGGGCACGCCAAACATTGAGTTGGGCTCCCTGTTTCAGCAATTCTGTACCCATGTATTTCATGGAGTACAATTGCCCATCGGCTTTATCAAATGTATAATCAAAGTTTTTTCCGGATACAATTAAATGTTGTTCACTATCTGTAATTTTTAAAGGATTGGTCAGATGCTTTACCAATTTTTTATCAGCAGGAACAAACCATGGTAATTCCAATTGATCCCAACACAGTTCAAACCCCTTCGGTGCCCATTGTGTAGCTTCCTTCAAATGAAAACTAACTGTTACCAAATAGGTTGAACCGGCTTTTAGCTGAGGCTTTGGGATAGGAAGAACGTAGATTCCTTCTGCTTCCGGTTCGACATCCACTTCCAAGTTTCCTGAAGCTATAGATGTTCCATTTTCCTCCAGACTCCAACGTGCATCAAAGACATTTGTATTGGTAAAGAAGTGTCGATTCTGTACTTCAATTTCCATTTTTTCGGCATTGCTCCACTTTACAGAAATAGGTTGAGCCGACTTCTTTATTTGCCACATTTCAGGTTGCGGAACCCGATTGGGCCAGATACTTCCATAAGTACGCGCTCCAATTCCATAGCTGAAAAACTCGCCTTCCTTTTCCTCCTGTTCAAAATCGAGCCACAAAGCTGCATGTTTTTTCAAGTCGGGTTTTGATGCATATAAATCATTTATTTCAATCGCTTTGGGGAAAACACCCACCTGATCGATAATGGCATCGCACAAATAAACGGAGGTATGCTGACCATGTGTCTCGGCATTCCTACCCACATTAATAGGAAAAGGAAAATTGGTTATGTTTCTGGTGACCGGTTTTTCAGCAACCTTTTTGTTGTTGATAAATAGTGACATCGTTTTCCCGTCATAAATGCCTGCTACATGATGCCAGTTTTCTATCCAATTTTCGGGTAATTCAGCCCGTATGAATTCTTTTTTATTGGTATAAATATAAAATTCAAGTTGATCGGCACCGATTTGCTGCAAGCCAAATTGATAGTTTCCTTTGGTGAGTATTGTTCCGCCCATATTCATTAACTCACGTGGAAAAATCCAAAGCGAAACCGTTAATTCATTGCCCGAAATTTCGATGTTTTTATCCTGGTAAACTTCCACCCATTGGTCGTGACCATTCAGATCAATGCCTTTTCCATCGTGTCCGGCAACCAGTTTTGCGCGTCCCATGATGTGAGTTGCGACCTTGTTTGGTGAAGAATCTGTCAATTTACGAACTGGCTCGCGCAAGCCTGGACTCACAAAATCCCAGATTGCTCCACCCATGATGCGTGGATACTGGTAAATGACATCCCAATATTCATCAAGTCCACCACCGGCATTCCCGGCCACCGAAAGGTATTCGTCCATAAACGATGGTCGCGCATCAACACTTTCAGGAACCATTCCCACCTGTGTTTTGAGATCAAAAGGAGTAGCATAACGTGGACCAATAATCTCTTCACAAGGGTGAGAAAAAGCATTCCCTCCATACATCCAGTATCGTGTACTGTCATATTTCCGTCCTTCATCAATTACAGCACATATATTTTCCCCTTCCCCAGCCTCGTTGCCTGCACTCCAGAAAAGAATGGAAGGATGATTGCGGTCGCGCAATACCATTTTGCGAACCCGCTCTCGATACATGGGCTCCCACTCAGCCCTATAGGACAAATATTCAGTAGCATGAGCTTCAACTCCTGCTTCGTCAATAATATAGAATCCATATTCGTCGGCCAGTTCTAAATAGCGTGATACAGGTGGATAGTGTGATATGCGCACACAATTTATATTGAATTGTTTAAACAGTTCAAAATCTTTCCGAATGGTGGCTTCGTCCATGGTATGCCCCAAATCGGGGTGTTGCATGTGCGTATTGATACCGTTAAGTTTTATGGCCTTGCCATTGAGGTAGAAAACCTGATTGCGGATTTCGGTTTCTTTAAAACCAATACGACCAGTAATTACTTCTTCGGTTTTTCCTTCATTGTTTATTAATTCCATTGTTAACCGATAGAGATTGGGTGTTTCGGCAGTCCACTTTTTAGGATTTAATACTTCTGATGAAACATTTATAATTTGCTTATCATCTGCACTAATTTGAACTGCATCAGAAGTAAAATCCTGAACCAATGTATTGCTTGCATCAAACAGCGAAGTGCGAACTTTGTAGTTCTGTTTGTCGGTTGTCGATTGGTTATTTACAGTAATCTGCAAATTTAGTTTTGCATTTACATAGTTTTCGTCCAGGTCGGTGGTGGCATACCAGTCGAAGATATGCACATCCTTTTTTGCATACAACCAGACATCGTCGAATATACCAGCAAGGCGCCAATAGTCCTGACTCTCGAGATACACACCATCTGAATATTTAATTACGTTGACGGCAATAGTATTTTCCCCTGGTTTCAGGTAATTGGTAATATCATATTCTGCTGGCTCTTGGGCCCCTTGGTTGTAACCCACTTCCTGTCCGTTGATCCAGACAAACGATGCCGAGGCAGTTTTCTCCATGCGCAAAAAAATGCGTTTGCCATTCCAATCTGGCGGCAGGGTAAATGCTTTGCGATACGAGCCTGTAGGGTTGTATTCGCGAGGAACATAAGGTGGATTGGATTGAAAAGGATGTGCTACATTGCGAAACTGGGGATCGCCAAAGCCCTGCATTTCCCAGTTGGAGGGAACTATAATTTCAGACCATTCCTGATCGTTAAAATTTGATGTAAAAAAGTCGGTGGGTGTACCTTCCGGAGTATGGGCAAAATGGAACTTCCACTTTCCATTTAACGAAAGCACATTCTCTGAATCCGATTTCTTAAGATTTAATGCTTCTTCAATCGACTCCCAAGGAATACAAACCGTGTGTCCTTCAGTCTGGTTGACTTCAAATACCGCTGGATTTTCGATGTAAGGATAAACGTCTGTAAATTTTGGTTGCTGTGCTGAGATTGTAAAAGTTACCAGCGTGATAACTAAACCAACTATTAAACTAACTATTTTTTTCATGCTCGATTACGTTTTTATCTTGATTGAATACTATATTTTTCTCGAAGATAGACTATATGACATTGCCCTAAAGCCAATTACACCAATAAGATCGTCCTTTGGCTTTTTCGTAAATTTCAATTGTGAATCGGAGAACATAAATCCCTTCTTTTTGAGCTTTTCTTTCATAAAATTTATTTACAGCTTCTATTAGTAATTCTTTGGGTTTCATGTCAATATTTAATCTTTGTGTGCTCAGTCTGTATAATTGGCTACAACGGTTTGCGGCTACCCGAAGGTGGCGATTTCGAAGCACTTCACTGTCAACCAAGCATAAACTTTGATAGAAGCACAAAGCTTGATTTAACCACTGAACCGCCACTTTTGGGTAGGTGCTGTTGGCGGTAGTTTTTCTTCCTTCAGTTGCCAGTTTAGGTTGGGTCATTTTCATTCGTCTGAGTCTTGACCATATTCCAAATAACTAAAATAGCTAATGGAAATATTGAGTAAACCAAGAATTCGGTTATGTCATAGTTTCCAACTCCATCACACCAATAGCAATCATTGAAAGGCCAAAATCTTTCTGAGCCCATATTTTTTTTTTTAAAAAGATTATTTTAAACCAAATAGGTTCATAAAGAGTAGTTTACAAGATTGGAAAATACTATCGGTAACGATTTAGTAATGGTGCCTACTGCACTTGCTTTCATTTGATTACCTTGTAAATCAAGGTTCAAAAATATAAAAAATCTATTTGTTTTTAGATTGAAATCTAATTTATTTTGTCTATTTTAATTTTCCACAATCCCCTTAAATCATTCAATTTATAACCAACAGCTTTGTCATTTGGATAGGATGTGCTTATTTTTTGCAAGGTTTTTTCTTCAATGTCGGTTGTTGGGTTTCCATGACACTTCATACAGGTAGGCATTGCGAGGTTAATTCTTTTGTAATACACATATTGCTCGTTCTGTGTAAGCAATGTGTCAGATAATTCAGTTTTTCTTTTGAATTCATCAAAAATAGAACGATCGGTTTTTGTTTTGAGATTATTTTTGGGATTTCTGTTTTTATCTGTGATACGTTGGATACTCATCCGAACTTCTTTTGATAACGAATCGGTAATAGGTATCGCTTTAACATGGCAAAAATCCACGGCGTATTCCGTTCCACCCTTTTGTATAGCAGTAGCTACTTTTTGCAGTAAAACCATTTGAGATACTGTCGCAATAGAATCAGCCTGATTTTTTAGGTCAGAAATTTCTCTTTCATTATGAGTAGTTTGCTGACAAGAAATTACAGTTAGTCCCAGTAATAAAGTCAATATTTTAAAATTCACTGTTCAGTTTCTTTCAAAAATAGTTCATCGGAAATATTCACTGTGTAACATTGGTTACAAACCACTGAATAAGTTCTTACTATTTTTGCTTTAATTTCAAACTGTTCAGTTGTATCATGTTTCATTTTTTAACGACATATCGCCGATTCATCATCGTTTTGTTAACGATCGTAATGGCTATTCCATGTTCGGTAAAAAGAGATTTGAAGCAACAATTTCAATCTGAAAGCACCCAATCTACAAGCAATAATTCTCCCAAAATTGGGTATTCTTCTTACTGTTCCGTTTATTTAGAATCCAATAAAAAGCATAAAAGCCAGGCTTTTCGCAAAGTTGCATTGCCACATTCTTTCTTATATGCGTATGAGAGCATCATAACTGTAGATTTCATTGCTCCGATTATAGATAATTACCATTTCTATAAAGAAAAAATTCCCACACATATCCGAAACCAACAATTCTTGATTTGATACCCTGATGAATCTGCTGTTTTAAACAGCATCAGTTTCGATTAGTATTTATTAAATCAGAATTATCTATGGACAAACAAATTCAGATAAACGGATTATCCGTTTTGTTATTACGTGCTGCACTCAGTGGTATTTTCATTGTCGCAGGCGTATCGCATCTATTAAATCCCGAAGGTGTAACCCAACGTATTCAAAATGCTCCTTACAGTAGCTTTGCATCCATGTTTGGCGACCCACATTTATTAGGGATTTTATCGGGTTACGTACTACTCATTTTTGGAATTACTTTCTTGCTGGGCGTATTTACCCGTTGGTCAGCAATCATTCTTTTCATAACACTTATTCCCATTACGATAACAATACAAATGGGAAATGGATTAATGCATGGACCGCTGTGGAAGAACATTGCCTTATTTGGTGGTCTTTTGTTTTTTATCCTCAACAATCCTAAATCATTCAGTCTTTATAACAAATAGTAATAACATTCAAACAAATTTTAAAATGAAAAAACAAATCATAATTATCGCTTTATCCCTTTTAGGAATCACTTTTTTAAATGACGTAAAAGCTCAAACTCTTACGACATCCCAAGTAGAAAATGCCATTAAAAAGAATGGGAAATATGCCCTGTTAGTTCAAAACCCCAAGCATTTTATGGTATCGGTTATGACAGGCGAAGAATACAAAGCAAAAAGTCCGAAAATAGAATTTGAAATTGTGCTTATCGGTGAAGTGGTAAAGGATTTGGCTGAAAATCCGGAATTAAAACCGTTCATTGAAAAAGCTCAAAAAGAAGGCGTTAAAATCGTGGTTTGCGAATTTGCTATGAACAAATTAGGCGTTAAAAAATCGCAATACCATTCATCAATTCTTACTACGCCTAACGGTTTCACGTACCTTTTTGGCTTGCAGGAATTAGGATTTAACACCATAACTCTTTAATCAAACTGTATGAAAAAATTAGTAATATTATTCAGTTCAATAACCATGCTATCTTGTAGCGAAAACAATACAGAAGAAGTCATTACCATTCTTCAAACTGCGGACATACATGCCTATCTTAATCCGCATTCGGAATTGTTTGTGGAGAACGATTCCATCGTTTTCAGAAATGCAGGTGGTTTAGCGAATATCAAAACCTTGGTAGAATCGGCAAGGCAGGAAAATCCCGATGGAACAATCTTTATAGACGGCGGTGATTTGATACAAGGAAGCGGAGAAAGTGTCCATTCTGAAGGGAAAATATTTCCTTCCCTCATTCAGGCTATGAATTACGATTTACTGATTCCGGGCAACTGGGAAGTTATCTATGGCAAGCAGGTAATGCTCGACGTGATGAACGGTTACAAAACTAATGTCATCGTATCGAATATGTATCACGAAGCGGACGAAAAACCGATTTTTCCTCCCTATTGGATTACCGAAAAGAAAGGGGTTAAAATGGGGTTCATTGCCTATAATGACCCGGAAGTTCCGATACGACAAAACCCGGGTTTTAGTAAAGGGTTGAAATTTACTGAAGTTGAAAACAACTTGAAGGAACTCATCAAAGAGCTAAAAGAAACCCAAAAAGTAGATTTGCTCTTTTTGGTGGCACATATTGGTATTTCGAAACAGGTTTTATTGGCAAATAATCCTGCGGTAAAAGGCGTGGATTTCATTTTTGGAAACGATACGCACGAACGCATCCGAAAACCGATAAAAGGTAAATTTACAACGGTGGTAGAGCCCGGAGCTTTTGGTTCGTTTGTAGGTAAATTGGATTTGAAAATTAAAGACAAGAAAATTGTTGGTTACGATTACGAACTGATGGAAGTTGACCCGGAGAAATATCCCGCAAATACCGAAGTACAGCAATTGGTCGATCAGTCGTTGGCTCCCTACAAAGAAGATATGCAACGGATTTTGGGCTATACTTCGACACCGATGTACCGCTACTTAGTGGTTGAAAACCCCATGGACAATATGATTACCGATGCCTTGCTTTGGAAATCAGGTGCAGATTTTGCTACGTCCAATGGTTTTCGTTTTGGTGTGCCGATTGTTCCTGATGAAAATGGTAAAAAGGCGATCACCAAAGAGGATTTATGGCGGATGCTGCCTGTGGACGAACACATGAAAATCGGTGAAGTGACCGGTCAGCAAATCAAAGACTGGTTAGAAAAGGAAATCAACAATGTATTTGCCAAGGATCCGTCCAAACGTTTTGGCGGATGGCTGGTTCGCTTTTCGGGCATGACCTTAAAATTTGACAGTTCGAAAGAAATGGGCGAACGTGTGCTGGAAGTAACCATTCAAGGCAAACCGATGGATCTCGGTAAAACCTATAAAATGGCTTCGTGTAACCGTACCGGAGAGCCTTTGCACGTGTTATGCCGTATGCCAAACGGTAAAAATGTTGAGATTAAAGATTATACTTTGCACGATGCCGTAGAAGAATATTTAAAGGTAAAAGGAACAGTAAATCCTGTACTGGACGGACGTTCAATTGCGGTAGATTTAGGCACAAATGCTTTCTCTCAAATGGCGGAAACAGGGTATAAATTTCGATAGTATAAGTGGTAAACTAAAAATAATGAACAGAACAAAAAAAAATTATATGCTTGCATTTCATTTAGTCCTATCTACAGCCATTCTCACAGGTTGTTCCAATATTGAAGGAAGACATAACGAAAAAACGGGGCAACAAACAGATATTGTTGCCGAAAAAACGGATAATGATGTTGAAAAAGGTATTACATTTCAGGACGGAAACGGAAATGTAGTTGCATTAAACGATCTAAAGGGTAAAGTTGTCTTTATTAACTTTTGGGCAACCTGGTGTCCGCCCTGTATTGCAGAAATGCCGTCCATCAACGAACTGAAAGCGAAGTTTGGCGAAAATGAAAATATCATCTTCCTGATGGTGGATGTAGATGGAAAACATAAAAAATCACAAGCTTTTATGGACAAACGAGAATTTAACCTTCCGGTATATATTCCCCACAGTGAAATCCCAAAAGAATTTCTAAGTGGAGCGATACCTACAACCGTCATACTGGATAAGAAAGGTGCTATTGCGGCAAGGATTGAAGGCGGAAGGGATTATTCGAAGCCGGAAATCGTCAATGCGTTAAAACAACTCATAGAGGAGTAACAAGTGAAAAAAGCCGAAGATACTCACATCTTCGGCTTTTTTTAGAGATTTTCCTTTATCAATCGTTCTAATTCATTGGCAGGAAAAACACCTGACTGCCGCCACCGAACCTCGCCATTTTTAAAAATAGCCAATGTAGGTACACTTCGTATTTGATATTGTGCAGCAACCTGTGGGTTCTGATCTACATCTATTTTTATAATACCAGCTGTGTCGCCAATACGCTGTTTAAGTTCTTCTAAAATAGGAGCCTGCATTTGACAAGGCCCACACCATGTAGCGAAAAAATCGACCAATACAGGTTTATCTTGATTAATGATTTCTTGAAATGTCATTCTTTTCTTTTTTATCTTTTTTAAACATAGAGAATACCAAACCACCCATTACCGAACCGTATAACGTGCTATTCAGTGGATTGGATGTAATCGCACAAGTGCCTGTGTTACAACCTACAAACTTCCAATAGAGAAATCCGGAAAGAGCACCTAATGGTATTCCGATAATGGTTAAAAGGTTTTTTCTTATAAATGTATTCATCGCTATTTTGATTTTACTTCTTCGTAGGTAATGTCTTCTGTTCCTGTCGGCTTTCTTGAAGAATAATTAGTTCCGCAACCCGCCGTACTGCAACAGCCAACATTGAACAAAGGCATCAATGTAAATAAACCACCCAAGGCAACAAACATCCATTGGTGTGCCTGAAAGCCCTGAACGATAATAACAATTCCCAAAATTAGACGGATTATCCGCATCAAATTCCAGTTGCTTAAATAGTTTTTCATTTGTTTGTTCTTAATTTTCTGTAATTAATTTCTGTACATTGTTCCAAGTTCCGCCATTGACAACGTTTTGAAAACCGTTTTTCTCCAAAATCTGCTTTGCCTGTCCGCTCCGGTTACCGCTTCTGCAAAACACCACTATATTTTTCTTTCCTTTGAACTTGGAAAGCTGTCCCGAAATTTTATCCAACGGTATGTTTACTGCTCCTTTTACACTTCCGGATGCAAACTCAGAAGGTGTACGGACATCAACCAAATAGGCGTTGTCCGCAAGTGCTTCTTTTAGTTGTTTATTGTCTTTCTGACCGAAAAGATTTTTAAAAATTCCTAACATAACTACTCCAATTATAATAATGAGAATGAATTTGACACTTTGTTTTTGCATCTTTTTTTGATTTATACCGTTGAGTGAAAAAGTGATGTGTCATTTACTTTTTCTGCAATATTTCATCCAAGGCTTGCTGTACATTTTGCCACGGACCACCGTTGATGACACGTTCAAAGCCATTTTGTTCCAATATCAATTTGGCGTTTCCACTTCTGGCTCCGCTACGGCAAAATACAACAATATTTTCTTTGTTTTTAAACTGTGAAAACTCCTGTTCCAATACGCTTAACGGAATGTTTACAGCTCCTTCAACACTTCCTTCTGCAAATTCATCCGGGGTACGTACATCTACCAAAAAAACATGATTTTGTATGGTTTGATTGGCAGCAATTATATTTTGAAATAATTCTAACATGATGTAAAAATTAGGATAAGAAGATTGTCTTCTCAGATAGAAAATCCAATCTTCTTAAATTGATTAAATTAAATTGATTTTTTAGCTAAGTACCAATCCACTTGCTCTAAAGTCGTATCGGCTTTACGTTCTTTCAATCCCTCCAATGTTTTTGGTGCTCCAACGATTACTTTATCACCGGGTTGCCAGTTTAACGGCATGGCGACTTTGTATTCATCTGAAGTTTGAAGTGCCAATAATGAACGCTTGATTTCGTCCATATTCCGACCTACATTTAACGGATAATACATAATCAAACGGATTTTTCCAGTCGGATCTATAATAAATACAGCACGAACAGCCGCAGTTTCACTTTCGCCCGGTTGCAACATTCCGTACAATTTGGCTACTTTCATATCCAAATCGGCAATAATCGGGAAGTTGAACAATACGCCTGTTTTTTCGTCAACGGCATTTACCCATGCAATGTGCGAATGAATACTGTCGATGCTCAATCCCATCAACTTGGTATTGTGCTTTTCAAAGAAATCGCTTTCGTTCGCAAAGCCCGTCATTTCTGTTGTACAAACCGGTGTAAAGTCCGCAGGGTGCGAGAATAAAATCACCCAGCTTCCTTTGTTGTATTCTGAAAATTTGATTACTCCTGTAGTGGTCACCGCTTCAAAATCGGGTGCCATATCGCCAATTCTTGGCATTGTATTTACTTGATTTTCCATTTTTTTAATTTTAAGATTATTCAACTATTTACTTCCATCCATTCTTTCATCCCGGCAGAATAGTTCTTCACATTTTTGAAACCGTATTTCGCTAAAAGCGATTGGGCAATGGTTGCTCTATCTCCACTTTGGCAATGGATGACGATTTGTTTGTCTTTGCTGAATTTATCCAGATTGTCCAGTAGTGTTCCTACAAAAACGTGATCTGCACCCTCTACGTGATAAGTTTCGTACTCTGTCAACCCTCTCACATCGACGATTTGTGCATCAGGATTTCCGATGTACGATTTGAATTCTTCAATATCGATAATGTCTTCGGTTTCCAATTCCAACTCCAGGTCTTCTACATTGGAAATGTATCCATAAATATTATCCAATCCTATCCGCATCAGTTTCCGGGTCAGATCTTCGATTTGGTTATCATCAGCAATTAGAATAAATTGTTCCTGATAATTCAGTAACCAACCTGCCCAAGTAGAGAAAGAATTATTGCCCTGAATATTGATGCTTCCCGGAATAAATCCTTTAGCAAAATCAGCTTTATTACGGGTGTCAATTACTTTCAAACCGTTTTCGTAAGCTGTCAGAAACTGTTCCTTTGTCAATTTCGGATGTTTAGGGACTTCCACCAACAACGGACGGTTTACCTTGTTCAGGTGTTTCATCATCGCAAAATATTTTGGTGGTTCCGGCTGACCTTCTAATAAATATTTGATAAATCCGGCTTCATCATCTTCATATTGAAATGCCCAGTTCCGGATTTTCTCATAACCAACTGTCGAGCTTGGCACAGCTCCCAATGCTTTACCACAAGCCGAACCCGCTCCGTGTGCCGGCCAAACTTGTACGTATTCCGGCAATTCTGCAAAACGTTGAATGGATTGGTACATCTGTTTGGCTCCTTTTTCTTGTGTGCCGATTAATCCTGCCGCTTTTTCCAATAAATCTGGGCGACCAATATCGCCGACAAAAACGAAATCTCCTGTGAAAACCATTACCGGTTTGTCGGTTGCTGGATGATCCGTCAATAAAAAGCTGATACTTTCGGGTGTATGGCCGGGTGTGTGCAATACTTCCAAGGTCAGGTTTCCTACGTTGATTTTATCTCCGTGTGTTAAACCTACGTGCGGGAAAGCGTATTGCCAGTCTTCACCACCTTCGTCCGAAAGATACATTTTTGCTCCTGTCACTGCTGCCAATTCGCGTGAACCACATAGAAAATCAGCATGGATATGTGTTTCGGCAAGATGCGTGATTTTCATATTATTTTGCTTCGCAATTTCCAGATATACATCGATATCACGCTGTGCGTCAATTACGATGGCTTCGCCTTTTGCCTGGCAACCGATAAAGTAACTCGCCTGTGCCAAGCTTTTATCATATACGTGTTGAAAAAACATAATTTTTTGATTTTAAGATTTTAAATTTCCTACGGCACAGCTTACATAAGACTTTGCCTTTTTTAATAATGAGTTATTGCCTTTTTGCGGATAACCTAAATCATTCAGTTTTTTAATGAAAGGTTCTATGTCTGAGTCGGATTCAATGGTTACGGTTTCGTTGTCTTTATCTATGCTTACTTTCTGTACACTTTCCATTTGTTGAAGAGCCGTTTTGATGCTGTTCATACATCCTCCGCATTTTATATTTTCTACTTCTAGTGTGAGTTTCATCTTGTAAAAAATTAAAGCATTGTGGTTGGACAAACGTAATCGCTTACTTTGAATTTACCCGAAGCTTTAATGGCATCAAAACCACCTTGAACATCAATCAAGTTATCATAACCTCTGGCTCTTAATATGGAATTGAATATCATAGAACGGTAACCACCGGCACAATGCACATAATAGGTTTTGTCTTTATTTACTTCTGCAATGTGTTCGTTGATATAATCTAACGCAATGTTTTCTGAACCAATCACGTGTTCTGAAAAATGCTCGCTCTTTTTGCGGACATCTAATATGTTCAAATCAGGATTTTCTTCCATTCGTTTTGCCAGTTCATCTACCGAAATTGATTCGATAGTATCAGTTTCTTTACCTGCATTTTTCCACGCTTCAAATCCACCTTTTAAATAACCAATGGTATTGTCATAACCCACACGAGCCAAACGGGTAACGATTTCTTCTTCACGACCTTCGTCGGCAATCAATAAAATGGTTTGTTTAATATCCGGAATTAATGTTCCTACCCATGGAGCAAAGTTGTCGTCGATACCGATGTTGATGGAATTTGGAATAAATCCTTTGGCAAAGGTTTGTGCATCACGGGTATCCAGTAATAATGCATCGGTTTCGTTAGCTGCGACTTCAAATTCCGTTGGGCTTAAAGCCTGTGTTCCTTTGTGCAATACTTCGTCTATACTTTCGTAACCTTTGATGTTCATCAATACATTTGCCGGAAAATATCCCGGAGGCGGCATCAAACCGTCTAATACTTCATCAATGAATTTTTCTTTACTCATTGGTTGCAAAGCATAATTGGTTTTCTTTTGGTTGCCTAAAGTATCGGTCGTTTCCTTGCTCATATTTTTACCACAAGCCGAACCCGCTCCGTGTGCCGGATAAACGATTATATCGTCTGCCAACGGAATGATTTTATTATGCAATGAATCATATAAATGAGCAGCTAATTTTTCCTGTGTTAAGTCAGCAATTACTTTTTGTGCCAAATCAGGACGGCCTACATCTCCGATAAATAGCGTGTCGCCTGTGAACAAACTGGTTTCCTTACCGTTTTCATCTATCAGAAGAAAACAAGTGCTTTCCATGGTATGTCCCGGTGTATGGATTACTTTGATTTGAATGTTTCCAACGTTTAAAATTTCACCGTCTTCGGCAACCTGTGCTTCAAATCCGGGCTTTGCAGTAGGCCCAAAAACAATAGTTGCTCCGGTTTTCTTAGCCAAATCTAAATGTCCACTCACAAAGTCGGCATGAAAATGCGTTTCTAATACATATTTGATTTTGGCATTGTCTTTTTCTGCTTTTTCGATGTAAGGCTGTACTTCACGAAGCGGATCTATTACCACTGCTTCTCCGTTACTTTCTACATAATAAGCTCCTTGAGCTAAACATCCTGTATAAATTTGTTCTACTTTCATTTTTTTATGATTTTTTAATTGTTTTAAATTTTATGATACAAAACTACAACCTGCTTACAACCTGTACAGTAACATAAGTTACAAGACTGTTTTTTATAAGAATAATTCTTTGATAAGGATATAGATTCCCATCACCAGTACAAACCAACCGAATGCGGATTTGAGTTTGTTACCTTCTATTTTTTTGGAGAGGAAGATTCCGATAAAAATACCAACAACCGATAATCCGGTAAAAGTGGAAAGTAAAGTCCAGTCGATGGTTTCACTGCCTTGTAAATCTCCGGTAAACCCTAAAAGTGATTTCGCAGCAATGATAAATAAGGATGTTCCTACGGCTAATTTCATAGGCATTTTTGCTAATAAAACCAATGCCGGAATAATTAAAAATCCACCACCTGCACCAACTAATCCTGTAAGTGTGCCGACCAAAGCTCCTTCCAACAGAATCATAGGATAGTTGTATTTTATTTCGCCGTCATCTGCATCTTTACAATGCGGACAAGGACGTATCATGGATATCGAAGCAAATATCATTACGATGGCAAACAACACCATCAAAGCGATGGGTTTTGTAAATTGAAAATTTCCAATACTGAAAAGCACATCAGGAATTAAAGGCATCAGATATGCCCGCGTTAAATACACCGCAACAATAGATGGAATACCAAAAATGAATACGGTTTTAAAATCTACTTTTTTCTGAAGAGCACTCTGAACACCACCTACCAAGGATGTAGTTCCCACCACAAATAAGGAATAGGCTGTTGCCAAAACCGGGTTAACGCCCATCACGTAAACTAAAATTGGAACGGTAAGAATTGAGCCTCCGCTACCTATAAGTCCTAATGAAACACCTACTAAAACGGCTAATAAATAGCCTATAAGATCTGTTGCCATAATTCAAAGATTAAATGATACGGCAAAATTAGAATACCACGATAACGCAGGCAGTAACAATTGTTACAGAGCTAAAAAAATTAGAACTAAAATCATCAGATGTCTATTTATTCTATATTGTGTAACAAGTGTTACAATCGTTTTTGTAATTTAGAAATACATTTACAGCTGCATATAAAAGGTGGATATATGCGGTAACAAAACCTGATATTCAAACGCTTAAAATATTCCTTATGGAAGACATGATTCTTTACAATCGGCTACAGTTTGCCTTTACGATTACCTTTCATTATTTGTTCCCTCAGCTCACTATGGGACTTTCTCTGATGATTGTTTATTTTAAATGGAAGTTCCTGCGAACGAAGAATGAAGATTACAACAATGCTTCTAAATTCTGGATGAAGATCTTTGCATTGAATTTCGCAATGGGTGTTGTAACGGGTATTCCAATGGAATTTCAGTTTGGTACCAACTGGGCGAAGTTTTCTGAACTTACTGGAGGAATCATCGGGCAGACACTGGCAATGGAAGGAATGTTTTCGTTCTTTTTAGAATCCTCTTTTCTAGGCATGTTTCTTTTTGGTGAAAAGCTACTCGGGCAGAAACTACACTTTCTTTCCGGACTGATGGTTTTCATCGGTTCCTGGGCAAGTGGTTTTCTGATTATCGCTACACATTCCTGGATGCAGCATCCCGTAGGGTATGAGATTTTAGAAAACGGAAAATTTGTGTTAAACAATTTCGGAGCTTTGTTTAACAACCCGTGGCTGTGGCCTTCCTATTTACACAATCAGGCAGGTTCGCTGGTTACAAGTTCCTTCTTTGTAGCGGCTGTCGGGGCGTTTTATTTGTTGAGCAACAAGCACAGCCGTTTTGGAAAAATCTTTGTAAAAAGCGGTGTTGTTTTCGGCGTTATTTCTTCTGTTATGCTGGCTTTCCCTACGGGAGATCTGGCAGCGAAAAATGTTGTAAAATATCAGCCTGTAACTTTTGCCGCAATGGAAGGGATATTTGAAACAGAAAAGGGAGGCTCGGAGATTATACTTATAGGGCAACCCGATATGGAAAATAAAAAACTGGACAATAAGATTGCAGTTCCGAATGTCCTTAGTTTCCTTACCTATCAACGATGGGATGCGGAAATCAAAGGACTGAATGAGTTTGATGAATCCATACATCCCACCAATGTTCCCGGTTTATATTATGGTTATCATATTATGGTTGGTTTAGGAACTATTTTTATCGGGATTATGGTGCTTGCAGCTTTTTTACTTTGGAAAGGAAGGTTGTATAAAACGAAATGGTTGCTGTGGATTCTGATGTTTATGATTCCTTTTCCTTATATCGCCAATACGGCAGGATGGTACACAGCGGAATTAGGACGGCAACCCTGGCTTGTTTATAATCTGATGCGGATGGTAGATGGTGTTTCACCTACCGTATCTTCGGGAAATACGTTATTTACACTTTTAGGTTTTGTCGGACTGTATTTGCTGCTTGGATTGCTTTTTCTTTTACTTGTTTTAAAAATCATTCGTAAAGGTCCTGAAGCTAAAATGACATTAAAATAGTTGGTTATGGAAATATTTTGGTTTATTGTATTAATGGTGATGTTGGGAACTTACGTGATTCTCGATGGATATGATTTTGGTGCAGGAATTGTACATCTTTTTTTTGCTAAAACAGAAGAAGAAAAAAAAGCTGTAACCAATGCTATCGGTCCTTTTTGGGACGCCAATGAAGTGTGGCTCATTGCCGCTGGAGGCGTTCTCTTTTTTGCCTTTCCTACACTCTATGCTTCGGCTTTCAGTGGTTTTTATCTGCCTTTGATGCTGGTATTATGGCTATTGATTTTCAGGGCTGTAGGATTGGAGTTAAGAGGACAGGTGCATAACAGAATGTGGGAAGCAATCTGGGATAAAGCATTTGGGATTGCAAGTTTTCTGCTGGCTCTTTTCTTTGGTGCAGCACTCGGAAACGTGGTAAGAGGTGTAAACCTTGGAATGGTCGAAAATGGTGTTTCTACACAAGAAGCTCATTATTTCTTTTTGGCACTTTGGAACCCAACTTTTGATCCGCTTGCAGAGCATCAGGGAGTTATTGATTGGTTTACCTTGTTATTGGGACTTGTCGCTGTTATTACATTAACCATTCACGGAGCAAATTGGATTATACTTAAAACTTCCACAGATCTAAATCAAAGACTTAAAAAGGTTATTTTTAAATTGAATTTTGTATTGCTGGCATTGGTAGTTACTTCGGCTTGTTTATGGCATTATGTAAAACCTTTCCCTTTAAATAATCTGCAAACGCATTATTGGCTTTGGATATTCCCTGTTATTGGTGCAGTAGGTCTAATTGGTTTGTTCAGAATTAATAAATTTAAAAAAGACAGTACGGGTTTCCTGTTTTCTTCGATGTTTATTTTCGGG
Source organism: Chitinophagaceae bacterium C216 (assembly GCA_028485475.2). GTDB lineage: Bacteria > Bacteroidota > Bacteroidia > Chitinophagales > Chitinophagaceae > Niabella > Niabella composti. The sequence goes on from CP144143.1 coordinate 2,665,931, forward strand.
AGTTTTGCCACCACGATAGCTTCTATGTTTCCCAATTTACTACCATCAACAAATGGAGTTAATCCTTCTTTGACGGTTCAGAATGTAGCGGCTCACGAATACGGCTTGTCAGTAGGTTTGGGCTGGTTTATTGTTGCTGCGATTTTAGTTGTAGTTTATTTTGTCATTCAGTTCAGAGTATTTAAAGGAAAAATGGATGATGTGGGATATGGAGAACACTAAAAATCTCTCCTGTAGCACAAAGAATATCACCGGCAGAAAGTGTCATATCAACCCATATTTTTCGACCTTCGATACTTCGCAGTTTTCCTGTCAATTCCAGTTCTGTTCCCATGGGTGTAGGTGCTTTGAAATCGATTTTAAGCGATGCCGTTACACATCTTACAGGAATAATTTCTGTATTTTCAAGATCAATATTCTCCGCAACACAAGCAAAAGCAGCGGCAGAACCTGTGCCGTGGCAATCCAAAAGAGAAGCCACCAAACCACCGTAAACGCTACCTGGAAGTGCTGTAAATTTTTCGTCTGGCGTAAAATGGGCGATAGTTTCATCGCCCACTAAATACGTTTTCAACTGATAGCCAAAGGGATTATTCTTTCCACATCCGTAGCAATGTGCCAATTCGTCGGGGTATAAATCCTGAATGGCTTTAGATTTATTTTGCATCGTTAGAATTCAAAAAATTTACTCTACAAGTTCGTTCTTTTTTTCCATCCAATCATTGATGCCTCCGGAATAGTTCAGAATGTTTTCAAAACCGTGTTTTATAAGAATGGAATAAGCAATTGCCGCACGTGCACCGCTTTGGCAATGGATGATGACAGGTTCTTTTTTATTGATTTTATCCAGATTTTTTTCAAGTGTATTTAAGGCAATATTTTCAACACCGTTGATATGACCACTTTTGTATTCGTTTTCGGTACGGACATCAATTTTCTGAATGTTTTTGTTTTCCAAATACGATTTAAAAGTATCTGTATCAATGGTTTTTACTTTTTGTAAAGATAAGTTGTAATCTGAAAGATTGGTAATGTAACCATAAATATTGTCCATTCCGATACGCATCAGTTTTCGGGTAAGGTGTTCGATTTGGTTTTCTTCGGCAATCAAAATAATCTGGTTTTGATAATCGACAATCGAACCGGCAAATGTGGAGAATGTTTTCATATTTTCAATCAGAAAACTTCCCTTAATAAATCCTTTACCTGAAACTGATTTTGGTCGGGCATCTATAACGTTTAACCCATTTTGAATGGCATTATCTGTTTCTTGTTTATTTAATTTGGCAAGTTTAGGAACTGCAACCAAAAGCGGACGATCTACTTTGTTTAAATGTTTCATCATCGCAAAATATTTTGGCGGAGCTGGTTGGTCTTTTAGAATATAGTTCACAAAATCTGCTTCTTTCCCTGAAAATTGTAAAGCCGGATTGGTTAGTTTTTCTTGTTTCAAAGTAGATTGCGGAATATTGCTCAAACTTTTCCCGCAGAAAGAACCTGCTCCATGTCCTGGCCATATTTCGGTATTATCTGGTAATTTCAAAAATTTCTCGATAGAATGATAGAGTTGTTTTGCACCAACTTCCTGCGAACCGATTTGTCCGGCTGCCTTTTCTAATAAATCAGGACGACCGACATCTCCTACAAATATAAAATCTCCGGTAATGGCTTTGATTGAATTTTCTGTACCGTCTTTAACCAAAAAAGTCAGGCTCTCGGGCGTATGTCCCGGGGTGTGTATTACGTCAATTATAATCTTACCTATTTTGATTTGATCTCCGTCTTTTAGTCCTTGATGTGGAAAATCATATTGCCATTCTTTTCCGCCTTCATCAGATAAATACAAGGGTGCTTTGGTCACTGCTGCAAGTTCTCTCGAACCGCTGAGAAAGTCTGCGTGAATATGGGTTTCGGTAATTTTCGTTATTTTCAGATTGTTTGCTTTAGCGATTTCCAGGTAAGTGTCAATGTCTCTTTTCGGGTCGATCACAATGGCTTCTTTGGTTTCTGCATCCCCAATCACGTAACTTGCCTGTGAGAGCGTTTCGTCATAAACACGTTCAAAAAATAAAGTTTGAGCAAACGAGGAATTAGATAGGAATAGTATGGCTACTAACCATAGGAATCTGCTTTTAAAAAAGATGGATTTCATATATTAATTGCTTTAAAATTTCAATGTTTAAAACTATCTACACTAACTTTAGTACGTTATTAGTGTAGTAATAAATCCTCAAAATTAGCATTTACAGTTTGAGCAGAAAGTAACATAGGTTACATAACAAAAAACGAGGACATTAAATCCTCGTTTTTTATGATACCCTTTAAACAGACTTTTCCATCGCTTCAAATACACAATCCACCGCCAAACTAAATGCAGGCATTCCACCGGTAATGGCTGCCGTTTCGCAAACGCCAAAGAGTTCTTTTACGGTAGCTCCGGCTTTTAAGGCTCCTTTGGAGTGCAGTTTTGCAGGTTCTTTGTGCATTCCCCCAATCAGTAAAGCAAAATGTACCAATTGCTGGGTTTTCTTGTCGAGTGGATTATTGTATATGAGTTGTTCACGGTATTTCTCTATGACTTCTATCGCATCTATTTCTTCTGAAAACACTGCCAATTTTAACCTTTTTTCGATGTTTTCCGGAACGAAACCCAGCAGTTCTTCGTACTTTTTTCTAATGTTTTCCATTAGCCGATTAAGGTTGAAGTGTTGGGCCATTCCATATATTCAGCCGGATAAATTCCGTTTTGACGCATCAGCATATCCACCTGTCCTAAATGATACGAATGATGCCCAAACGTAATCCACAGAAATGCCATTACCGTGTATTTCCGTCCCATAAAGGAAACGGTTTTATTCAAATCTTCTTCGGTATAGCTTTTTAGGATTTCAAATCCTTTGGCAAAAACGTCTTTGTATTTTTCCACTAATTCCTGTCCGTCTGCAATGTTTTCCAATAAAGAAGCGTTATCAGGTTTTGGAATTTCCAGTCCACTTTCTCCCTCTTTCATCGCTTGAAACCAATGAATTTCTGCCAATACAAAATGACGGATTAATCCACCTATATTAATTGTATTCACACGGGTTCCGAGATACATGACTTCGTTGTCAATTGGTGTACTTTTAAATACTTCATCGGGAACATCTTTCAGTAATTCCAGAGTTTGAAGATAAAGTTGTTCGTGAATGCTCAAGAAGCGATTGAACTCCTGTATTGTTGCCTTATTTTCCATTTTTCTTACATTTTAAACTGTTGTAAAATTATGCTGTAACAGGAAATTACACAGTAATCTATGTTACAGAAAGGAGCTTTATTTCGCTTTAATAATAAATTGATACGGCAGTAAATCTACATTCACTTCAAAAGAAGTATAACCTGCTTTTTTCAATTCAGCAATTACTTCATCGATAGACACTTTATGGTCGGTTGGCGGGCCCACCGGAACATCTGTTTTGAAGAAATCAATCACGACCAATTCTCCATTGTTTTTTGTTCCTTTTTTTACTTTTGCAAAATACTCGACTCGATTGTCAATATGGTGATAGGTATTTACGATTAACACCATATCCACTTCATTGTCTTTTAAATCAGGACTATCATACGGTATTTTGCGAAGAGTGATATTATCGATTTTGTTGTCTTCAATACGTTTTTTCAGGAAAGTCTGAAACTCATCATTTACATCGGCTGCAATTACATTTGCTCCGTGTTTGGCAAGTTTCACAGAAAAATAACCTGTTCCTGCCCCGATGTCCATAATGGTTTTACCTTGGATATTACCTAAGTATTCCATCACTTTATGAGGTTGTTGGTACTCGTCACGTTCTTTGGATTCGAAACGGTTGATTAAATCATCCGTAGAAGCTTTGTGCATATACTCGTTTGCAGAGTGTGCAGGTTTTCCGTCTCCGTGACCGTGATGCTTTTTGTTTTGATGTTCCTGTGCCATAATTGTACTGGTTGAGGCAATCGCAAGGATTGCGGTAATAATTTGTTTTTTCATTTTATATCAATTTAATAATTAGACTTTTTTATTTTTTTGCTCCAGAAATAAGTTCCTGTTCCGATGAGCAAATTGCTCATTCCCAAAGCTGATTCAAGAGTATTGTTAATCAAAGCATAGACAATCATCCATACAGATAACAAAATAAAGACGATTTGAAACAGCGGAAATAACGGACTTTTGAAACCTATTCTTTGTTGATTTTGCTTTCGCAATTTGAATACCCCTAAAACTGTCATTAAAGAAGATGCAGTAAGCAATATTCCGCAATAAATCATAATCTGCTCAAAGGTTCCGGTAAACAACAATAAAGAACTGATGCCAAACTGCAACCACAAGGCTCTTTTGGGAATGCCGTTTTCCTGTGTTTGAAAGTACGACCAAAGACGATGTCCTTTTGCAATGCTCGATGTTACTCTCGGGCCAACCCAAACCATAGCACTAATGCCTGAGATTAACAGTAATGAAATGGCCAACCCAAAGAAACTCCCTGCTTTTTCTCCCAACATTTGCTGTGTAGCAATGGTGCCTACGTTCAACTGTCCGGCTAAATTCTCAACCGGAACGTGTTTCAGAAAAACGTATTGCAATATGGTGTATAGAACCGTTACCAAAACCGTTCCTCCAATAAGTGCTTTGGGTAAAGATTTTAAAGGATTTTCAAATTCTTCGGTAATATAAGCTGCCGCATTCCAGCCCGAATAGGAATAACTTACATAAATCAATGCAATGGCAAAAGCTGTTGACGTTAATTCGGTAAAATATCCTTTTGAAGAAACGATTTCATTGCCCGAATGCTCCGGCAAAATCAAACCAACACCAATAATTATGACAATCAAAATTACTTTGAGCAAAGTACTGATGTTTTGAAATTCGGCACTCAGTTTCAAACTTTGGGTATGGATTAATGTGATGACAGCGACCAAGGCAATGCTCATCCATTTGACATTGAAATTCCCAAATGGAAAATACTCCGAAAAAGCAATCGCAGCTAAAGCAATCGGTGCCGCAAAACCAACGGTAAGCGAAATCCATCCCGAAAGATATCCGATTAAAGGATTGTAAATTTTGGACAAGAAAGCATATTCTCCTCCTGATTTTGAAATAACCGTTCCTACTTCAGCATAACTGAACGCTCCCGAAAGAGCCAAAATACCGCCTAAAACCCAAAGAGTAAGTACAACCGAAGGATTATTCAAGTCTTTGAGTTGAAACCCTAAACTGGTAAATGCACCTGTGCCTATCATATTGGCAACAACAATGGCAATTCCTGTTAGCGTCGTGATTTTATGTTTGGATTTTGGCTGCATACATTAAAATTTATATTGCATGAAAACCGTAAAATTTCTACTGGCTTCATTAATCGGTACACTGGCAAAACCTTCCTGATTTCGGAATGCAAAATTTAAATGGTTGTGGTATGTTTTATCAAAAATATTTAGCCCGGCTATTCCGATACTTACTTTTTCAACAGGTTTATAACCTAACCGCACATCCATAGTCTGATAACCTCCTGTTCTGATTTCTCCGAATGAATATGCCAACTCATTTTGGGTTGCAACAATATTATACTGAATATTTCCCCAGAATTTTTCTTTTTCTATTCCTGCAGAAATACGAGCTGTGAAGGGAGGAATTAACGGTAAAGATTCATCAAAATCCTTATTTCTGGTATAGATATAAGACAAATCTGTTTTTAAGAAATAGTACTTTCCGAAATCCAATTTTGCAGAAGCATCAATGCCTGTTTTATAAGCGTCTTTTATATTTGTAAATACTTTTGCATCAACTGCTATATCAGGCTCAATCACTGCCGAAATATAATTTTTCAAAAAACCATAAAATACAGATCCCTCAAAACGAATGGTATTGAAAAAGCCACTTAGGTTTTCATAACCGCTTAATCCAATTTCAAACTGATTATTTATTTCAGCTTTCAAATCAGGATTTCCGGTATAATTATAGCTGTCCTGTCCTACATTGAACTGGTTGATGTATCGCTCGATCATATTGGCAGAACGCACACCACGACCATAAGCAAATTCTAAAAAAAGGCGGTCTGAAAATGCTTTTTTCAACGAAATGGTTCCGCTTATATTATGCTCTGTTCTTTTATCCAAATCATACAATGCGGCAAAATCAGCTTCCGGTTTACGAATGTCTGAAATGACCATATCGTAACGTAATCCTGCGGATAAAATATAGCTGGGCAGAAAGTTCCATTTCGCTTCCGTATAAGCTCCTATATCGTCAATATACGAATCCTGCCATATAGAATTTATTTTTGTAATAGGGTTAGGCAATGGATTACCGTTCTGCATCTTTATCAGTCTTGTTCGGTCTCCATCTCTACCAATGTGCAGATAGTCCACTCCGCTAAAAAAATGAAGTTTATCGGATGTTTTCCATTCGAATTCTGCTTTTGCTCCGATGGTTGTAGAATTTACATCGGCCGCTGCTTCGGTTGCTGTCGCTGTGGAGCGTTTGTAATTGGTCATCAGATGATCTACATAACTGTAGTAGGTTTTTACTTGCAGACTTTTCAGATTTTTCCCAATATTATCCCATTTGTAATCCAATGAAGCAATGCTGCTGTTGTCATATTCGGTATCCATAGGAAGACCTGCGTGCAACACATCACGTCCGAAAGCTTGTCTCCAGGATGCTTGTATACGCTGATTTGGATGGATATTATAGCCTAATTTCAAACCATAGTCAGTACTTCTGAATGAAGATGGAATTTCTGTACCATCACCGTCTTTGTAATTGCCATAATCTCTGTATCCGAAATTACCAGCTACGTCAAATTTATGCGTTACATACTGTAGCTGAGCCATTCCTACATAGGCATTTCCATTGGTTTCGTAGCCTGAAGCCAACGAACCGTGAAAGCCGTGTTCTCCTTTTGAGGGATTACGTGTGACCAGATTGACGATGCCTCCAAAATTTGCACCGTACCGCACACTGTAGGGACCTTTAATGATTTCTATTTTCTCAATTTCTTCAGGCGAAACGTGAGAGGTAATAGGATCCATACGATTGGGACAAGCGTGCATCACTTTCAGTCCACCATCGTATTGAATGTTCAATTGCTCATATTGAGCCCCCCGAAAAGTCGGATCCATTGCATAGTTTCCTCTTTTAATTAGTGAAAAACCATTGATATCGTTAAAAAGTCCGGCTACATTTTTGGGTTGTACTATTTTTTCGTCATAGTTATTGGAAACTTTGCTGAAAGTAGGATTTTCGAGCCTGTAGCCTTTGATAATAATTTCGTTTAAGATAGTCGTTTTTACGCTGTCTTGTTGCTGTTTCTCTTGTGCCGCAGCCATAAAAGGCATTGCACAAAGTGAAACCCAAAGTATTGATTTCATTTTGTTTAAAAATTTGATGAATAAGAAATGTGTCCCATGAATACATCAGGGATTTTGAATTTAGACCATCAAATTTTCGGGTGGGTGTTTGCATTTATCCAAATACAGAAAAGAATATAGAGATTGTTGGGCAATGATTTTTTTCTTCTGTAATCTTTCGATTGTTATAAACTCTAAGGTGAATTTTTCGGTAGGAATAAAATCCGGAAAGCTCAAAGAAGTGATTTGTTCCGGAATTTTATCTTGTTTGTCGGAAGTTTCTTTTGTGGCTTTGCTCAGACTACATTTTCCGTCACAGTGCATTTCGGGTTTGTCCTGATTTTCACAAAAAAGCTCGATGTAGGTTTCACTGTCTATCAAATAAAAAGCATAATGAAACTGTGCATAGAATGTTCTAAGCACCATAGTAAAAAGGAATAAAACTAACTTCTTCAAACAAATTGTAGAGTAAAAAAAACAGCTCAAAGGTAGTTTTTAAGACTATAATTGATTGTAACTAATGTTACAAAACTGGCTTCTTTTTGATTATAATTCTATTGGTTGTTGGATTTGGTAAATACTAAAAAATAATCAATTTAAATGTGATTTTTGTTACCGAATTTGATATACCTTAAATTTAACTTTACCCAAGAATTTAATTAAACTAAAAAGTAAATATTATGGCAAAATTAGCAAACAAAGTAGCCGTTATTACCGGAGGTTCCGGAGCAATTGGTTCAACAACAGCAAAGTTATTTTTAAATGAAGGAGCAAAAGTGGTATTGGTGGATATAAATGAGGAAGCATTAAGCAAGGTTGCTTCTGAATTGAACAGTCCTAACGTAAGTTATGTAGCGGCTGATGTTACAAAAGCCACTGATGTACAAAAATACGTAAAACATACGGTGGATACTTTTGGTAAGATAGATGTGTTCTTCAACAATGCAGGGATTGAAGGAGTCGTAAAGCCCATTACCGAATATCCGGAGGAAGTTTTTGATAAACTAATAGCCGTAAACGTAAAAGGTGTATGGTTGGGGGTTAAATATGTGTTGCCGGAAATGAATGATGGAGGTAGTATCATCAATACTTCCTCTGTTGCCGGTCTGGTAGGTTCGCCAAACGTATCGGCTTATGTAACTAGTAAACACGCTGTAATCGGTATTACCCGTACCGTTGCTAACGAAGCTGCTTCGAGAAATATACGTGTAAATTCTATTCATCCGTCACCTGTCGATAACCGTATGATGCGTTCTTTGGAAGAGGGTTATGCACCAGGGGATGCTGAAGCAGCAAAGAAAGGATTTGAAGCTACCATTCCTCTGAAGCGATATGCTACAAATGAAGACATTGCCAATGGTGTATTGTTCCTCGCATCTGATGACAGTAAATTCATTACTGGAATGAAATTGGTCATCGATGGCGGTATGACGATGGCTTAATTTTCAAAGTAGAAACCTAAAATGACGGTTTAAATTAACCGTCATTTTTAGGTTTACTTATTTTCATATTTAAACTTATAATCGCCTATATGAATCTCACTTTGTTTGATTTTTTTGTGGTTGCGGAAATAGTTGATAATGCCCACAACGAGTAAAAGCCCGGATATAACGAACAAGATGTATTCAAAAATAACCGCCTCGTTACCATCAACAAGTTTATTGACACTAAGACCAGCCACTAAAAAGTACATCGAACTTCTTAAAAATGAAAGAAATGTCGATTGATTGGCAAGAAATGTACGTTGGATAGCTAATTCTTCTCTAAGTATCAGGTCTTTTTTGAAAGGTGAATTTATTTGTTCGCCTTTGGTTTCTTCCATAGCGTTAGTTTAACAATTCTATGTTATTGCGGTTTAGTTTTATTTTTCCTTCATTTTCCAATGCTTTCAGCAATCGTGAAATTACTACTCGGGAACTGTTGAGTTCGTAGGCAATCTCCTGATGGGTTTTGGTGATGATACTTGAATTATTAATCTTGCTTTTTTCCTGAAGATAGTTATAAAGTCGCTTATCCATATTGGTAAATGCTATATTGTCTATGGCAGCAAGCATTTCATTAAAACGGTTGTTGTAACTTTGAAATACGAAAGCACGCCAGCTTTTATATTTGCCCAACCATTCTTCCATTTTGCCCACAGGAATCATGGCTACCAAACCGTTATTTTCTGCCACTGCACGAATTTCACTTTTCTTATCACCCATACAGCAGGTAAGGGTCATAGAGCAGGTATCTCCTTTTTCGATGAAGTATAGCAACAGTTCGCCTGTGTCAAAATCTTCCCGCATTATTTTTATAGCACCACTAATAAGTAAAGGCATGGTTTTTATGTACTTGCCGATATCTATCAATATATCGCCTTCTTTAAATTCAACGAGTTTTGCCACAGATATGATTTCGTCAATCAGCTCTTTTTCGAATATACCCCGATAGGTTTCACGGATTAATTCTTCCATAATTATTTTGATTTTAATGAGGCAACTTATTTTTTATTAATCCATAAAACCAAGTGCCTAATACAGCTCCTAAAATTACAACTAAAATCGGGAAATAACCAGCTCCTGTCAATACGAACATAGGTCCCGGACAAGCTCCCGCCAATGCCCAACCCAACCCAAAAAGAATACCGCCTATTAAATAGCGTGGGATACTTTTGTCCTTATCTGCAATAACAATAGGATTGCCATTCACGTCTTTTACTTTGTTTCTTTTGATGTACTGTACTATGATTATTCCTACTGCTAAAGCTGTTCCCATCAGTCCATACATGTGAATCGATTGAAACTGGAACATTTCATAAATCCGGAACCATGATGCGGCTTCGGATTTGTACATAACAATTCCGAAAAATGTTCCGATCAGTAAGTAAACTATGTTTTTCATTGTTTTTAAAAATTAAAATTTGTTATTAGATTGATTTGGTTGTAATCGCTTCTTTGCTCAACCAATTTTGTATTATGCTCGTTTTTGTTTTGTTTCCAGACATACAGCAACTCGACATGAAGACCTTTTAAAAAATTGGTAAACTCGTAATGCAGTCGTGTATTGATCTGGTAATAATCATCGATATTGTATTTGTTTAATTCATAGTCTTTTATTGCTGCTCCATGGGTAGTGGTGGCATCGACATTCAAAAATAAATGCTTCCAACTGTACTGATACCCCATTGCAAAAACATCAACTCCTCCCAATCCTTCGATACGGCTTCTGGGCATGGACGTATAAAACTGATCACGTCCCAATTCTTTAGGGAATAAGTACCTGCCGGACTCAAAAGATTTGGTATAGGCTACTTTGAACTGCGATGCTCCATTTTTGTATTTCAGCATACTGCTGACTACCTGTCCGTTTTCATCCGGCTGCACATACCTGTTTTCGTAAGCCAGTTTCTTTTGGTAGGCATCTGGTATCTGATACGAATAAATCACACCAAACTCCCAATTCTTTTTTGCATACTCCAATTGCAACCAGGAGGTATTGATAAATTTATCCAAATGAAAATTCCAGAAATTGGCTTTCAGATTTTTAAATTCTTTTCCTAAATGAGCAATAAACAAACCGCTCGTGGATGTTGATTGTTCATAATCTGCTTTTTCGCCATTCGGTAAATAGCCGTTATCTGTCAATCCGATAGCCTCTTCCATTGAAAACCATTCGGTCATTGATCTTGGGGAAACTCTGTGAATCCATGCCGCATCAGCCTGAAATTTTTCATCTTTGTGATGCAACCAACCTCCCTGAAAAGCAAAAGGCTTCATTCTTCCATCGCTTTTATTCAATAAAGGCGTATATTCTATAGGAATTTTTCCATAGGTTATATACGAATTCTTCCAATGATACTTAATATACAATTCCTCCAATCGGTCTAAATCTTTAAAATTGTCTTTATGGTTCACATCAAAAAGTTCCTGCTCCCATCGTGATGATTTATTGGTCTGATCGTAAGGTTTATTCAAATCTGATGAAAACACCTTGTAGGTAAATATCCCTGAAACACCTAACTGAAAACCTTTGTACGATTTGGTTTCATAGCTTAATACACCTCCAATGGCATTGGCATAATAATCGTTTCCATTATGGTTTTCAGTCATCAAAAAATAATTTCGGATATGTCCGCTGATTTCGCCTTCTTTCAGATAAGAAACCAAAGATTTATTTTTAAGAGTATCTTTTGTGTGGTTTTCTTGTGCTTTTATTGGTTGAGAAAGTATAACTACAACCAGCATTACCACCAGCCTTTTCATTGGTATTAAAAAATTAAAGGAAAAATAAGATGTACCATAATCAATCCTCCAATGAAAAATCCAATAGTAGCAATCAATGACGGTAACTGTAAATTACTGATACCTGATATGGCATGACCTGAAGTACAACCACCTGCATAGCGTGCTCCAAAACCAACCAATATTCCGCCAATTAGTAGTATAGCCAATGTCTTAGGGTCTGAAAAAGCTTCCTGTCCAAAAAGCTCTGTTGGTACATATGCTTTCCCGGCACTTTCAAAACCTATTTCCTTTAAATGTTCAACCGTTTTTGGGTTTAAGTCAGGTGTCTGATTATTTGAAAGATAATTAGAAGCAACAAAACCACCAATGATGGCTCCGCTCATGACCAATAAATTCCATCGTTGTGCTTTCCAGTCAAAACAGAAAAAATCACAGGTTTTGTCGGCACCGCACATGGTGCACAGTGTTCTTAAATTGGACGACATTCCAAAATTCTTTCCTATATAAAGCAGGATAAACATCGTCATTGCAATCAATGGTCCGCTCACATACCACGGCCACGGTTCTAAAATCCATTCCATAAATTAAATTGTCATTCTTTTTTATTGTCGCAAATTTCGGCTTATAAAAAGAGATAGTTTGTTACATAGGTTACACAAGACTAAACATCTTCGCCTTTCATCATTTTATGCCAGTACAAATAGGGAAGCATATATTTTTTTAACAGCCACAAACGCCAGTGTTCTTTGGAACTGTCGCCAATCAGCATCATTTTGAGTTTTGGGTCAGGTGTGAATTCGTTTTTGTAGTTAAATTCTGCCAATACCATTTTTCCGTATCCGGTTACTAAGGGACAAGATGAATATCCCTGGTAAGATTTATTGTCGGCAGTTTTTCCTTTGATGAGTTTGAGTATATTATCAACCACTACAGGAGCTTGTTTGCGTATGGCTGCTCCTGTTTTTGCGGTTGGTAAAGCAGCGACATCTCCAATTCCGAAAATATTTGGATATTTTTTATGCTGAAGACTATTGATATCCACATCTAACCAACCAGCTTCATTCACCAATACAGATTCTTTTACAAACTTTGGAGCTGTTTGAGGCGGAGCTAAGTGCAGCAAATCAAAAGGCATTTCAATCAATGAATTACCTTGTTGTTTTTCTCCCAAAACATTACCTTCGTTTACAATACAGTTGTTGTCATCGGGAGCTACACTTTTGAAATAGACTATTTTTTTGTCGGCATCTATTTTAACTGGAGCATAAAATGGCTTAAAATGTACATTGTATCGATGGATGACTTTCATCAATGTATCCGCAATCCGTTTTACCCCAAAGATGACCGTGCCGGGAGTAGCAAAAACTACATTTGATTTCTTATCTAATCCATTCCTGCGAAAGTAGTCTGCTGCCAGATACATAATTTTCTGAGGAGCTCCGCCACATTTGATAGGGGTTGTAGGTTGGGTAAAAACCGCATTTCCACCTTTGAAATTCTTTAGGCATTCCCATGTATATTTCGGATCTATATAGTTACTGCATACAATGCCTTTTTTTACTGCTTCTTCCAATCCTTCAATGAGTGAAAGATCATTTACTAATCCGGGAGCAACCACAAGATAATCATAACTGATTTTGACACCTTTTTGAGTTTCTATTTTATGTTCCTCAGGAAAAAATTCTGTCACAGAATCCTGAAGCCATTCTACACCTTTTGGAATCAAATCCCTCATTGATTTTGCCGTTTTGGCGAAATCATAAGTTCCGGCTCCAACTAATGTCCAGGCCGGTTGATAATAATGCATCTCTGCCGGATCAATGATGACAATGTCAAGTGACTTATCCTTTTTTAAAAGCTGAGCTGCTGTCATAATACCGGCTGTACCAGCTCCAATTATGACTATTTGATAATGTGCTTTCATACCCTCATTATTTATGATTATTTGCAAAAGTATATTTTGGGAAAAAGAACGTCTGTAACAAATGTTACTGAAAGGCATATTTATGAAGATTAATATACAGCTAAGTGGCTGTAGTGGTCATAATAAAGTATTTAATCATTTAAAATTGAAGTATTATGAGACACATTAAAAACATCCTTTTGTCAATAAGGGACGAAGAAAGCAAGGTAGATTTATCACCACAACATGTTATCGAATATTCCAGGTATCTCGCTTGTTACCTTTTAAAAAAACATCAAGTTTTGAAGGAGTATGTATTGGAAAATGGATTTTCCGATATCAATCAGGAAATAGAGTTTTTCAAGAAAATTAAACCAGAGATACAGGGTAAACTTATTTTTTATAATAAGGTTTTCCGGATTGAAACAGCTTGTCCCATCGGAATGTGGCAGGTTCATAAAGAGTATTTTTCAAAAGAACTACAGAAAATAGAACAGTTATACCAATATTATAAGATTAACTGTTTGTTTTGCCAATACTATCATTTGGTCGTACAGATAAGGACAAGGAACTTTTTACAAGAGGGCAGATTAATATTGAAAATGGTTTACATAGTCACATCTTTGATTCTGATTACAGATTTTCAACATATTATGATTATAAAGTTTCGAGAATTATTGCTGATGAACTTTTCTATGAATATTTACGGGGTCGTATTAATAATGAAAGCAATAAATTTAAAAATTTGACGGACAATGAACAAATGATTACTTGGACAGAGTCAAAAAACGCCCTTATCGAAGGTAACGCTCCTTAATGAATTCGCTCAGGTGGTTGTAAACAGTGTTATACTTGCTATATGTGCTTTGAGAACGTTTACCCTTAGCGACCATTTTTTCAAAGCCCTGATTTTGCCCCCTAAAAACTTTTAGTACGGCATCCTCCATCACGCCGACACCGAGAAACGTGAGCTTTACCTTTTGTGCGGTTGCAAAGCCCTCGTGTTTGAGCATATCTTCATAAATCTTGTCGATACGCCCCCGTATGTTATCCAGCTTTTGGTTAATACTTAAAGCTTTGGCACTCTTTCCCTCAACTCTTCCATACTTTAAATCCCAATTATTGGGGTTAATTTCCAACTTTGTTCCGAAAGTCTTGGGTGTGCCATCAATGGTAATTCTTCCTAAATGGCTACCGCTCCATTCTTTTTAGGCTCGTTTTTCTTTAGGTAGAAAAGTAGCTTAAACGTTGACCTTTTCGTCTGTTCCATAACTCAATTATTTAATGTTTATAATTAAAAATCAATGAGTTACAAGGGAATATGAAAATGAATGCAAAAGACTGAAATATAATCAGTTATATTATTGTTGGTCAGGTTGTAACCAGTGACGATTTAGTAACCTAACCCTGTCTTTTTACGCCCAAAAACTAAAGTACAGTGACTTCCAATCGTAGATCCACGTTTTATAAACTACTGTGTTTTAGCGGACTTCGCCGTTTTGCTTATTTTTGCTTTTTGCCATTATTTTTTTTTTTTAAGATTAGTTTAACCTAAATAGGTTCAATAAGAGTAGTTTACAAGAGTGGGAAACTCTATCGGTAACGATTTAGTAATGGTGCTTACTGCACTTACTTTCATCTGATTACCTTGTAAATCATTAATGCAAATATAATAAATTAAAGGGTAAAGCAGGTGTTCTGCTTTGCCCTTTTTTTAAGTCCGTTCTTACAAATAAAAACAGAAAAAATTCCCACACTGGGGGAAACCTGTGAAATTAAATTCAGAAGTATTTCCAAATTTTGACATAGCAACCACAGATGTAGCTCCGAAAAGTAGCAATGTCTAAAATTATAAGGCTATGGAAATCGTGTTGAGTAAAATATTATCGCAAATCCGCCGTCAGAAAGACAAACTTACTTCCCAAATGATGCGACCGGCGGAAGAGGCTTACCAAATGACCTTGTTTCTGAATGAAATGCTGGGTGCTTTAAAATCGCAAGTCACGCAGGACGGTTTTAAAAATGAGCAGCAGGAAATAGACTTTTTCAAGAACATCAAATCTCAGATTATGGGCAAACTCATTTTCTATAATAAGGTCTTCCGCATAGAAACCACCTGCCCTGTCAACAATGGTACATTACACCAAAACTATTATGAAAACCAGTTCAAAGCCCTACAAGCGGAATATATGGAATGTATTTGCGATGGGGATTTTTACAGGTATTACCGTGCGGGAAGGACAGACCGTGACCATCTTTATTTCAGGCTCGGACAAATCAATTACCACGATGGCTTAAAGAGTGCTGTGTTTGAAATTGACCTTAGTTTCTCCACCTATTATGACAATAAGATAGCCCGTATCGTTGCCAATGAATTGCTCTATACCTATTTGCTGAACAAAGTCAATCCCGAAGAAAACCCCGACATGGTCTTGGTAGGCGGAAAGACCAACAAAGATATTTCGTGGACTAATTCACAAAATGCACTTATTGAACTGATTTACGCCCTGTATGCTTCCAGTTCTGTTTCCCACGGCAATATAGGCATCCGGCAATTGGCTTTGATTTTTCAAGTGCTATTCCGAACGCCATTGAACGATATTCATCACGCCTTTCACAGAATGAAAACCCGAAGTGGTTCCCGAACGGCATTTTTAGACCAGCTTAAAATCTCATTGGAAGAATATATGGACAAAGACCTTTAATTCCGGGTAAATCATCATACATCAGGAGCAGTACCCTTTCGTGTACTGCTTATTTTTGCCTCGTTTTTCACGCTTTGCCCATGTCTGCCAATTGGCAAAGCCAACCTATTTCCACACCTTTTTTTATCCGATTTCAACAAAACTCTTAGTCCATAAGAGTTTACACGAATTGCAAAAATCTTCAAAAAACTGCAAAACCAATTGGCGAGGGTTGGCGGACAAACTCTGCCACTCTTGGCAACTTTGCACAGTGAATATTAAATACTTGTGCAATGAAGATTATAACAATTGAAGAAGAAGCGTGGCAACAACTGAATGCCCGTATTAATGCAATCAGTGACTACCTGAAAAGATTAGAGAATAACAGTTATGACGACCTGTGGCTCAATAACCATGAAGTATGCCAATACCTCCACATAAGTGAAAAAACATTGTGGCGTATGCGTACCAAAGGTGAGATATCTTATTCAAAAATATATGGTCAATACTTCTATACCATCGGTGCTATCAAGGATATGCTCAATGCCAATGCTATACAGAGCAGTGACGAATATGTACAGGAACTTATGACAAAAGGCAAGAGCTATATAGGAAAAGGCAGAAAGCTGAACACAGGCAAAAAATAGATATGAACCCTCAAATGTATATCCTATGAATATTGACAGAATGGATTTTTTGGCGTGGATGGAACGCATAATGATCCGCTTTGATATGCTTAGCGAACATATTGAAGAACTGAAAAAGAAACACAACAGCATTGACGGAGAGGTACTGCTCGACAACCAGGATTTATTACAAATGCTGAAAATCAGCAACCGTTCTCTGCAACGGTATCGTTCTATCGGTAAGCTACCTTATTATACGATAAGCGGAAAATTGTATTACAAACTATCCGATGTACACCAATTCATCAGGGAAAGTTTCAACAGATAGAAAGCCAATGAACGCCAAACGCTGCCTCTGAGTTCCACTTCAGGTTATAAAGTGTACGCTTCCGCTACTTTCGGCGGTAAACTTTAAATTTTCAAGATTATGAGCGAAGAAACAACAAACAAGCAGGAAATGCCCGAACAACTTTCGGACATATTGCTGGTGCTGGATAAAGAAAAAATGAAAATACAAGCCGTAAAGAGCATTGATGAAAACGGGAAAATGGAAACTGTTGATCCCACGAAAAAGAATCAAAGCCAGTTCATGCGCGTGGACAAACACGGTGATTTCATTTCCAATTTTCTATCCAATTTTTGGAGACAGTTGAAAGATCCCACGCAGTTCTCATTTTTCAAGGTTCCGGCTGACGAGGCCGTAAATAAAGCAAAGGAATTTCAGACGCAGGTAGATAATCCGACTTCCGAAGGTGAAAAAGTGATGAAAGAACACGAGGTAAAACCGGAAACCCCGCAAGAACAAAAACAAGAAAACAAAAAAGATATGGAAACAACACAGACACCGGAAACAAGCGAATACCGCTTCAAGCCGGAACAGATTGATTGGGAAACAATGAACAATATTGGATTAAGCAAGGAGTACCTGGAAAAAAGAAACCTGCTCGACCCTTTATTGAGGGGGTACAAAACCAATGAGCTTGTGCCTATCGGTGTAAACCTTGACACTGCCATTGTCCGTACAGATGCACGATTGTCATTACAGCTTGCCGAAAACGGTAAGGTCGTGGCGGCAATACATGGTGTACGCAGGGAACCTAACCTGAATATGGAATTTTTCGGACACAAGTTTACCGATGAGGATAAGAAAAACTTACTCCAAACAGGCAATATGGGACGCATTGTGGATTTGAAAAACACCAAAACAGGGGAAATGATGCCGTCCATTGTCAGCGTGGACAGGCTGACCAATGAGCTGATTGCATTAAAGACAGATTTCATCAAGATTCCCAATGAGATTAAGGGTGTGAAGCTGAATGACCAGCAAAAGCAAACCTTGATGGAGGGCAAACCGCTCTATTTGGATGGGATGACTTCCACGAAAGGCAAGGAATTTTCCGCAACTGTACAGTTCAATGCGGACAAACGTTATGTAGAGTTCCTGTTTGACAGAAGCAACAATAATCGGCAGTCGCAAAGCAACCTGCAAAATAACCAACAACGCCAATCCAATGAAATTCCGAGAACTTTCAGGGGCAAGGAACTCAATGATGAACAATACGATAAGTTCAAAGCCGGGCAAACCGTCTATGTTGATGGTTTGGTAGATAAGAAAGGTCAGAAATACCAGGGCTATATCACGCTCAATAAGGATACTAATAGAACGGAATTCTCCTTTCAAAACCCGAACAAGCTCAAAGAGCAGGCGAAACCGACCGAAGCCAACAAAACGCAGACCGCCGTCAATTCTGAGGGCAAGACCAACGAAGCAACCAAGAATATCAAAGAGCCTTTGAAGACTGGTCAGCAAACCCCGAAAGACAAAAAGCAGCAGGAACAACAAGAAAAGCCAAAAGCACCTGCAAAGTCCAAAGGCAGAAAAATGTAAAATAGTATGAAAACAATCATTGCAGAAAAACCAAGCGTAGCAAGAGAAATAGCCAGCCTGTTGGGAGCATCTGAAAAGAAAGATGGCTACCTGACGGGCAACGGCTATTTTGTTACCTGGGCATTCGGTCACCTTATCGGGTTGGGAATGCCCGAAGATTACGGCATATCTGGATTTGATAAATCAGCCTTGCCGATATTGCCAAACCCTTTTTTGCTGACCGTTCGGAAAGTCAAAAAAGACAAAGGCTATACAGCCGATGCAGGTGCATTAAAGCAACTGAAAGTCATCAAAGAACTATTCAATAAAAGCGATAGCATTATTGTAGCAACTGATGCAGGACGTGAGGGCGAATTGATATTTCGCTATATCTACGAACACCTGAAATGTAACAAGCCCTTTGAACGCCTTTGGATAAGCTCGCTCACCGAAAAAGCCATCAAGCAGGGATTTGACAACCTGAAAGACGGAAAGGAATTTGACGGATTGTACCAGGCTGCACAAGGCAGAAGCCGTGCCGATTGGCTCGTAGGCATCAATGCTACACAGGCTTTATCCATTGCCGCAGGAAACGGCGTGTATTCACTCGGCAGGGTGCAAACACCTACACTCGCTTTGATTTGCAAACGCTATCTGGAAAACAAAAACTTTTCGATAAAACAATATTGGCAGATACAGCTATTACATAACAAAGAGTTCATTGATTTTAGAAGCCTTTCCAAAACCAAATGGGACGACCAAAGGCAGGCAGAAGATACGCTCAGGTCTATTGAAAGGAACGGGAATACGATTACCGTTACATCGGTAGCAACCAAAGTCGTTACAGAGCAACCGCCATTATTGTTTGACCTGACAGGTCTGCAAAAAGAAGCCAACAAAAAGCTCAACCTTTCCGCCGAAGAAACACTCAATATTGCCCAAAACTTATATGAAAAGAAATTTATTACTTATCCCCGCACCGGAAGCAAATACATACCCGAAGATATGTGGGCGGAAATCCCCAACCTTGTAAGGGCTTTGCAGGACCGGGAAACCTGCAAGCAAGCCGTAACCAAAATGAAATGGGGGCGCTTCAATAAACGTATCGTAAACGATTTACGAGTTACCGACCACCACGGTTTGTTGATTACGGATAAAATTCCGTCAGCTCTGAACGTAAAGGAAAATGCGGTTTATGATATGATTGCCTTTCGGTTGCTCGAAGCCCTTTCACAATCCTGCATCAAAGAGATTACCGATGTTGGTTTACAGGCATTGCATTACGATTTTGCGGCAAAAGGATGTAAGGTTACGGAACCGGGCTGGCGTTCTATCAAAGGCAGTTTCACGGACGATGATATCGAACCGATACAGGATTTGCCCGACCTGAAAAAGGGCGATGAACTCAAAATAAAGGAAGCTGCCGTTCTGGAAAAGAAAACCAAACCGCCTGTGCTTTATACCGAGTCCGGACTTTTGTCGGCAATGGAAACTGCCGGAAAGGATATAGAAAACGAGGACGAGCGGAAAGCCTTGCAAAATATTGGTATCGGCACTCCGGCTACAAGGGCATCAATCATTGAAACCCTGTTTACACGAAGTTATATCAAAAGGGAAAAGAAATCCTTAATCCCTACTGAAAAAGGTTTGCAGGTATATGAACTCGTCAAAGAACGTAAGATTGCAGACGTTTCTATGACCGCCGAATGGGAATTGGCTTTGCAAAAAATTGAAAATAACGAAGGCGATGCGAGTGCGTTCCAAAAGGAAATGGAAACTTATGCTTCATCTATTACCGATGAACTGTTGCAGACTTCCATTGCCAATACGAACCTGTCAAAACTTACCTGCCCGAAATGCAAAAGCCAACATTTGATTATCCGTGATAAGATTGTTAAATGCCCCGATGAAGTTTGCAGTTGGGTACAGTTCCGCAATGTGTGTGGTGTACAAGTTAGAGTATCCGATATTGAAAATCTTGTGAATAAGGGTAAAACTTCACTCATCAAAGGAATGACCAGCAAATCCGGAAAGAAATTCGATGCCTACATTGTGTTGGATGCTGACTGCAAAACCTCCTTTGAGTTTGAGAAAAACAAAAGCAATAAACGCAATGGAAAATAAGCCGACTATTGTTCCACAAGAAATCAGAAATCTGATTTATACCATACGTGGCAGACAAGTGATGCTTGACAGCGACCTCGCTGCCTTATATCAGGTGGAAACCAAAATACTGAACAAAGCGGTAAAACGGAATATAGAGCGGTTTCCCGAAAAATTCTGTTTTCAATTGACCGATGAGGAAGCCGAATTTTTGAGGTTCCAAATTGGAACCTCAAACGTAGGGCGAGGCGGAAGACGTTACCTGCCCTACGTTTTCGGCGAACAAGGGATAGCGATGCTATCCGCAGTGCTTCGCTCCGATGTGGCTGTAAAGGTCAGCATTGAAATTATGGATGCGTTTGTAGAAATGCGGAAAATGCTTATCAGCAATGCGGCTTTGTTTCATCGTTTGGATAAAATTGAGCTGAAACAATTGCAAGCCGACCAAAAATTTGAGGAAATTTTTAAGGCTTTGGAAAGCGACAAGCTCCAAAGTGACAAAGGCATTTTCTATAATGGGCAGGTCTTTGATGCTTATACATTTGTATCGGATATTATCAGAAATGCCGAAAGTTCCATTATCCTGCTGGATAATTACGTGGACGATACCGTACTGACCTTATTGGGTAAACGTAATACAAATGTAACCGCAACAATCTATACCAAAAGTATCAGCAATCAGTTACGGTTAGACCTGCAACGTTACAACAGCCAATATTTGCATATCGAAGTAAAGATTTTCTCCGATTCACACGACCGATTTTTGATTATTGACGGTACGGAACTGTACCATATCGGAGCATCACTCAAAGACTTGGGTAAGAAATGGTTTGCCTTTTCACGAATGGATATAGAGGTTGGTAGAATGCTTCAAATTCTGAACACTCCATAAAACAAAACCCTCCGAATTTCCAGAGGGTTTTGTTTTAGACTTTAGATACTTTTATATTTTCAATTGAGCAGTAATGCTTTTATAATAAACTTTTAGTGCATCACGTTCATCTTTGCCTACATAACTATTGTGAGCAACTAAACACCTAATCTTGTACAATTCATCAACCATTACATTTAACCAATGTTCATTTTGTTTAGGGAAATACTGTCCAAAAATACTCCAATTACCAACAATGATTTTTCCCAATTCTATAAAATCACAATAAAACAAATCACTATTGCCCCTTAATGGTAAATATTTGCTTTCTTGTTCACTTCTCTTTAGCTTATCTATTGTATCTTGTACTTTTTTTGGAATATTTATCGTTTGTGATTTCATAATTTCTTCGATAAATATTCTTAAAGAATTTTCGATACAATATAAATACAGATAAACCTCCGACATTTCTCGTCCTTTCTGCTGTATATCTTGGGGCAAAAGGTTTAAATGTCCAAAATTTACACTTTGCTGTATTTCTTCTATACTATCCAGCAAGGAGTTTTCATCTGAAATTAGCGGATAAAATAGCTCATTAATATATTTTCTACGTTCTGCATATCCACCTTTAGCTTGCATTTCTCTTCTAAATTCTTGAAGCGTAAGGCAAATTTTAAATTCTTTTGGCTGGTTAGTTTTGAACTTAGCAGATTGGTTGAGTTCACTTTTCAGCCTTTTATATTCTGCTTCATTCTCACTTGTGATAGTAACATCGGTGGATGCACCTGTAAGTAGTATTTTTAGACGTTCAATGTTTTCTGTATAGTTCATTAAAAAAGTATTTTTAAGTTATTCTTCTTCATTACTATCTTCTTCAGGAAGCATAAAATCAAGGAATAATAATTCCGCTTTGGCAGTTTCATCCTCAAATTTCAAATCCCATCGTTTTTCCATAAATTCCAACAACCTGTTGCCTCTTTCAAGAATGGTATCAGGGTTCCAAGTATCATATCCAGCGACCTCGATTTCAGAGTGAGAGCCGTCAGAATAACCTTGTCTTATTTTTTCATTCTTTTCATTATACTTTGCATTTTTCTTGTCATCAAAGCAATCATTTTGTAAACTCGAATTTATACTTTGTGATAATGGTAAAAGATTACCTAAAGTTCCTTGGAAAAAAGGCAATTGCAATTTTTTGTAATTTTTAAAACTGTCTTTCCAGTTTTTATGTGTTGGTGTTTGAGGATAAATATGTTCAATGGAAACTTTATCCTTTTCACTTTTCACAAACAATCTCCAATCAATTTTTTGACTTCCTCTTCGTCTAACTTTTTCCATTTCATATTCATACAAGAAATATCGAAGCCCGTTCCAGTAATAAAAACCTCCTCCGCTTTTAAATTTCTTATCAATAAATTTTTGAAAATATGTGTAGTCAAAGTAGGTTTCTTTAGAATTTTCAGGAGTATAAAAACAATAGTTCATTCTATCATTCAATCGTTGAACGATATTGTCAATCGTCAATTCTCCGTTTCTCAGTTGCCGTGCAGCACGGTAAAATTCACTATTTCTATATGTTGAAAATGCCCGGCTAAGCCTAAATGTAATGAATATAAAGCGTTCGATTGAGCTGAATAGCTGAACTCTCTTGTCTGAATTGACACCTTTGCTTAAATAGGATACCGTTACGAGTGGACGGAAATAGATTATACCAATTCTGTTCAAACGGTCTATCCAAAGACTTTCCTGTTCGGTTAAGTCTGGATTGTTTATAGGATTGTGCGTATTATACCAATGAACGGCAGCAGCTTTTAAGCTGTTCACATAATCCTCAATCTCTTTCGGAGAAAGTTGAGAACGCAAAACTGTTATTTCTTCATCTCCATTTACCTCGACTTCCTCTTGGTCGGTATCTTCGTCTTCGCGAACTTCTTCAAATTCTTGCAAAGAACTTAGTTTCACTTCTGTTTTTGCATAGATATTTTGTGGTGTAAACTTCTGTTCTAATAGAAACCTAATATAGTCATCGCCTTTTTCTCTTGTATATTGAAAATACATTATCCAATGAGCAACTAAAAAATCATCATCATTAAGCGGATTTTGCTTATTTCTTCCCAGTTGATAATAGACTTCTTTCCAAGCATCATTAATTTTTTCACGCAGGGAATTTCGTTCATCATTCTTTAGCTCTTTTTCATCGTATAAAGTGGTTAAATAAATCAGCCTATTTTTTAGAAGCTCTAAATTTGAAAGCTTCTTACCACGATTATTCATTGTTTCAAATGCAACGAAAACGTCAAAATCATCGCTTATTTCATAGACGTTGAACATCAGATTTTGAGTAACTTTCTTAAATAATGCTTCTATTTCGCTCAACCCGTATTTATCATAATAGTTTTGTAGATTTTCCTTGAAAAATCGTTTAGCGTTTTCAAGATTAAGGGTATAAAAAGTTTCCTGAACTGTTCCGCTATCAGGCTCTAAGAAAACCTTATGGCGTAAGTATTTAAAACTTGGATTATCAACCTCGTATCCAAATTTATATGTTGTGATGATAAATTGGGGTGGTTTTTCTATTACCAAATATTCTTCCTTAATAGCCTTTAAGCTAAAAGAACCAAGATATATTTCTTCATCTTTTTTATCCTTATTTTCAGGTATGGCTCTTAGTTGTTCCGAAATTGCTTGTATGAAAATTACAAATGTTGTCAATCGCTGCTGCCCATCGACAATATGAAAGGGTTTAAAACCTCTGTCTTCAATCAACCATCGTTCGTCGTTCCAATTAGCCCAGATATTTCTATCCACCTTTTTTAAAGATAACAGCCCTGTATAATGAAATCTGTCAACAGGAAGATTAACCAAATCCTCCCAAAAATCTTTTAACTGTCGTGTTGTCCAGGCATAACCACGTTGATAATCCGGTATTTTAAATATTCTGTCTTTAAAAATACTTTTTAGGGATTCTAATTCATTCATTATTTTATAGCCACTATTTAATTGTAGGTTTTGTTAAGTTCAAAAATACAATTAATTCCTCTTGTATTTTGATTTAATACGCCAAATCCTGCCTCTCAACGCCAAATCCTGCCACATTTTCAAATGCACTCATCTACCGCTATAATTTTAGGCTTTCAGTAAAATCTAAACAAAATTATAGTATGAGTACACAGCAGAAAGACCTATCGTATTTCAGATTGCGATTGCAGGAATTAGTAAACAGTAGCTTCCCCGAAAAGGCACACGACCAAAAATTCATTGACCAGCGTTCATCATGGGCCGCCAATGCCTATGAGGGTGCTTTCCGTTCGGGAAACCCCATTGAGCAATGTAACGAGATAGCCAATTACATACTCTTTGAGGGTTTGCACTTCTCCAAGTTTGATACGGTTTTCCAAGTGGTGTGCAATGAGTTTGACACCCTGATGGCAGACGAGGAACTGCGGCCGTTCGCCCTTAAAATGCTCCCCGTCTGCGATCCTGTTTTTGACCGATATGAACTAACCGATGATTTCGCATACGGTTATGAGTTTGACCTGCTCTACACCGAAATAACCGGAGCCATCGCAATATGGATTGAGGAAAATGGGCTTCAGTAAAAAGCAACATCTCCAACAGAACATTGATGCCCTGCGAATTGCTTTTACACTTGATAAGGAGAACCGGCAAGCCGCCGTAGGCGAAAGACTGTCAATGATGCAATACAGCGGATTTGGCGGTCTTAAATTCGTCCTGAACCCCATAGCCGAAGATATAGACATCAACCACTGGCGGAAAAATGACCACGATCTATTCCCGATTACGCAGGAACTCCACCAACTGCTCAAAGAAAATTCCGAAGACGACAAGCAATACCGCCGATATGTGGATGGTATGAAAAGCTCTATACTGACGGCTTTCTATACCCCGCCACAGGTCATTGATGCCATTTCAACCGCCTTGCGTGAAAGCGGTGTAAAGATTGACAAGTTCCTCGAACCCTCCGCAGGTATCGGCTCATTCATCCAATCCTTTTCTGAAAACCACCAACCCAAAGTTACTGCTTATGAAAAGGATTTGCTGACAGGCAAAATACTAAAACACCTTTATCCCGAAAGCACTATTCGCATAAGCGGTTTTGAGGAAATTCCCGAAAAGGAACAAAACAGCTATGATGTAGTTGCAAGCAACATTCCGTTTGGTGATACTTCGGTGTTCGATTTGTCCTTTTCCAGAAGCAAGGACAATGCAAAAGTACAGGCTTCCCGAAGCATTCATAATTATTTCTTTCTGAAAGGGAACAATATGCTCCGTGAGGGCGGTTTGCAGGTTTTCATTACTTCACAGGGGATTTTAAACAGCCCGAAAAACGAACCGATTCGCAGGGCGTTGATGGAAAACAATAACTTAGTTTCGGTTGTCCGACTGCCCAACAACCTGTTTACGGAATTTGCAGGTACGGAGGTCGGAAGCGACCTGATTATCCTGCAAAAAAATACAGAAAAACAAAGTCTGACCGAAACGGACGAACTGTTTTGCCTAAGCAAACAGACCAAATTCGATACGCCAAGCAATGCTTTCTTCCGCAATGGTACAAGGGTAATCCATACCGACCGTAAAATAGATACCGACCCGTACGGAAAGCCTGCCATCATCTATACTCATAAAGATGGTGTAGAGGGGATTGCCAAAGATTTGAAGCAAATGCTTTCCGAAGATTTTGGGAAGTACCTGAATTTGGATTTATACAAGGGCGAACGGAACGATGAGCCTGTTATCCAAATTCCGGTTGAGCCAAAGGTAACGCCTCCGGTGATCGAACCTGTTATAGTTCAGCCAAAACCTGTACCAACTCCGGTTATACATCAGGAAAGCCCGCAGGAACTAAAACAGTTGAGCATTTTCGACCTGTTTGAAAATGCGGGCGAGCCAGTAATGGTATCTGCTCCACCCCAAAAAAGAATACAAACCAAAAGACAAAATGCTAAGAAATACAATCGTGAAACAGGTAGTCAAACCGACCTGTTCGGTGATGCGATGCAGCAACCTTTACCCGCCCCAGTTACGACTAATGCAGCCAATGGAAGTACATCATCCAACGGCAAAAAACTGGAAGTCATCGGCGACCTGTTTTCACAGGCAAACGGAAATAGCCGGGTGGATACACCGGTCGTTCCCATCGTTGCCAACAACACCATTCCTGAGCCTGCTCCGTACAGTGGTGAAGTGCAACCGTTCCACCGAAATGATTGCCTTGTAGAGGATAACGGCTGGGTCGGTCATCTGCAAGACGTAAATACCGCAGACGGTACGGCTGTTTTCCACCCTTTGCAATTGCCGTCCTTGCAAAAAGCAAGAGCCGAAGCGTATATCGGGGTGCGTGATATTTACCAACAGCTTTACAACAAAGAAGCGGAACTGCACACGGAACACAGAGAGGAACGGGAAACCCTTAACCGCTTGTACGATGCCTTTGTCAAAAAGTACGGAAACCTCAACAGTGCCGACAATATCAAGCTCATAAAGACGGATAGTGCAGGTAAGGAAATGCCCTATCTGGAGCGTAATGTTGGCGGTGTCATCCATAAGGCGGATATATTCAACCGCCCCGTAAGTTTCTCTACCACAACCATAGCAACCGACAATCCCGAAGAAGCGTTGGCGGCATCGCTCAACAAGTACGGAACCGTTGATTTGCACTATATGTCAGAGATAAGCGGGATGTCCGGCAAAGATTTAAAGGATGCGTTGCATGGCCGTATCTTTTACAATCCTGTACAAAAGGAATATGAGATTGCCGAAAAATGGGTTTCGGGCAATGTGGTTGAGAAAGCCGCAGAAGTACGGGAATACCTTGCTTCTCAACCGGAAGACAAAGATGCTGCGGAAAGCCTTAAAGTCCTTGAAGAATCCAAACCCCGCAGGATTGAATTTGAAGAACTTGATTTTAACCTCGGCGAACGCTGGATACCTACGGGCATCTACAACCGTTTTGCATCACACCTGTTCGATACGGAAGTCCGTATCCATTATTCCGAAAGTTCCGATGATTTTTCTATCCATTGCGACCGCAAGAATATCCATATCTCCGAAAAGTATGCCATCAAGTCCGAAAGCCGGACGTTTGACGGCATTAACCTGTTGAAACACGCCCTTGTCAATACCACGCCTGACATCACCAAAAAGGTAATGGTAGATGACAGGGAGGTCAAGGTGCGGGATATGGAAGCCATACAAATGGCGAATACCAAGATTGACGAAATCCGTACCGCTTTTACCGATTGGCTTCACGCTCAAAACGATGAGTTCAAAACGAGGCTGACCGACCAATACAACGACACCTTTAATTGCTTCGTCCGACCGGACTATGACGGCTCACATCAGGAGTTTCCGGGATTGGACCGCAAGGGATTAGGCATTGAAGACCTGTATTCGAGCCAAAAAGATGCCGTTTGGATGATAAAGCTCAACAACGGAGCTATCTGCGACCACGAAGTAGGTGCAGGAAAGACGTTGATAATGTGTACAGGTGCACAGGAAATGAAGCGTTTGGGAATGGCTCATAAACCGATGATTATCGGGCTAAAAGCCAATATTCCCGAAATAGCCGAAGCCTACCGCACCGCTTATCCTCACGCCAAAATCCTCTATCCCGGCGTTGATGATTTTACGCCCGAAAAACGCCTGCGGATTTTTGGCGATATAAAAAACAATGATTGGGACTGCGTGATATTGACACACGACCAATTCGGAATGATACCCCAATCGCCCGAGATACAAAAGGAAATTCTCCAAGACGAATTGGACACCGTAGAGGAAAACCTTGACGTTATGCGAAGTCAAGGCGATGAAATAACACAGTGGATGCTTAAAGGAGCGGAAAAACAAAAGGAAAACCTCGAAGTAAAGCTCAAAACCCTGCAACACGATATTGAAAACGGCAAAGATGATATAGTGGACTTCAAGATGATGGGCATAGACCATTTATTTATTGATGAAAGCCACCAGTTCAAAAACCTGATGTTCAATACAAGGCATTCAAGGGTGGCGGGATTGGGCAATCAACAGGGAAGCCAAAAGGCATTGAACCTGCTTTTTGCTATCCGTACCATACAGGAGCGTACCCAAGCGGATATGGGTGCGACCTTTCTTTCGGGAACGACAATCAGCAACTCACTTACTGAACTTTATTTATTGTTCAAATACCTGCGACCACGAGCATTGGCAAAACAGGGCATTAACTCCTTTGATGCGTGGGCGGCGATTTATGCGAAGAAAACGACCGATTACGAGTTTTCGGTGGCTAACAATATCGTGGCAAAAGAGCGTTTCCGCTACTTTATCAAAGTGCCGGAACTGGCTCAATTCTACTCCGAAATCACGGATTACCGTACTGCGGAAATGATTGGTATTGACCGCCCCGAAAAGAACGAGATATTTTACAACATACCTCCAACTCCGGATCAGGAAGAATTTATCCAAAAGCTGATGCAATTTGCTGAAACAGGCAAAGGCGAACTGTTAGGCAGAGCACCCTTATCAAAATCAGAGGAGAAAGCAAAAATGCTCATCGCTACGGATTATGCCCGAAAGATGTCGTTGGATATGCGGATGGTTAGCCCTCATTATGAAGACCACCCCGACAACAAGGCTTCACATTGTGCCAATAGTATCGTCAAGTATTACAAAAAATTCAACGTACAGAAAGGAACGCAGTTTGTTTTCTCTGATTTGGGAACCTACAAGCCCAACGAATGGAATGTATATGCTGAAAT
This sequence comes from Chitinophagaceae bacterium C216, assembly GCA_028485475.2. Classification (GTDB taxonomy): domain Bacteria; phylum Bacteroidota; class Bacteroidia; order Chitinophagales; family Chitinophagaceae; genus Niabella; species Niabella composti. The sequence continues at coordinate 2,695,321 of CP144143.1, forward strand.
CAAGCGTAAACTTGTAGAAGACCACAATATCCCTGCTCACGAAGTCCGCTTTATTCAGGAAGCGAAGAACGACAAGCAACGTGAAGCACTTATCAAGGGAATGAATGATGGCACGATCCGTGTGTTGTTCGGCTCTACGAGTATGCTCGGTACAGGTGTCAATGCACAGAAAAGAGCCGTTGCCGTACATCATTTGGATACGCCGTGGCGACCGTCTGACCTTGCCCAACGGGATGGTCGGGCTATCCGAAAAGGCAATGAAATCGCTAAACATTTTAATAACAACAAAGTGGACGTAATTATTTATGCAGTAGAAAAATCGCTGGACAGCTATAAGTTCAACCTGCTGTACAACAAACAGCTATTTATAAACCAACTGAAATCCAACAATCTCGGCAAACGGACGATTGACGAGGGCAGTATGGACGAAAAATCAGGAATGAACTTTTCGGAATATGTGGCTATCCTTATGGGAAATACAGACCTGCTGGATAAAGCTAAAATCGAAAAACAGATTGCCGGATTGGAAAGCGAAAGACAATCGTTCAACCGTTCAAAATCAAGTGCCAAATACAAGCTGGAAGACTATACGGCAGAGCTTGATAGAACCCAATCCCGCTTTGACCGGATGAGCCTTGATTGGAACAACCTGCAAGGACGTATTCAAAAATATTCGGACGGTACTGTTGCCAACCTTGTTAAGCTGGACGGCTTGTCGCCCAATGCGGATATAAAACAAATCGGTGCAAAGCTCAATCAGCTTGCGGACAAATCCCGCACAGGCGGAGAATATGAAGAAATCGGAAGCCTGTACGGTTTTTAGCTTTTGATGAAAACGGAAATGTCGCAAAAAGAGGGCGTGGATATTCGGGTAAACCGATTTCTGATACAGGGAGAGGGTAACATTAAATACACCTACAATAACGGTGTTATTGCCAAGGACGAGAAATTGGCTTCTATGAACTTCCTTAACGCATTGGAAAAACTGCCAGGCTATATTAAGCAGGAGCAGGAGAAAATTTCCGAAATACAAAAAGATTTACCTGTACTTCGGGAAGTAATAAATGGAACCTGGTCTAAGGAAAGCCGGTTGAGTGAACTCAAAACGGAACTCGCCTCCGTGGAGCGAAAAATACAACTATCTATTACTCCCGAAACCAAAGAAGAACCTGTGGAACAAACTGAAAAACAGAAAGAAGCTCCACAGGTTTCAGAAAGTATTGTACGGACAAAAGGTGTTCATCTACCACGAGGGGTGCTATAAAATATAAATTACTTTTCGTCCTGCTCGTCCATTTTCTTTATCAGGGCTTCGCACAGGCTGTCGAGGAATTTTGTTCGGTTTATTTTACGGGCTTTCAATTCCATAAACGTATGGTAGAAATCGCCCAAATCAATATTAAAGGCACTTTCAAAGGTTTTGGCAATAAGTTTTATATCGGCATTTCCGTTGTCAAATACTCCCTTAGAATGAAGTCCATAAATTAGTTCAGTCATTGCTGTTTTGCTTGCTGTCCAATTGAGAGAAGAATTATCAAATACTTTTCGATAGTTACTATTTAGCTTGTCTTCGATATATACTTGTATCAGGTCGTTGGCAATTATTTTGGCGACCTTATAGTCGTGGGAAGTACAAAAACGATGGTCTGCCTCAAAATAAAAGGTGTCCAGCCATAACCTAATATCGTGTTTACCCCTAATAAAAAAATTCTCATCGAGGAAAGAGTTATTGCTACGGTAGTATTTGTAAAAATCAATGTTGTTGTCAAAGAATTTTTTGAGTTTGTTCAATTCTTTAGTCAGAAAATTTTTTGTTTGCTTTTCTCCATAAGGCTTTTTTGTTTCAATTTTATATACTGCATTGTAATAGATGAGTTTGGAAACAATAGCTGGTTTTTGATATTTGAAAAATTGGATTTCTTCATCGGTATTTTTAAAGCCATTTTTCAGAACATATTCCTTTAAATCAGACAGGCTTTGAATAATGAGTTTTATAATAGTTTCTGTTTTTTGTATCGAGAAATCACTTTCAAATTCTAATTCGTCAATTGTCGTTATCAATTTGTTCAGAATTTCGTTGTGGATTTTTTTCATTTGTTTACATATAAATTATCGTTACGCCAATCGTTTTGTCTATATTAAATTCAAAGCTCGCTTTGAAAAATTGGGTCTGTTTCTTAAATCTATTGCCTGATAATTGGAAAATCCAATTTCTTCTTTGGCTAAAGGCAAACCTTTATCAATCTTGCAGTTATTGTCTTCAGCGTGCAAGATATTCACGGCATATTTTCCTTTGTGGAGGTTTTAAAAGTAATCTCGCCTTGCAAAATCATTTCTTTACTATCTTCTTTTTATCCATTTATACATCTCAAACCACAAAACCGAAGCCGCTGCAATTAAAAATGACATTCCTAATTCCGAGATGTTCAATCCGGTTACGTGAAAGAAATCGGCAAAAAGTGGTATATACAATATGGCAAAAAGTAATGCCAACGTGGCTCCGATGATAACTGGAAATAAACGGTTTTTGTATTTGAAGCTGTCAAATATACTATAAACGAGAGAGCGGTTCGCCAGGCTCAAAAATATATTGGCAAAAATTAAGGTAGTAAAAACCATTGCTCTTGTAGTTTCTTCGTTGCTTCCTTTTTGAACGGCAAATTGATAAACGAATAATACACCTGCTGTAATTATCAGACCTTGAATAATGCTGATGCTTAATTCTTTCCGGTTCAGAAAGGTTTCTGTCATTTTTCGTGGCTTTTGTAACATTGCATTTTTCTCTATCGGTTCGTTTTCATAGACAATGGAACAGGTTGGTCCCATAATGAGCTCCAGAAAAATAACGTGTACCGGCGTAAAAATATGCGGGTAAATCCAACCTAAAAACAAAGGCAGTGAAACGGTCAGAATAATCGGGATATGAATGGAAATGATGTACTGAATGGCTTTTTTGATATTGGCGTAAATCCGTCGCCCTGCAGCAATTCCTGTAATGAGTTTGTCTAAATCATCGTTGGTAATAACCAGTGAAGCTGCTGCTTTGGCTATTTCTGTTCCTTTGTTTCCCATAGCGACACCAATATGAGCGGCTTTTAGTGCAGGGGCATCGTTCACACCATCACCCAACATAGCCACCACTTCTCCGTTTTGCTTCAAAGCGTTTACCATTGCCAGCTTTGCTTCGGGAAACATCCTTGTAAATAAAGTTGTTGTCTTTGAAAACTCTATCAATTCCGCATCGGAATGATGAATGATTTCAGCACCATTAACAGCCGGAGTATGATTGATAATCCCAGCTTGACGGGCAATGGCATTTGTGGTGTCAGCATTGTCGCCTGTAATCACTTTTACTTTAATTCCGGCATCGTAAATTTTCCGGAATACCTGCTGGATATTTTTTTTAGGTGGGTCGTAAAATACCGTAAATCCTAAAAAGTCAAAATTGAAATCCTGCTGTTTTTCGGGAAAATTGTTTCCCTTAAAATAACATTTGGCAACCCCTAATATCCGGTAACCTTGTTTGCCAAAATCACTAATATGCTGACGCAGTTTATCTTTTTCGTGTTCCGAAAGATTGGAAACAGCAAGAATGGCTTCGGGAGCACCTTTGGCTGCCACTATTCTTTCGCCTGAATGGTTTTCAAAAAGATGCGTCATCATCGGAGGCTTACCGTCCAACGGATATTCGTGCACCATTTGAAAATCTTTCCGTCGGTCATTCGGTTGAGCTTGCTCATAAATCTGATGCAGTGTTTTTTCCATCGGGTCAAACGGAACGGGTTCGCTGCTCCACATCGCAAAAGCAATGAGTTCGGATAATTCGGGTGCATTGAAACGTTCTTCGTCAAAAACCTGATTGGATTTATAATCGAAAAGGGCTTTCAGTCGCATAGAATTTTCAGTAATTGTTCCGGTTTTATCCGCACAAATTACAGTAGTGCTTCCCAATGTTTCTACCACGCTGCTTCGCTTGATGATAATACCTTCACGCATCAGTTTCCACGCTCCCAATGCCATAAACGTAGTGAAAGCCACGGGAATTTCTTCCGGTAAAATGGACATTGCCAAAGTCAGTCCGACCAACAGGCTTTCAATAATACTCTGGGATTGCCAAAAACTGTATGCCCAAACCATCAGAAAAACTATTAATCCAATAACTGCCATCCATTTTACAAATCTGGTAATCTGGATTTGCAGTGGTGAACGCTCTTCTTTAATCTCCTGAATGGATTTCCCGATTTTTCCCAGCTTCGTTTCTGAACCGATTTTTTCTACTTTAAAAACCGCCAGTCCTGAAACTGTCAAAGTACCGCTATATACTTTTCTATCTTCGGTGTCCTGACTTTTGAATACTGAAAAACTTTCTCCCGTTAGAGAGGCTTCATTTACTGAAAAATCGTTGCTGTGTACTATTTCACCATCGGCATTAATCATTTTTCCTTCCTCAGTAATGCACAAATCGCCCACGGCAATTTCGTGGGTAGGTATTTGTATTACTTTTGAATTTCGGATAACCGTGCTGAGCGGTTCGTTCAGTTTTTCCAGAGCTTCCAATGCCTTTTTGCTGCGATTGTCCTGATAGAATGAGATGCCTGAAACAGCTATGATTGCTCCCAACATAAAAGCCGCTTCGGAATAATTTCCCACAACCACATAAATGACCGCTACCGCAATGAGTAAAAGTAACATTGGTTCTTTGAGAATAGCCAATAACATATTGTACCAGGTATTCTTTTTTATACTGTCTGAGTGGTTATAACCAAATTTACTTTGGGAAATTTTTAGCTCTTCTTCCGAAAGACCTGTGAGATGTTTTGGGATATTATAGGTTGTCATATTTTTTAATTTTAGATGATTAGTTTCAAGTATTGAAACTGCTTTTGGAATAACTAAATTAGTAGTGTTACCAATTGTTTTTGTCAATATGAATTATTTATTTAATCTCCGCCAATCATTTTTGACGTTATTCCCTTTTTGCCTGTTAATTCTGCTATAACAATTCCTGTAATGTGTAGCAATATAAAAATCGGAAACCAGTATATAGCCAGCTTATGTACGGTTTCCATAGGCTCTTTCAAATCCCCATCGCCCCATTTGAGATAAAATCCTGTTATAGCAGCAATAGCTACAAACAAATAAAATAAGATATATGTCATCCCTTGCAGACGTTCTTTTATGGATTGTTTTCCGATAAAAGGATTGGGGAAACTTGTTCCTTTCAACAGTATATAAGCAATCCTCATTAAGAAGACAAAAACGATGATATACGCTGCGTATTCGTGCCATTGCCACATAGGGTTAAGGATATCATTGACTATGGCCATTGTCTGTTCCTTCGTCATTACTCCGGGAGCATCCTGCTCGATAACCGCAACAATGGGCTTTCGACCCATCCACTGCATTCTTAAAAATCCGGTAATAAACAGTACGGGCATCAGAAGTCCCAAAGACCAGTGCAATATTCTATGAGTTACAGTAAACTCTTTCTTAAAGATTGTTTTCATTATTTTAAAATATTTTAATAATTGTAAGTCCGACTGCTTTGGATTGATAGAAAGGAACAACGGACAATACTTCCCTTTCTTTTTTTGACGAAAACCATTTTGATGTGACAGGAAACAACCAATAGGCAATTTCGGTTGATACAATACCTATTCCTGCACCGGCAATTATATCACCCACCCAATGTTTATCATTTATAACACGATATATGCCTGTGGCTGCTGCAATGGGATAACCTGAAATACTCAACCAAAAATTGGTTTCTTTGTATTCCCTAAACATAAAATGTGCTGATGAAAAAGCCGTTGCTGTATGCCCCGAAGGGAAAGATAAATAATTTGAGCCATCGGGGCGTGTCTCTCCTATGAATTGTTTTGCAGGCAATACAATTGCGGCGGAAACCAATTGGGAAGTAGCATAAATAATGGTTCGGTCTCTAAAATTATGTTTCCCTTTTATCCCAGCAAGATTAAGCCCATATACAGCCGCAGCAGGAGCATATTGCATATAATTATCTATCGTGGCACCGGCAATAAAATGTTCTCGTGTTTCGTGTCGGGTAGATAAATTAAGTTCTTTCAGCTTAGGAGATGTTAAGCTTACAATTCCATAAGAGATAAAAACCGACGGGACAATAAGTTTCTTTGCCGAAAATTTATACGCTTTATCTTCAATGCTTAATGTGTCTTTGCCTACTGTTTGAGCTTTTAAGCTCAACGCATACAAGAAAGTAATCAATAACAATGGTTTCATCTTAATCTTCTGCTTTATTTTTCAATGCCATTAACAATGTATAGGCTCCTTTTTGGGCGATTTTTTTACCGCTTAAATGGTTTCCGTTGACAATCTCTATCCAGCCATCTCCAGAGGAACCGATTTCTACTGCTGTCATTCTGAAACTGTTCTTTTCCAGCACTTCAAAGACATAATGTTTTCCTTCAAAAGTCACAACGCTTTCCTCCGGAAGTGCTAATGCTTTGATTTCGGGTATGGGAACTTCGGCATTCATATAAAGACCAGGAATAAGTTTTGCGTTGTTTTCCGTGAAATGGGCGTGAACCTCCACCGCCCGGTCTTGGGAAATATTTTTACCGATTAGAATGATTTCGCCTCCATATTTCTTCTCCGGATTGCTGTTGGTGTATGCCGTAAGCGATTGTCCGATGCTGATTTTATCCCAATCTTTTTCAAATACTTTTAGGTTCAGGTGCAAATCTTTCGGATTTACCAGTTCAAACAACACATCCGATGGAGAAACGTATTTGCCTATATTCACAAAAACCTGCGAAACGAAACCGTCAAAAGGTGCATACACAGATGCAGTACGTTTGATGTTGTTCACCGAAACATTGAAGGGATTGATATGGATTAACCACAGTTTTTCTTCCAGTGCCTTTTGGCTGATGAGTAGCGTTTCATAATTGGCTTTTGCCTGCAAATACACTTTATCACTGCTTGCTTTACTCTGGTTCAATTGCTTCTGGCGGTGGTATTCGGCTTCTGCATTTTGCAATTGAGCCTTTGCCGTCAGGTAATCCTGTTGCAGTTGGATGAACTGGTTGTCTTCCATTACAGCGATCACTTCACCTTTTCGGAAGTGCATTCCGGGTAGCAATTTCGTGGATTTTACATATCCGCCCAACGCACTGCTCACCGACACGAGGTTTTGTGGCGGTACGTCCACCGTCCCGTTCAGTTTCAGCGTTTTGGTAACGGTTCTTTCTTGTAATTCAACGGTCGTCAGCGAGAATGCTTTTAGCTGTTCGTCCGATAGTTTCAACACATTTTCGGTAGCTTCCGTAGTGTTTTCTTCTGTTGTATTTTCCTTATTTCCGCAACTCCATAACAGGAGCAAAACGAAAATTCCGACTATATTTTTCATTTGAATAATTTATTTTGAAATGAGATATTGAAGATTGATGATTTGGAAATTGAGCTGCATCACGGCATCGTAATAATCACGTTGTATCTGTATCGCCTGATTATTGAGCATCACCCAGTCTAAGTAATTGATTTCGCCATTGGCAAATTGTTCTTCTGCTGTTTTGAAAATCTGCTCGGCTGCCGGCAATTGTTTTTTCTTATACGTCCCGACGATGTCAAGCTGTGTCCGGTACTGTTGCAATGCTGCTTCATACCCGCTTTCCCATTCCGCTTTACGCAAAGCGAGTTCATTTTCCGTGAAGAGAATACGCTGTTCCTCTGCTTTAATCTGTGATTTCTGTGCTTTGAAAAAAATAGGTATGCCTACACCCACCTGAAAGGAATTAAAGCGATTGCTGTTCAAATCCCTGAAGCTCTGGTTGAAATAACCAACGGACAGATTGGGCAACAGCTTCGATTTTTCTAATCGAACCGATGCTTTTGCTTTTTCGATTTCCTGTGCCGACAATAGCAAGACCGGATGTTGTGCGACATCTGCATTCGCATCAAAAAGTCCATCCATAACAACGATGTCGGAAGCCGATGGTTCATAGCGGGTGTCAGCATTCAGCATCAGTTGAAACTGTATTTTTGCCAACTCAATTTCGTTTGCCAATGCTTTTAATTGTATAGCAATGTTTTCCCGTTGCACTTCGGCAGCTGTTTTTTCAAGCAAATTGCTTTCTCCGTTTTCCATCCGCAGAGAAGCTTTTTCTAAAAACCCTTTATACATTTCATCGGTACGGTTCAGGATTTTTTCCCGCTCACGCAAAACCAAAATCTTGTAAAACAGTTCACTTACAGTCTTACGGATGTCCAGTTTGTTCAGGTTCACCGAAATAACTGCCGAATTCCATTCTTCGTTCAGTAGTTTCTTCTGGTTGCTGTACACAGTCGGAAAACTGAAAGATTGTGAAATCCCGAATTTATTATCGGAACTAGCACTGTTGACCTGTCCGAATTCGCCCGTTACGGCAGCCTGTGGAATGTTGGCTCCGGTAGCCGTCCGCTTTTTATAATATTCGGCGAGCAAGCTTTGGCTTTTTGCCGACAGGTTGTTTTCCGTAGCCATTTTTACCGCTTCTTCGAGTGTGATGCTTTGCGAAAATGCCGAACCACTTAAACCCAATAAAATAAGCAGTGTTGCACTTTTCCTGCCGAATGTCAGTTTGGGGAATTTCAGTTTTTCAAACAGTACAAATAAAGTGGGCAATACAAAAAGGGTCAGAAATGTTGCAAACAGTAAACCGCCGATTACCACCGTTGCCAACGGACGCTGCACTTCCGCTCCTGCACCGTTGCTCACCGCCATCGGGAAGAAACCGAGCGATGCCACGAATGCGGTCATCAGTACCGGGCGAAGCCTTGTCTTGGTTCCCAGCAGTGCTATCTGGTACAGGTTTTTCTCTCCGGCTTGCTTCATCCGGTTAAACTCTGCGATAAGCACAATTCCATTGAGTACGGCTACCCCGAAAAGGGCAATGAAACCGATACCTGCACTGATGCTGAACGGCATTCCACGCAATGCCAACAAGAAAATTCCACCGATTGCAGACAGAGGAATGGCGGTATAGATCAACAAACTTTCCTTAACGGAACGAAAGGCGAAGTACAGCAGAATGAATATCAATACCAGCGAAACCGGAACGGCTACCATCAATCGGTTCGTGGCTTCATTCAAGTTCTCAAAGGCTCCGCCGTAGGTTACGTAGTAGCCGGGCGAAAATGCCATCTGTTTATCGGCTTTGCCCTGCAATTCGTTGACGATGCTCTGTACATCACGTCCACGAACGTTGAAACCAACCACAATCCTCCTTTTGGCATCTTCCCGCTGGATCTGAGCAGGCCCTTCTATGATCTGTACATCGGCTACCTGATACAGTGGTATCTGATTGCCCTTGGGCGTGGGGATAAGTAGGTTGCGTATATCTTGCAGATTTTCACGTTGTGTTTCGTCCAGACGAACCATCAGGTCGAAACGCTTCTCGCCCTCATACACTTTACCTGTACTTTGTCCCGCAAAAGCAGTGTTCACGACTTTGTTGATGTTAGTTATATTCAGATTATATTGGGCAATATTTGCACGGTTGTATTTTATTACCACTTGTGGCATCCCTGTGATGGGTTCGATGTATAAGTCCTGAGCTCCTTCTACCGTTTTGATGATTTCGCCTAAGCGGGCTGCATAAGCCGACAGGCTGTCCAGATCTTCACCGAAAATTTTACAGACCACATCCTGCCTTGCTCCGGTCATCAGTTCGTTAAAACGCATCTGCACAGGATATTGAAATCCGGTCGTAATTCCTGGAACTGCTTCAAGTGATTTGCCCATTTTTTCAGCCAGTTCTGGAAAGGTTTTGGCCGATTTCCATTCCTTTTTATCTTTCAGGATCACCATCAGGTCGCTCGCTTCCATCGGCATCGGGTCGGTGGGTACTTCACCGCTTCCTATTTTGGTCACGACCTTTTCTACTTCGGGATAATCCCTGATGAGGATATGGGCTGCTTTCTGGGTGTATTCAACCGTTGTTTTCAGATTACTTCCCGTCAATACACGGGTATCTACCGCAAAATCGCCTTCTTCCAATGCCGGAATAAATTCGCCTCCCAAGCGGGACAAAATAAGCACCGCAACGATGAACAGGGAAACCACCACACCAATAACGATTTTCGGGAAATGCAGCACCTTAGCGAGTGCTTTGTGATGAATGTTCTCCAACTTTTGCATAATCCGGTCAGAAAAATTGGGTTTGTGCTTGATTTTTTTGCTCAACACCAATGAACTCATCATCGGAATATAGGTCAGTGAAAGGATGAATGCGCCAATCAAGGCAAAAGCAACAGTCTGTGCCATCGGCTTGAACATTTTTCCCTCGATGCCTTCGAGTGTGAAAATCGGTAAGTACACGATCAGAATAATGAGCTGTCCGAAGACGGCACTATTGACCATTTTGGTAGCCGAACTGCTAACCTGATGGTTCATTTCGTCCTGCGAAATGCGATTGGCAACTGCAAATTTCTTTCCGTGCAACTGGTGCAGCACAGCTTCGACTATGATGACCGCTCCGTCCACAATCAATCCGAAATCCAATGCTCCCAAGCTCATCAGGTTACCGCTCACGCCAAACAAATTCATCATAATGATGGCAAACAGCATTGACAGCGGTATCACAGAGGCAACCAGAAATCCGGCTCTGAAATTTCCGAGGAACAGGACCAGTACAAAGACCACGATCAAGGCTCCTTCTGCAAGGTTGGTCTCAATGGTGCTGATGGCATTGTTGACCATCTTGGTACGGTCGAGAAAAGGTTCAATGACTACACCTTTGGGCAATGTTTTCTGGATAACGGCAATGCGTTCTTTCACATTTTTGATAACTTCGGCACTATTGGCTCCCTTGAGCATCATCACCACCGCACCGGAAACTTCGCCCTGGTCATTGTAGGTCATAGCTCCATAGCGTGTGGCATAGCCCGTTTTCACTTCGGCAACATCTTTCAACAATACAGGAATACCATCCTGCGTAGCCGTGACCGAAATGTTTTCGATATCTTCTATATTGCCTATCAGTCCTTCACTACGGATATAAAGCACGGTAGGGCCTTTTTCGATATAAGCACCTCCAGTATTCTGGTTGTTATTTTCCAATGCCGTGAATACGTCACTGATGCTGAGGTTCAGCGATTGCAGTTTGTTGGAATTGACCGCAATTTCATATTGTTTCAGCTTACCTCCGAAGCTGCTGACTTCGGCAACACCTTTTACACCTAATAGTTGTCGCCTTACGATCCAGTCCTGAATGGTACGCAGTTCGGTGGCATCAAATTGGTTTTCGTACCCTTTTTCGGGTCTTACCACGTATTGGTAAATCTCTCCCAATCCAGTGGAAATAGGCCCCAGTTCGGGCGTACCTACACCATCCGGAATTTCATTCTGAACGGTTTGTAATCTCTCAGCAACCTGCTGTCTTGCCCAATACACATCGGTATTGTCATCAAAGACAATGGTTACCAACGATAATCCAAAGCGGGAAAAACTCCGTATTTCGGTAATACCGTTGATATTGCTGTTTGCCTGTTCGATAGGGAAAGTAACCAGACGTTCGATATCGGTCGCTCCCAAGGAAGGTGCTACGGTAATGACCTGCACCTGATTGTTGGTAATATCAGGTTGTGCGTCAATCGGCAATTTGGTGACTTCGTATAAGCCCAAGCCGATAAGGGCTATGGTAAAAAGCCCGATGATGAGTTTATTCCGAATGGAAAACTCAATTATTTTATCTAACATAAATTTGTACTACTGTTAATGATGAATGGAATACGGGATTTGCAGGCATACACTATTGGTGTAAAGCCCGAAAAACGCAGATGATTAATTAGGTACAGGCTTATGTTGCGGAAATATACGTTCCGTATAAACACACAGACACGACATCCGCAAAAAGCGAATTCAATTAAAACATCTGTCCAAGAAAAATTAACAGGATTTTGGCGGTTGCCAGATAGCAGAAAGATAGTTATTGTCTGAGAATGCATCGTCCAAAGGCAAAGCTTTGGGTTCTTTACCCACAAGTTTTCTCGTTTCTATTTCAAAACTAAAAGGAGGGGTAAGTACAAAACTGACACTCAAAACATCGGTATGGACGATAAACGGTAGTTGTTGGTCATGCTCGTAATCCTCATCGTGTGGATGATTTTCGAGGTGGTTGCCTTCGTAATGAAGTGCGAGAAACTCCATCACAGTTATTTGGGGATTTTTCTCTTTGTGCTCGAAATAATGTTCTACCAGCATAGGAAATTTCAACAGCTGACCTAACTCAGTCGTTGAAATAAGATACACGGACAGAAACAATATAGCGAGTACTCTCCTCATACAGCAAAGTTAGTAAAAAAGAGCATTCCGTTTTTTAAGTTGTTGTAATTTAAAACCTTTCAAAATTAAGACATCAAGGAATTTAGATTATTTTAAACATTTCTTCTACCCTTGCTGTACCAAATGCTGTAAATTAGGGTCATTTTTGATGCGTTCTATTTCACTCTCAACAATATGCACAATGTCGGATTTTATACGTTTATAGTTGCTTTCGATTTCCTGTTTCATATTATCAACTCCGTTTTCATCAACAAAGGATAAAATCTGCGGTATCTTTTGATATGCTTTGGTTTCGGCAGCAACCTTTTCATTATCTACTACAATTTCTGCGTGAAAAATCTTTTGCTCGATACGTTCGTCAAAGTTATCTGATACAGAGCCTACAAACATACCCTGTGTAAGCGTTGAAATTTTCGATGCAGGAATAAGGCTGTCTAACTGCGTGGAAATAGAAGTAGATTTATCATTACGGTTTATCGTCATACTCTGGCGTTTCTGCAATACTTTTCCGAAGCGTTCTGACAAGCTCTTTGCTGTTTCGCCAACTACCTGACCACTGAAAATGTTACCGACAGTATTTTGAATTACCTTACTCTCTTTGTCCCCATAATCACGGATCAATTGCGAATAATCCTGGAAGCCTAAGCAAACAGCCACCTTATTACTTCTCGCAGTCGCGATAAGGTTATCCAGTCCCCTAAAGTAAATTGTGGGCAGCTCATCTATGATAACAGAACTCTTTAACTGTCCTTTTTTATTGATGAGTTTTACAATTCTTGAATTGTACAAACCCAACGCTGCGGAATAGATATTTTGGCGGTCGGGGTTGTTACCTACACAAAGTATCTTAGGCTCTTTCGGATTATTAATATCGAGTGTGAAATCGTTACCGGTCATTACCCAATAGAGTTGCGGGCTAATCATTCTTGATAATGGAATTTTTGCGGATGCAATTTGTCCCTGTAACTGGTCTTGTGCTCCGCCTTGCCAGGCATCCATAAAGGGCGACAAATAATTTTCCAGATCTGGATATGAGGTTAAAATGGTGAATACGTCCGAATACTTTTTGTTCAGCAATTCAATGGCGTGCGGGAATGTGCAATACTTGCCGTCTTCATAGATTTTCAGATACCAGATAATGGCTGCAAGCAAGATAATTGGACTTTCCACGAAGAAATCCCCTTGTTTCTGTATCCACGACCTGTTCAAATTAAGCATGATGGTATAGGCCGCTTCATAGGCGTCAGAGATGTCCGTCATGAAATCAGGATTAAGCGGATTGCAACGGTGGCTCTTGCGTGGATCGTCGAAGTTTATCACGTAAAACTTCGGCTGAATTTTGTACTTGTCTCGATGCTTCAGCAAATGATTGTAGGCAATGGTGGAAAGGTCATCGAACTTGAAATCGTAGATATACATTGAAAATCCCTTTTCAATCTGCTGTTTGATGTAGCTGTTTACAATGGCATAAGATTTACCTGACCCAGGGGTTCCCAACACAATCGTTGCCCTAAAGGGATTGACCACGTTAATCCAACCGTCATTCCATTTGTTCTTGTAATAAAACTTCGTTGGTAGATTGACGGAATACTCGTTTTGCATCAATCGGGTTTCCTGCTGAAAACTTTCATTCTCGTTGTTGAATACATCGTCCATTAAATTGTTGCGGAGCAAACGGCTCATCCATACGCCAGCCATCAGCAAAGCGATATAACCTAATGAAATGGTTAAGATATACAAGAATGTACCGATTACCGGAGGTAACTTTAACAAGGGAGTATTCAGAAAGAACAACACAAAACCAACGGCTAATGCGATATAGATTTTAGTCCACGTTATCTTCTCATTCTTTACGCCTTTCGTACCTAAGCAACTCAAAGCCAACAAAACCAAAGCGAATGCTTTGGTATATAAGGTATGCGAGAACAGCCCTGCCGTTCGCTGAAAATTCCCTAATATTTTGTTGATTACTTCTAACGTCCAACCACGCTCTAAAAAGAAACCGTAGCAAAACCAATAAAGGTGCATCAGTACCAATAAAATACTCACTGCTCTCATAAATGCCATAATCTTGGCAAGCCCTCTTAAATCGTCTTCTCCCTGCATTATTTTTCAGTTTTAATGTTCGGGCGTGAATTTATGGGCTGTATAGCGTGGCTATAAGAATATGGCACTCAATGGCGGTGCGTGGCGGTGTTTGGCTAAATACTACTGCTGACCTCTTTTGCGTTTCCGCTTTTTCTTCATCTTGTTAGCAAAGTCCTGCTCCTCATAATCCTCGCCCTGTGCTTCAGGAATAAAAAAACCGCCAAAGGCTTCAATCAGACCGTCGTCTTTCTTATTGGTATTATCAAATTCAAACATTGGGTGCGGTTTTTCGGCTGGTAAATCTCCCTTGTCCTGTGAACGGGATATTTTTTCTTTTGGCTTGTCAGGCTCTTTGATGTCGGGCTTGATGTTATTGTTCCAATAATCATTAAAAACATTTGCGGAAAGCTCCTTGCCTAAACGTGAACCGTTCCAAACGGTTTTGGAATTGTGGTCGATGAACGTCATACCGTAAATACGTCCGGTGTCGTTCCTCCGTACCACTACATTAATACCTTGCTCGCCCAACTGTTTTTTAAAGCTCAATTCATCAGCCGTAGATTGCAGGGCAATGGTAACGGCTGCTTTTAAAGTCGGTTTGGTAGGGTGGTTTTTTAACTTTGTATCGCATATCTCGATATGCGATTTCAATGCCGGAAGCCCTGCGTTTTTCCCGAACAGAGAAGCCTTGAACGGGTGTCCGGCTTTTTCGCCCTGTTCATTCAACGGAATATATAATAATCCCTCACGGTGCTGTCCTTGCAATTCGCCCTCCACTTTCTCTGTCGTAATATTGAACAGGGATAGCAAAGCATTGTATTCTCCCAAAGTCTGAAATTGATAATAGTTAGGTAAATGCCGAACTACGGAAGCAATCTGACTTTTTACGTCGCCTGCTTTATAATCCACAGGCTTAAAAATCTTATCGCTCTGCTGACGTTCCTTGTCCGTAGCTGGTATTAAATGGTGTTGCTTTTCGAGTTCACGGCAAATATTCATCGACCGCATTTTTTCAAACTTGTCAGAGATTTTTTTACCGTTCTCGTCCACGCAGACCGATACGATATGAATATGGGAACGGTCAATGTCCGTATGTTTGAATACCACAAAAGGCTGTTCGCCGTAGCCCATTTCTCGCATATACTGCTGTGCCATTTCCCGATATTTATCATCGCTGACGTTATCTTTCGGGTCGGGATTGAGCGAAATATGCAACGTATGTTTTTGGGTATTGAGATTTGCCAACAGATAAGGTGCAAAAGATTGTGCTAATTGTGCAACGGAATATTGCCCGTCTGACGTTTCAATTATCTTGTTGGCAAACAGGATTTGCCCGTTTTCCTTTTCCACTTTCAGATTATTATACGCCAATGCTCCGTATAAATTTTCACTTCTTCCGATTTTTGCAATCATTATTAAGGCTGTTTTTTGAGGTATTTTTTATCAAATTCCTCCGTTATCTGTACCACTTCTTTGAACAATCCGACCATTTCTGCCGTCTGCTTTTCCAATTTATACAAGTAAGCCGCTGCCTTTTTCTCCGAAAAATTCTTGTACAACAACTTTACAATCTGATTATAATTTACCCCAATAGAGCGAAATTGGCTGTGAAACGAAGTCAATCGCATATAAAAATCAACCGTTCCTTTGTCAATGTGTACAGATTTTATCGTCTTGTCGAAGATGCAGGACGTAATAAAATGTGCCTTTACCTGCATACCCGATTGGTCAAACAGGGCAAGAAAACGGGCGTGTTCTTCCTCGTTAAAAGAAATCGTGTACCGAATTTTCGCAGGGTCGTTTTTTAGCGGACGACCTGTCTTTTTTAACTGCTTTTTGCTGTTCTCGTTCATCACTAATCCATTTTTAACCGAGCTTTGGCGAGCTCATCTTTAGATAATTCATACAAAAACGCCGACTTCGGAGGACGTTTTCTGCTCCCTGCAAGGGCAAGTTGTTTTGAGCATCGGAAATCTTTTCGAGATGCTCAAAACACAACTTGCCGTGTTCCGGTGAACACAAAAATCCGCACTTCGTGACGGATTAAATGTAACAGGGAAAAACGGCCCGATGCCGTCCTGTTTCGTGTCCATTTTGTCAAGATGCCTTTGCATAAATCCGTTAATATAATTCATCACACAAAGTAAAGACCTGCTTACAAGAGTATTGCAATGCAATACCCGGACAAACACTGCCTTTGAACGCCAAACAGTGCCACACTTCAATCAGCAGGTCTTTCATTCACTTTATTTGCCATATTGTTTTAGAGCAGGGAGTAAAAAATGTATTAAAACAGGGAAGAAATCAGGATTAGTGTGCAGGTAGTTTGGAATAAAAGCATAAAGTTTTAAAAACGTAAAACTATAAAAGTGTAAAAGCATAAAAGCGGTAAAGCATTTTGCCATTTGAGAAGTTTACCATTTACCAAAAAACATATCCAACAAGGCTGTAAGAAAAGCAAAAAAATATACAGGCGTATTCCTGACAAACAATGCAGAAAATTGGGAACAATGTAATATTCAAAAGCAGGAATATTCAAACCTGCAAAGCAAGTAAAACGTGTAACAATAAATTTTTAAATAATGGAAACAAAGAAAAAAACCTTAAAAATCAGCTTCTCCACGCAAAAGGGCGGTGTAGGAAAATCGACAATGACCACCTTGCTGGCAAGTGTGCTCCACTACCGGTTAGGTTTTAACGTCTTGGTATTGGATTGCGACTTTCCGCAGCATAGCCTGACCAATATGCGTGAACGGGATAAGAAGACCTTAATGCAAAATGAATATCATAAAAAGGCGGCAATGAAGCAGTTTCAAACCATTAACAAAAAGGCATATCCGATTATCAAAAGCAAAGCCGAATATGCTTTAGAAAAAGCATCGGAATATGTAAGCCAATCGGCTATTGTACCGGATGTTATTTTCTTTGATCTGCCCGGAACCGCCAATACCAAAGGGGTACTAACCACTTTGAAAATGATGGATTTTATCTTTTCGCCCATAACCGCCGACCGTTTGGTCGTGGAAAGTACATTGGGCTTTACCAAAGCCTTTCTTGAACTCCCGAAAACCATTGAGGGTAATGATGAGCAAGAGTTATGGCTGTTCTGGAACCAAGTGGACGGAAGGGAAAAAACAGGCTTGTATGAGGCTTATCAAAGTGTTATCAAACAACTCAGCCTACCCATAATGGAAACAAGAATAATGGACAGCAAGCGTTTCCGAAAAGAAACAGACGATACCGAAAACTATGTATTTAGATCCAGCTTGCTGCCCGCCGAAACACAATTGCTGAAAGCCACAAAAATGGATTTGTTTATCGAGGAATTTTTAAAAATCACGCAGCTATAAAAGTGATGAACTATGAGTACTGAAAATAAGAATAACGATTTTAAAAAGCCTGATGTTGATGAGGATTATTTGATGAACATCATCAGTGGCGATGAGCCAGTTGCTTTGACTAAAAACAATCAGCAACCGGAATCACCAAAGGAAACGAAGCCCAAACCTAAAGAGAAACCCCGAAGCAGTTCATCAAAAAAAGCGGACTACGAGGAAACATTTCTGGTCAATCGGTTCCCATCCGGTCGTAGTGGCAAGGTCGTTTACATTCGTCCGGAATACCACGAACGGTTGCTCCGCATTGTACAATTGACAAGGGAGGAAAAAACAACCCTCTATTCCTACATTGACAATATCCTTGAACACCACTTCAGGGAGTTTGGCGATGATATTACAAATTATTTCAACGAACGTTTTAAACCCATTTTGTAGCTATGGAAATACTAATCGTGATATGCCTGCTGATAGTCATAGCCCTGCTTTTGCAGGACAAGATTGTAATTAAGAAACGGTCGGAGCAAAAGCCAAAACAGGAAAAAGTCAATCCGAACCTGCCCGATATTATGGGGCAGCCCAAACCTGTAATGCGACTTTCGCAGCCAAACACTGCCAATGAACGCCAAATTCAGGAACCAGAGATAAACCCCGCTAATTTAGACATCGAATACGACGAAAATGAAGACGTAGGTATTCAGGTTCCGCAGGAAGAGCTGGACGAAGTTTTCAGTAATATGCCTGATTTTGAGGAAGAGGAAGAAGAATGGAACAGGTACGGAACATCCGGTGGCGATGACGGTTTTGCCCAAGGGGTTACCTTTGAAGAACTAAACTCCGTGGGGGTGTTGCTCCAAAAAGAAAAACTGGAAACAGACCAAAAGGAAACAACGGTAGCCATAGTTCAAAGATTACAGGGAACCGAATTATTCAGCCTGCTGGAAAATTCCATTGAGGGTGCTTCCCGAAAAATTGCCGAGCTTTTGGACAGCACACTC